>JAQXMB010000100.1 GCA_029012425.1 bacterium | reverse complement strand
GGAATTGCAATCAGAAACGGCTAGGAAAAATGCAAATTCAACCAAATCCATACATATACGGCTTTTTCGCGCATTTTTTACCATCCCTTTAACGCGGAGATGTGATAGTTCAATAATTTGTTCTCATAATTGCTGGGATTAATCTTCCACTGATACGGTGAGGTTTCAAGGAATTTCTTAAAATTGCGGTTAAATGTCGAGGTTGTCGTAAAGCCGCATTTGCTCGCAATCAGATCCATGGAATCATTTGTTTTTCGCATAAATTCGCATGCTTTTTGAATTCTGCACAAATTCACATAATCAATGGGAGTCATCTGTATGTATTCCTCAAACACACGGCGAAAGTGTGTTTCGCTCATACCGCAAATGGACGCTAAATCGCTTGCCTTGATCTTCTCCGCATAATTTTCGTTGATATATGAGAGCGCCGCCGCAATCTGAGCCATATTGCTTCCACGCGCCCGCGATTCACTGATGCTTGGCATATGCTTATTACTGCGGACAAGCTCGGTGACAAGAGCCTTGATATAGTAATGTATCATCTTATTTCCAAACTGCAAGGCCTCTTTTTCTTCTGCAATAATTGCATTCACCAACATGACAAGCGTCTCGTTTGCACCGGGTTCCAGCAAAAATCCCTTCTTGTTTAAAACCTTTAATACCTCTTCCTGATACACAGGATTATCCGGAAATACAGCGTTTGCCATTGATTTTAAGTCAAAAAAAACATATTCCCAGAAATTTTCATCCTCACCGGCACTGATTGTGATGTGCGGAAAATTCTCCGGTATCACGGTCAGACATCCCCCCGTATACGGAACTCGCTCTTCATCCATATACATAATGCCTTCTCCCTCACGGCAAATGCCGATCTCCATGAGATTATGAAAGTGAAGATTCATATTCTCATGTCCATATACACGCCGCCAGCTGCTTCCGCACAAAATCAGAGCAGATTCTCCCTGTGGTATTTCATAAAAACGGAATTCTACCGTATCTTTCTTCTTTTTGGCCATAGATTATCCCTTAATCGAAATCAAATTTTTCAAACCGTTGATACATAGCGCCATACTTCATGCGAATCAGTTCATTTTTTGCCAACACATCCGTTTCATCACCATGATATTGACAGCGCAGGCAATAATACTCCTTTTTGTCTTTGTCGTAAAACATATCGATATCCAGATCTCTGAAAAAGCAGAGTGGACATCTGTAATTTAATTTGCCTTTTCCAGATTGAGCCATGTGCTAAATACCTCCTGATCTGAGATTCTTTTTTTGTATCCAAGTGTAAACATCGGTGAAAATGCATATCCTTCACGAATATATCCCTCTGCCAATGTATCCGATGCCGTCATGGATACTCTTGTATCAATTGCAGGGATCACAGCTACTGCTTCTGTTGCTCCAATTGCTGCTGCCTCTCGACACTTGTACGCATAGTCAATCACCTGCTTTTCTTCCCCCTCAAGAGACAAAGTGATTCCTGTCATGTCCTCGGGATACTCGGTTGTTCCGTAGCAGGCAACCATATATTCATTGATATACACTTCTGCATTGGGGTTGCTCATCTGAAGAATCGTTCTCTCAATTCGGATCTTTCCGCTTCCCTCTTCGAAGTACTCTTTTGTCTGTAACTTCACAGTCAGATCCCGGAACACAATCTCAACCGGATCAAGGGTAAGAACTCTCGTATTACCCTCCTGTGAAAAATGCGCCTTGGTACGGCAAAGACACAGGTCAACCTCCTCGCCCTTGTAAGAGAGCTTGGCGCTTCGAATGGTTCCCTCTCCTGCGTAATGGGTAAAATATCCTGCACGATATTTCTCCTGAATCAGGAATGGATATGATGCATCCTGTACATGCTTCGTTCCGATTCCTACAGGCCACTCCAGTTTTGCAACATACGGACGCAAATCTACGATTGCGCCACCCTGATCCATATTGACACAAGCTCTCATATACGGATCACAATACCAGAACAGCTGCTTGTCAGAGCCGTAAAGAATGTCTCTCCAAAGAGCACACTCCGGTTCCGTATAATGCTTCTTTTGACGATAATGATCCGCAAACTCTGACATCGTCATGTCAATCAGCTTGCCTTCCTTCTTTAACTGTCCATAATATTTACATCCGTCACTATAGGATTTCTCGAGCAACTCATAAGGAGCTTCCCAACGACCCATCTTGTTCATCCAGCCGGGTCCTACAAACATCATATTGTAGGCATATCCGTTGTTATATTTCTCGAGACTGCGATACTGATCAATCAGATTATACAGATACGGATACTCCCATGTCTTTGTATCGTAAATCATTCCGCGAAGCACATTCTGCGGGTGTGTTCCGAAGTTCGATCCGTTTCCGTCATAGCAGGCAATCAGATCTCGCGACAGATGCGGGATTGCCACAATTCCGCTGTCCTCCGCTTCATTTGCTGCCGGAGCATGGGTGTTCTGTTTTGAAGGAATCCAAGGAGCCCAGGGACCTCCGTCAAAAAGTGTATACCAGGAATTATTACAGGTATGGTATGCCTTC
>JAQXMB010000099.1 GCA_029012425.1 bacterium | reverse complement strand
TGAAATATAAAGAAGCTGTGCCCGTAGGAAATACGACACAGCTTCTATAAATATCTATCCTCTATTATTGAAGTCATTATGTATCCCTACGTTGGAATTACCCAAATCAGGTTCGCGGGTCTAAGCAACACAGCTTACTCTCAGCCTGCTTTTGCAAGCTCCCCATTACATATCATTTTAGCATGTTTCTGTTTAAAGTGCAAGGATTGCTGAGAGAAACTCTGTGACACCGCCGTCTCGGATATCGATTCTTGTGTCACGATCGTCTGCCAGACACAGATAAATGTACATCGGGGCACAATCCGGACCACTGCCGCCAATCCAAAGCTCATACTGTTGATTGATTTTATACACCCGGATATATAACCCGGAGCCGGTTTCCACATAATCATATTGCTCAAAATCAGCCCAGGTCAAATCATATCCTTTTTGTGAAAGCATAATCACATCATTCAATGAGAGTGGTGCAATGTTTTCATAATGCGCCTTTGCCAGTTCCTCCAGCGCTTGTGCCTGCTTCTCATAGCAGTTCTCTGACCGTATTGCCTTGTTCCATAAACGCATTGGAAGCTTTTTCTTAATGGAATCCATATAGGAACTGCCATCTTCCGGTTCCCAATATTCGACTAAATCATAGCTTTCATTCTCCCGTTCAACAGTTATGGATGTAAGCGCATGTGCACTTGTTTCAACTTTCAATTCCGGTGCTTTGCTAAATTCCTCATACATCACCCACAGATATAAAGTGGTTTGATTTCCATTTTTTTCTTTGCCAATCATTTGCCAGTCTAAGCAAGAAAAATTACCCAGTGTTTCATCTGTCTGATAATGAGACGCAATCTGACAATCGATGTATGCCGCCAGTTGTTCGTCAACTGAGGTGGCAGGATTGGTAAGAAAACATACCGCGAAAACGGCGCAGAACATAACCGCTAAAACCACAGCCCAGAAGCCGGGTTTCTTATAATTCAGCACAGACTTCACACGCTCCTTAACTCCCACCTCGCCGAATGCCAGCGGACAGCGCATCACAAATCGTCTCTGTGTCGCGCAGGACAATAAAACCTTCGAATAATTCTTTTTATCCTCGAAGCTCATATCCTTTATTACTTTTTCGTCACAGGCAAGTTCGATATCCTTGCACATCAGCATATAGGCAATCCAACACAAGGGCTGAAACCAATACACACATAAAATCAGATATCCAATCGGTTTCCACAAATGATCGAATCTTTTCAAATGCGCTTCTTCATGAGCAAGAATATAGTTTATTTCACCTTCAGACAGAGTAGACGGAAGGTAAATTCCGGGCCTGATAACACCCATAATAAAAGGAGTCTTTACAGCATCACACAGATATACATGTTCCCTGTAACAAACCGCTTCTCTTACCAGCAGTATCAGTCTGACGATACTAATCAAGGCGAGGAGCAAAAGAACAATCATACCACCCAGCCAGACGACCCCTGCGATATGTGTAAACAGCTGCATCGGTGCAACACTATCCGTTCTGTCATATGCAAAGGCATCTCGAAGAAGCGGATTCACGGTGTTCTCAATAAAAGGTAATCTGCTATCTACGGCCGGTACATAGGGCGTTACTACCCCTTCCACCACCACACTGGATTTCATCGGTTCCGAGCTGGGCTGCAAGCTAAACGCGCTCTCGACAGAAAAAGGCATCAGTAGTCTGAGCGCAACAACGCCCCATAGCAGACAATTCATCCATTTTGGCATTTTTCGAAACAGAAAGCGAACACACAGCACCGCAAGAATCAACCAGCCGGCGGTAATACTCATGTTAAAAAGTTTGAAAAAAATGTCTCCCATACTCATTTTTCCTCCGCCTGATCAATCATTTTTCGTATCTCTTCAGCCTCTTCCTGCGTCAGCTTCGCGTCCTGTGTAAAGGCTGCAATAAATGCCGGCAGCGAGCCTGCAAAGGTATCCTCTACATATTGCCGGCTTTGTTTTGAATAGAATGCTTCCCTTGAAATAACCGCTGTAACTAATCCATTGTCATTGCGAAATAGCCCTTTATCAATCAGTCTTCTTAAAACATTATGAGCTGTGGTACGCTTCCAGTTAAATGCGATTGCTGTCATTTTCACCAGTTCCGATGATGTAACGGGTTCATGCTCCCAGATCATATCTGCATATTTTGCTTCTATTACTCCTAATTGAATTTCCATCATTAAAACCTCCATAAACAACAAGACCACAGACAATGGTCTTTCATATAGACTACTGCCTGTGGTCTTATTTGTCAAGAAGATTCTTCTTTTGTTGCTATTCAACCCTGATAGAGTTATTCCATCGTTCGCATAACATTGACCATCTCAATCGCGCCCAATGCACATTCATATCCTTTATTACCTGCTTTTGAGCCTGATCGTTCAATCGCCTGTTCAATATTTTCAGTCGCAATGACACCAAATAAGACAGGAATTCCCGACTTCATGCCAACCTGCGCAATTCCTTTTGTTGTCTCGTTGACAACAAGCTCATAGTGAGATGTGGAACCACGGATGACTGCTCCAACACAAATCACGGCATCGTACTTCCCGCACATTGCCATTTTTTGTGCTACCACCGGGATCTCGAACGCACCCGGAACCCAGCAGGCATCAATATTTTGTTCTTCCACTCCGTGCCGCACCAGACCGTCAACCGCTCCCTCCAACAGCTTTTCGACAATAAAGCTGTTGAATCTTGAGGCAATGATGCCAACCTTCATACCTTCCGGTGCAATTACTTTTCCTTCAATCATGTGAATGTTCATCGTTTTATTCTCCTTTTATTTATTTGTCAAATGAAATGGTATTAAAAATATGTCCCATTTTTTCCTGTTTTGTTTTGAGATATTTTCTGTCAAAGATGCCGGGGGCAATTTCTATCGGCACTCTTTCCACAATCTCAAAATGAAATCCTTCCAGTCCATACACCTTGCTTGGATTATTTGTTAATAAGCGCAGGGTTTTCACTCCCAGATCCTGAAGTATCTGGGCTCCGGACCAATACTCACGCAAATCCGGTGCAAATCCAAGCTCCACATTTGCTTCTACCGTGTCTCTACCCTGTTCCTGTAATTCATATGCTTTCAGTTTATTGATAAGTCCGATTCCGCGTCCCTCCTGTCGCATATAAAGTATGATTCCTCTGCCTTCTTTCTGAATCATTTGCATCGCGGTATGAAGCTGATCGCCGCAATCACATCTTCCCGACCCAAACACATCTCCGGTCAGGCATTCGGAATGAACTCTGCATAACACATTTTCACCATCTGAGATATCTCCGCAAATCAAAGCAACATGGTGCTCACCGGATATATCATTCACATATCCATAGATTTGAAAATCTCCGTAACAGGTAGGAAGCTTCGCGCATGCTTCTCTCTTCATATGCATTTCATTTCGGCGTAGATAATCCTGAAGATCTTTTATTGTGATGAAAACCAGCCCATGCTCTTTGCTAAGCTCCAGCAATTCCGGTGTGCGCATCATCGTTCCGTCATCTCTCATGATTTCGCAGCAAACTCCACATTCTGTCAATCCTGCCAGACGACATAAATCTACTGTCGCCTCGGTGTGACCGGGCCGTACGATCACGCCTCCGTGTCGCGCAACCAACGGAAATACATGCCCCGGACGACGAAGGTCATCCGGCTGTGTCGATTCCTCACAGCACATGCGGCAGGTGTACCCCCGCTCCTCTGCACTGATACCGGTTGTCGTATGGATGTGGTCAATCGATACTGTAAATGCCGTACTGTGATTATCCGTATTTTCTGCCAGCATCTGTGGTAAATTCAGTCGATGCGCAATCTCACCGGACATCGGTGTACAGATTAATCCGCGGCCGTATTTTGCCATAAAATTAATATTCTCTGTTGTCGCGAACTGCGCCGCACAGATAAAATCACCCTCATTCTCACGCTCCGGATCGTCCGTGCACATAATAATTTTTCCCTGGCGCAGTGCTTCTAACGCTTCGGGAATCGTGTTGAACTTGTTACTCATGTTTACCCTCTTCCTTTCCTAAAATCCGTGTTCGTGTAGAAATTCCATTGTGATCCCGGATTTTTCTTCTTTATGCTCCAAATGAAGTAATTTTTCTACATATTTTCCAACGATATCGTTCTCAAGATTTACCGGGTCACCCGGTCTTTTTTTCAGCAGTATCGTCTGTTCGCCGGTATGTGGAATGATCGAAACAGAAAAGCTTTCTTTTTCTAATTTTGCGACGGTCAGGCTGATGCCGTCGATTGCGATGGGTCCCTTTTCCACAATGAGCCGCAATATTTCCCCGGGCGCACCTATCGTCACCCAATATGCATTGCCTTCCTTGTGTATCTCGTGGATATAACCGATGCCGTCAATATGCCCGGAAACGATATGTCCGCCAAATCGTCCGTCAGCAGCCATCGCTCGTTCCAGATTTACCAAATCACCTCCGTTTAGTTTTCCAAGATTACTCCGACGCAGTGTCACCGGCATGACATCCGCTGTAAACCCGTCTTTATACAGCTTCGTAACCGTCAGGCAAACGCCATTCACAGCGATGGAATCTCCCACCTTCGTGTTCTCTAACACGGTTTTTGCGCCGATACGCAATTCTCCGGATGTGCTCCCTGATATCACATGCACCACATGTCCGACTTCTTCTACAATTCCTGTAAACATTCAGCACCTCCCCTGCAATCATATTCAAGTAAAAGGTCATTCCCGAAAACAGTCAGCTTCCGGTTTGTCAAAAGCATTGCCTCGTTTGTCTCGCTCACTCCGATTCCTCCCACAGGCGTTTTCGCCTGTGCTCCTCCGAATATTTTAGGTGCAAGATAACAGCATACATGGTCTACAAGTCCCGCCCGGCGAAATGCATCATGAACCTCACCTCCACCTTCTACCAGAACACTGTCTATTTGCCGTTTTCCTAATTCATCAACGAGTGCATGTATGTCAACTTTTCCATCCGCACCCGGCAGGCAAAGTACTTCACAGCCATGTGCTTCCAAGATTTCTTTTTTCGAATTCATGTGGGCACATACAATCAGGGTTTTATATTCTCCGGCAGTCGTCACAAGATTCGCATTCACCGGAATTCTAAGCTTTGAATCTAAAACAATCCGCAGGGGTTGATGTGCATCCGGGATTCGCGCATTCAGCATGGGATCATCTGCCAGAACCGTTCCGATTCCGCATAGAATTGCTGCATATCCTGCGCGTAACTTATGCACATGATTTCTTGCAGCGGCATCCGTAATCCACTTGCTTTTCCCTGTTCTTGTTGCTATCTTTCCATCAATTGTCATGGCGTATTTCATGACAATATACGGACGCCCTTTTGTAATATAGTGAAAAAAGACCGGATTCAATTCATCACATGCTTCTTTGCAGACACCCTCAATCACTTCAATTCCATGTTCCCGAAGAAGCTTTGCTCCTTTACCGGATACTTTTGGATTTGGGTCTTTCGATCCAATAAAAACCCTTGCAATTTTGTTCTCGATAATGGCATCCGTACACGGTGCTGTGCGCCCAAAATGGCAGCATGGCTCCAATGTTACATACAAATCAGCTCCCTGCGCACTTTCTTTCAGGCTTGCAAAGGCATTTCGCTCAGCATGCAGTTCTCCACACCGGTGATGATATCCCTCGCCGATCATCCGTCCGTCTTTTACAATTACCGCGCCAACCATGGGATTGGGGTTGGTATATCCCAACCCTTGCTTTGCAAGTTCGATCGCGCGTAACATGTATTCTTCATTCATTTTCATCTTCCTTTCCGATTCCGC
>JAQXMB010000098.1 GCA_029012425.1 bacterium | reverse complement strand
AGTGATTGACAAGCATCCTGCGGGATATATGCTCAAGCCACCGGAAAAGGAAACACTGATTGAGCAGATTGAAGCAGTATTAAATCCTCCATCATAAATGGAAATGGAAAAGAACGCCGCACTTTGCTTGCGGCGTTTTTTAATACATGATAAAAAATGGAAAGCGAAGCGCGGCATTTTTTTATAGTATTTTGTAAGATATTCATAGTCTGTGAAGATTGGATAAGGTATGCTACTTGTGCCGGCGGTTCATACCTTGGATGAATCAGTCCAAGGTGGATGTATTGTAATAAAAGGTGGATTCTTATGAAAAAAACAAATATACAGGCATACATACAGGTATATCGAACAAGACTTATACGAAGCTTTCACTACAAATTTGAAGTATACGGGAATGTCCTGATGCAGGCGATTATTATGCTTGCAGGTACCTTTTTCTGGAGGGCGTTATTCGGCAGTGCAACAAAGGTACAGGGCGTTACCGTGGATATGATGCTGACCTATACGGTTGTTTCATCCATGATTTCGATTCTTCTGACCACCAATGTGGAGCGGAGAATTACCCAGAGTGTGATGAAGGGAACGATTGCAATCGATATGATGCGTCCGATCAATATTTTCGGTACCTTTCTGGCGGAGGATTTGGCCGGAGTGACAGGATTAATATTTCAAAACCTGATTCCGGTTTTTGTAATCGGAAGCCTGGTTGCCGGATTACCGAAACCGGCTTCACTTGCAAGCTTTTGGTGGTTTTTACTCAGTCTTTTTATGGGATTTTGGATAAACTGGCTGCTTGCCGCAGTGTTTGGAATGATTGCATTCTGGGCGATTGATATGGATGCACTGATTCAGGTGAAGAAACATCTCATTCGTCTGCTGTCGGGAAGTATTATTCCGCTTTGGTTTTTCCCGGACTGGCTGAGAAGCGTGTTGGAGTATCTTCCGTTTGCCTACCTCTATCAGCTTCCGCTAAACATCTATATTGGAAAATATACGACCGAAACGCTGGTAAAAGGCTTGGAAGTGCAGCTCTTATGGTTCGTGTTGCTGGCAGTTCTTTTTCTGTTTTTACAGAAGAGAGTGACCGGAAAAGTAATGGTTCAGGGTGGTTGATATGATGAGATTGTTGAAACAGATTTGGTATTATTTGGATGTGTCAATAACCTGTCTTCGAGTTGCAATTCTCCAGATGATGGAGTATCCGTCGAGTATGATTGGCTGGTTGTTGTCAAATCCGATTCAATTTTTGGTAGGTTTTGCCACGATACAGTTTGTGGTATCGGAGTTTGGAAGCATTAACGGCTGGGATTACGGACAATTGGCGTTTTTGTATGGTCTTTCCGTGATTTCGCATGCACTTTCCATGATTTTTTTCATTCAGGGCTGGTTCATGGGCTGGGTTGTCGTTGAGGGAGAGTTTGATCGTCTGTTGACAAGGCCGCTAAGTGTGATTTATCAGTTCTTTTTTATGAATGTGAATATTATGGGATTCACAGATTTGATTCCGGGTGTCATCGTGTTTGCATACGGATGCTGTAAAATCTCGTTCCACTGGACACTTTCCAATGCGATGCTGCTGTTGGTGCTGCTGATTGGCGCGACATTGATTCGCGGAGGAATCTATATTCTTCTTGGAACAACGACATTTTGGACAAAAAGTACAACAGATTTCGGCCCGTTTACACAGGAGATTTTTGACAAGACGACCATGTATCCGCTTTCGATGTATCCGGAGAGCATGCAGTTTGTGCTCACATATCTGATTCCCATCGGCTGGGTATCCTATTATCCGGCAGCAGCGATGATGGGAGTGGAAAACAGTATTGTGCATTCACCGGGAGCCGTGTGGCTGACCCTGCTGGTCGGAATCATTACCATGCTGGTGGCAGCGGGTGTATTTCACATCGGACTAAAACAATATGAAAGCGCAGGAAATTAAGAGGGATGAGTATGGAAGATAAACAGGTAATGATAGAAGTAAATCATATATGTAAGGATTACCGCGTGCTGAAAAAAGGAGAAGGGCTCAAGGGCGCATTCAAGGGGCTGTTCACGAGGGAGAGTACACTGCTTCGCGCGGTGGATGATTTGAATTTTTCAATTGCTCCGGGAGAGATTGTCGGATTTATCGGACCGAACGGGGCGGGAAAAAGCACGACGATAAAAATGATGTCGGGAATTCTCACCCCAAGCAGTGGAGAAATACTCATAGGAGGCCGGGATATCACAAAGTATCGAAAAGAAGTGGTAAAAAATATTGGCGTGGTATTTGGCCAGCGCTCACAGCTCAACTGGGACCTTCGACTAGGAGAAAGCTTTGAGCTGCTGCGTCACATTTACCGGATTGATAAGGCAGCGTATGAAGACACAATTGAAGTGATGGATGAGATTCTCGGTGTGAAGGAGCTGCTTGACAAGCCGGTGCGTCAGATGTCACTCGGACAGCGTGTGAAGGGAGATCTGGTTGCTGCAATGCTTCATTCTCCGGATGTGCTGTTTCTCGATGAGCCGACAATTGGACTTGATATCACATCGAAGTATGCACTTCGAAAGTTCGTAAAAGAAATTAACGAGAAGCGCGGTACAACGATTATTCTGACGACACACGATCTGGCTGATATTGAGCAGCTTTGCAACCGTCTGATTATTATCAATCAGGGCAGGCTGATGGAGGATGGAAATCTTACGGAGATCGTCAACCGGATTGCACCATACAAAACGCTGGTCGTTGAATACTATGATGAGTATGCGCCCGAGCACGAGAAATGTGAGCTGATTTCACACGAGGCTAACATGGCAAAATATCGTTTTGAGAAGGCTGCGGTCACAGCGGCAAAGCTGATTGAAGAATTGTCTGCGAAGGCTCAGATTAAGGATGTGTCGATAGAAGAAGCAGGAATTGATGATATCATACGCATTGCTTATGGACAGTAGATGGTACTTGCTCTATGAAAGCAGAGTGTGATACGATAGCACCATGGAACAGATATTGATTGTTGAGGATGATAAGGAATTGAATAAAGGTCTCTGCAAGGCATTGCAGACGCCGGACAGACGGGTAATCTCCTGTATGAACCTGCAGATGGCGAGAGAACAACTGATGCTTGCGACTGTGTCACTGGTGCTGCTTGATATCAATCTGCCGGACGGCAGTGGTCTGGAATTATTGCGTGAGATTAAGAAGCACACGCCCCGGACAGCTGTTATTATGCTTACTGCCAACGATACGGATATGGATGTTGTAGAGGGACTTGAATGCGGAGCGGATGACTACATGACAAAACCGTTTTCCCTTGCAGTTCTTCGGGCGAGAGTCAATACACAGCTTCGGAAAAATCAAAACACGGAAAATAAAGAAGACGCCATTCGAATCGATCATTTCCTGTTTGATTTTACACAGATGCGTTTTCTGGTGAAGGATACGCCGGTGGAGCTTAGTAAGACCGAGCAGAAGCTGCTTCGTCTTCTGGTGGAAAACCGGGGGCGCTCATTAAGCCGCAGTATGTTGGTTGACCGTATCTGGACAGACGGTGCGCTGTATGTGGATGAGAATGCGCTGTCGGTAACTGTAAAGCGGTTGAGAGATAAGCTGGAAGCAGCAGATTATATCAAAACCGTCTATGGAATCGGATATACATGGGTGGAGCAGGATGAGTGATAGCATAGTTTGGATCTTATTGACGGTTGCATTGGTAGCAGCTGCGGTTGCAATTGTAAGCTGCTACAGAAGCAAACGGGTGATGGATGGAATGGAGCGATTGCTTCGCGCTGCCATGGAGGATGATTTTTCCGACGAAACCTTTGATGAAAGCCGAATGTCTGCAATTGAGACAAAGTTCGCACATTTTTTGTCGGCTTCGGCGTTGTCTGCCCGGACTGTGAACTGGGAAAAGGAAAAAATAAAATCACTCATTGGAGATATCTCGCATCAGACAAAGACGCCGATTTCGAATCTGCTTCTGTACTGCGAACTGCTTCAGGAGGAGGAGCTGGCTGAATCAGCGAGAAGTAATGTGGATGCGATATACGGACAGGCAAATAAGCTTCGCTTTTTGATTGATGCGCTTGTGAAGCTGTCAAGACTGGAAAACGGAATCCTGGTGCTGTCGGAAAAGAAGGTACCTTTACAGCCGATGCTTGAAAGTGTCTGTAAAGAGTATGAGACAAAAGCACAAAACAAACAAATTGCGCTCATTTTACAGGAGACAGATGCCCATGCAATGGCGGATGTCAAATGGACGACAGAGGCGGTTGGCAATATTGTGGATAATGCAATCAAATATACCGATGAGGGAAGCGTTACGATTTCGGTGAAGCCGTATGAGCTGTTTACGGCAATCAATGTGACAGATACGGGAATCGGTATTTCTGAGGCGGAACAGTCGAAAATATTCACCCGCTTTTATCGCTCGAAGGATCTGGCGCAACAGGATGGTGTCGGCATCGGATTGTATCTTGCCAGAGAAATAATATCTGCCGAGGGCGGATATATTAAAGTGACATCAAAACCCGGTGAGGGATCGACCTTTTCCATTTTTCTGTCGAATTAACCTGCTTTGTATCTGTTTGCAACAGGCCGCATCGGAACGGAAAAGGAACCGAATCGGCACAAATCTTTCAAAACTGTAAGAATTTCAGCCGCGCCGGAAAGAATATGGAAAGAAGTATATGAGAAAATCTGTATGTAACATGGTAAGACATGTCTGCATACAGATTTTTTTCATCGTATAGGAAACTTCGTCCCCTATACGACAAAAGCCTCCGGCAGGGTGCACGATGTCCTGTGGACACCGGTTTTGCACCGACCGAAGTGAAACGGAGACTGCGCACCTCGCGGAGATGAAGTATATGCTTCGCATACCGC
>JAQXMB010000097.1 GCA_029012425.1 bacterium | reverse complement strand
GCTGATGCAGCAAGAGAAGCTGGGTTAACATTCTAATTAAGGAGGAAATATTTGCATGAAACGCGAAATTATTGATGCTAAGCAATTAGAGTTAACAGAAAAAGTTGTAGCCATCAAGCGAGTAACAAAGGTAGTTAAAGGTGGACGAAACATGCGCTTTTCTGCATTAGTAGTTGTTGGCGACGGCAACGGACATGTTGGCGCAGGCATTGGTAAAGCGGCCGAAATCCCTGAGGCAATCCGTAAGGGTAAAGAGGATGCTACCAAGAAGCTTATTTCTGTTAAGTTAGATGAAAACAAGAGTATTACACATGACATTATGGGAAAACATACCGGAGCATCTGTTTTATTGAAGAGATCAATCGAAGGTACCGGTATCATCGCTGGAGGTCCTGCGCGTAACGTATGTGAGCTTGCAGGAATCAAGAACATCCGTACAAAGTCATTAGGATCAAACAATAAGCAGAATGTTGTTCTTGCTACCATCGATGCATTAAGCCAGTTAAAGTCACCTGAAGAAGTGGCTAAGGCTCGTAATAAGTCAGTAGAAGAAGTAGTAGGCTAAGGAGGGACATCGTCATGGCAGATAAGGTAAAAGTAACATTAGTAAAGTCTACGATTGGTGCCTTTCCGAAGAACAAGAAAACAATCGAAGCATTGGGTCTGACCAAGCTGAATAAGTCAGTTGAGCTGCCGAATAACGCTGCAACTGCCGGAGCGCTTCGCAAGGTCGCACCGTATGTAAAAGTAGAAGAAATCTAATAGCAGATAAGGAGGTGTCAGCATGGACTTATCAAATTTAAAACCTGCTGAGGGTTCAACACATAACGATAATTTCAGAAGAGGCCGTGGACATGGTTCAGGTAACGGCAAGACTGCCGGCAAGGGACACAAGGGACAGAAAGCTCGTTCCGGAGCACCCAGACCCGGTTTTGAGGGAGGCCAGATGCCGTTATACAGACGAATTCCTAAGAGAGGCTTCAAGAACCGTAATACAAAGGAAATCGTTGCAATCAATATCGATCGTTTAGAGTGTTTCGATAATGATGCAGTTGTAACTGTTGCTTCATTGATCGAGGCTGGTATTGTTAGCAATCCGAGAGATGGAGTTAAAATTCTTGGAAACGGAGAATTAACTAAGAAGCTTACTGTCCAGGTAGATGCATTTAGTGCAAGTGCCAAGGAAAAGATTGAAGCTCTTGGTGGAAAAGCAGAGGTGATCTAATGTTAAGAACACTTCGAGATGCGTTTAAGATTAAAGACATCAGAGTTCGATTGCTGTTTACATTCTTGATGTTGATCGTAATCCGTATTGGCTGTCAGGTTCCGGTACCCGGAATCAATGGTGAACTGTTCAAGGAATGGTTCGCCAGCCAGACTGGCGGTGCTTTCAGTTTCTTTGATGCAATCACCGGTGGTTCTTTCCTTGACATGTCAATCTTCGCATTGAACATCACACCGTATATTACATCATCCATCATCATGCAGTTGATGACAATTGCAATTCCCAAGCTTGAGGAAATGCACAAAGATGGTGAGGACGGTCGTAAAAAGATTACAGCAATTACTCGTTATGTAACCGTAGGACTTGCATTGATGCAGTCAATTGCAATGGCAATCAGCTTTGGCAGATCCGGCTGGTTATATGACTATAATGCATGGACCGTAATTGAGATTGTTGCAATCCTTACAGCCGGTTCGGCAGTTCTTATGTGGATTGGTGAGCGTATTACCGAGCGTGGAGTCGGAAACGGAATCTCTATCGTATTGGTAATCAATATCGTATCACGCATCCCCAATGACCTTGGTACACTCTGGCAGCAGTTCGTTCAGGGTAAAAAGGTTGCAAATGCAGTACTTGCAGCAGTAGTTATTGTTGCAATCATCATTTTGCTGGTTATTTTTGTAGATATCCTTCAGAATGCAGAGCGCAGAATTCCTGTTCAGTACTCAAGAAAGATTCAGGGCCGCAAGCAGGTAGGCGGACAGAGCAGCAATATTCCGTTAAAGGTAAATACTGCCGGTGTTATTCCGATTATCTTTGCACAGTCAATTATGCAGTTCCCTGTAATCATCGCAAGCATGCTTGGAAAAGGCAATGGCACCGGAATCGGTTCACAGATTATCAAGACCTTGAACCAGTCAAACTGGTGTGATCCGTCTCAGCCGGTATATACCATCGGATTAGTGATTTATCTTGTTTTGATTATCGCTTTTGCATATTTCTATACATCAATCACATTTAATCCGTTGGAGATTGCTGACAACATGAAGAAGCAGGGTGGATTTATTCCCGGTATCAGACCCGGAAAGCCCACCAGTGATTACCTGAATTCTATTTTAGGTTATATCATTTTTATCGGTGCAATCGGATTGTCAATCTGTGCATTTATTCCGATTTTCTTCAATGGAGTATTTAATGCGAGCGTATCATTCGCAGGAACATCTATCATCATTATTGTAGGTGTTGTTGTTGAGACAATTAAGCAGATTGAGTCACAGATGCTTGTTCGTCATTACAAAGGATTCTTAAGCAATTAAACATGAAATCTATTATGGAGATATGCCAATGGTGTATCTCCATAGGTGGTTTATGGAAATATCAAAAAGGAGGAGCAAATAATGAAAATCATTATGTTGGGCGCACCCGGTGCAGGTAAGGGAACACAGGCAAAGCAGATTGCTGACAAGTATTCCATCCCCCATATCTCAACCGGAGACATTTTCCGTGCGAATATTAAGAACGGAACAGCACTTGGTGAGAAGGCAAAGCAGTATATGGATCAGGGACTGCTTGTTCCCGATGAGTTGACTTGTGATCTTGTTATGGATCGTATCCAGCAGGATGACTGTAAGAACGGATTCGTTCTTGACGGATTCCCCAGAACAATTCCGCAGGCGCAGGCACTTGACGCTGCACTTGAAAAAATCGGACAGAGCCTGGATTATGAAATTGATGTTGATGTCCCGGATGAGAATATCGTTAATCGTATGTCCGGAAGACGCGCATGCTTAAGCTGCGGCGCTACTTATCATGTTGTAAGCATTCCTACAAAGGTGGAAGGAATCTGTGACCGTTGCGGAAGCGAAGTCGTTCTTCGTGATGATGACAAGCCGGAGACCGTACAGAAACGATTGACGGTTTATCATGAGCAGACGCAGCCGCTGATTGATTACTATAAAAAGCAGAATATCTTAAAATCTGTGGACGGAACACAGCCGATGGAGGCAGTATTCGAGGCTATTACACAGATTCTTGGAGCGTAAATTTATGCCGATAACAATCAAGAATGCTCAGGAAATCGAACTGATGCGTATCGCTGGAAAGATTCTTGGCAGAGTACACAACGAAGTAAAAAAAGAATTAAAGGCAGGAATGACTACCTGGGATATTGATCATATTGCCGAGGAGTTGATTCGAAGCTATGGATGTATTCCTTCTTTTTTGAATTATCAGGGCTATCCTGCAAGCGTATGTGTATCTGTAAACAGTGAAGTGGTACATGGAATTCCAAGCAAATACCGCATAATACAAGAGGGTGATATCGTAAGTCTTGATATGGGACTTATTTACAAGGGATATCATTCGGATGCAGCCAGAACACATGGAATCGGACCGATTAGTGAAGAAGCTGCAATGTTAATAGAAAGAACAAAGCAGAGCTTCTTCGAAGGTGTGCAGTATGCAAAAGCAGGAAATCACCTTCACCAGATTGGAAATGCAATCGGTGATTATGCAGAACAGTTTGGCTATGGAGTTGTTCGCGATCTGTGCGGACATGGAATCGGAAGTCATATGCATGAGGAACCGGAGATTCCAAATTATCGAAAGCTTCGCAGAGGTCCGTTGCTTCGCGAAGGAATGATGCTTGCAATTGAGCCGATGATCAACATTGGAACTTACGCGGTGGATTGGAAACCTGACGGGTGGACCGTGGTAACGCAAGATGGATCGTTGTCAGCGCATTATGAGAATACGGTTCTTGTAACAGCAGAAGGTCCGGAAATATTATCACTCGTCGAAGAAGAGTAACGAAGAATCATAACAGGATTGTTAATGGAGGATGAATAAATGTCAAAAGCAGATGTGATTGAAGTAGAAGGTGTTGTTGTAGAAAAGTTACCCAATGCATTTTTCA
>JAQXMB010000096.1 GCA_029012425.1 bacterium | reverse complement strand
GACTACAGCGTCTATGCGGTTCGTAAATATAATGTTGCAACCGTTGACGGAGAAGAAAGCCTTCAGGTTGAAATGGGTGAGTATCATCAGTTTTCAACCAGCTGCATTGAGGGAAGAACACCGCAGACAGAAGGGGAGCTGGCATTATCTTATCTGAATGCAAAGAAGCTTGGCAAAAGTGTGGGAGATTCTGTTACCTTGTATGAAAATCATATCGGTAAATCGTATACCGTGTGTGGTGTTTATCAGGATATCACAAGCGGCGGTTACACGGCCAAAATATATGCAGGTAAGCTGCCGGATGATGCAAAAAATTTTATCATACTCTTTAATTGCAAAGATTCGGAGCAGATCAGTGAGGTTGCCGCTTACTACGATAGGAAGTATGATTCCGTAAAATCTCTTCCGCTCAAGGAATACGCTTATCAGACCTTTGGAAGCGTCATTGATTCTTTTGAAAAAGCAGCAATCGGAGTTGTCATGGTTGTAGGTATAATCATTCTTTTAATCGTGGTATTATTCCTCAAATTACACGGAGCAAAGCATCAGAAATCTTTTGTGATGTATCAGGTGTTAGGCTTTAACGAAAGCGATCAGGTAAAGCAGTATCTGATAAAAGTAGGTCTGATGGCATCACTTGGAATCGTGCTGGGTGTCCTGACGACAAACACCATTGGTGCAATTTTGGTGGGTGGTCTGTTATCGATGGCAGGAGTGACGATTGCCAATTTCAGGTACATCGGGAATGTCTGGATGAATCTACTGATTTGTCCGGCTGCGTTGCTGATGCTTGCGCTGATGATTACAGCTGTTTATGTGCGAACAACAAAAACACAGTCTGATGTCAGGCTGATGCAGGAATAAAAAGGAGAAGGAAGATGAATACAGTGATCAAAGCAGAAAAGATTTCAAAAGTATATGGTTCAAAAACCGGTGCACAGACCGTTGTGCTGAAGGATATCGATATGGAGGTGCATCAGGGAGAATTTGTTGCCATCATGGGTCAGTCAGGTTCCGGTAAATCAACACTGCTCTACAGTATCAGCGGAATGGATACCATCTCAGAAGGCAAAGTGATTTTTGACGGAAATGATATTACATCCCTGTCAGCAGACGAGGTGAGCCGCGTGCGCCTTCAGAACATGGGATTTATTTTCCAGCATTCATATCTGTTAAACAATCTGTCGATTGAGGATAATATCATGCTTCCGGCGATGAAAGCAAAGAAAAAGGATAAAAATAAGATTGTTGAACAGGCAGAAGCGCTGATGAAACAGATGGAAATCAGCAGTGTTGCAAAGCATGCGATTGATCAGGTATCCGGTGGACAGCTTCAGCGGGCGGCTATTTGCAGAGCGCTCATGAACAACCCGAAGGTTCTTTTTGCTGACGAGCCGACAGGCGCATTGAACCGCTCAACGACCGGTGAAGTGATGGATCTGCTCAACGAGATTCATCGTGAAGGTACAACCATCGTTCTGGTAACTCACGATGCAAAAGTGGCAGCGAGGGCAGACCGCATTGTCTATCTGGCAGACGGTCAGATTGAAGATGAATGCAGGCTGGGCAGATATGAGAAAAGTGAAAAAGAAGATCGCGAGCAAAAGACGGATGAATGGTTGAAAAAAAGAGGATTCTAAGGATTATATATGCTATAATATCTGCATCAAATGAGCGTGAGGGTGTTTGATGGAGAAGATAAAAGGAAATCAGTATGAACTGCTGTATGACTGCAATCAGATGCTGATGGTAAGACTTTTGTTCTGCTTCATAACGGAACCATCCGCGCATACAGTGATGAAAACGAGCAAAGAATTACTTTTTTCATAGAGTTCAAGAAATAGCGGGCAGAGATGTTTTCATATTTTTCTTCGTATCCTTACTCTTTCTTCACTTCAACCAGTTTGCCATGAACATAGACGAGTTTTAGGGAGAAGAAGGTATGCTGTGAATCGAGTAGGTCAAAAAATACCTTATCCCCTTCCCATAGCGGCAATTCATTCAGACGATTTTTGTCAATCCACTCTAAATCGCCTTCATTGCAGCTGCGAAGTTCACCCTCAAATTCATCACAGGTATAGAGAAAGGTATACTCGTCAATATCATCTATGACAAAAGTGATAAGGCCACGCAATCTCGGATTGATCAGGCGAAGCCCGGTCTCTTCCATGGCCTCCCGCACAATGCATTCGGTCGGAGTTTCACCGTGCTCGATGTGCCCGCCAATTCCGATGTATTTGTCCTTATTCATATCGTTTTCTTTCTTTGTCCGATGCAGCATCAGGTATTTCCCGTCCTGCTCTACATAACAAAGTGTCGTAAAAGTCTGTGTACTCAAAGCAAGTTCTCCTAATCAAAGCTATCGTTTGTTCTCTATCATATACTTTTGTATTTAAGAAAATCTATTGATAAATTGTACAAAATCGGAAACTAATGATTTTCTAAATGATTTGGTATAGCCCAGATACATTCGTTCAAATAATAAGTCATAATAATCGGTCGTAGCATATTTTCAATCATGAGCTTGCAGTGAAACTCAATCTGATTGGAAAAGCTTCGCCGTACCCAGTAGGAATCCACCTTGTATCGCGCACCATCGATGCCGACATAAAGAGGCCTGATCTGCCCGTCATCGTTAAAAGAAGCAATGACCGGGACAATCTGCATGGGTAGATAATCATGAGAATTTCTTGATAAAACCTGACTCATAATAGATTACACTTCCCTTCAAAGCTGTTATAATTGAAAATTGGAGCAATTTACCAGAAATGATGCTGCATGATTGAGAAAACTGCTGAATGGTAATCATATTTTAGCTGCTCCCGGTTGAAAATGTCGGGAGAATCTGTTACAATTATATACGAACATACATTCGATTACAACTACAAGATATAGGGGGAATTACTGGAAAAATCCCCAATTCTGATTTTGAAGGGAGGCATAAAATTGACAGAGAGAACTTATATTGCAATCGATTTAAAATCTTTTTATGCCTCAGTAGAATGTATCGAGAGAGGACTTGATCCGCTGACGACAAACCTGGTTGTTGCTGATGCGGGGAGAACCGAAAAGACGATATGCTTAGCAGTTTCGCCCTCATTAAAACGGTATGGAATTCCCGGAAGACCGAGACTGTTTGAGGTTGTTCAGCGTGTGAAGGAAGTAAATATTGAGCGAGAAGAAAAAGCACCGGGGAGAGCATTTACCGGTGCATCGTTTGACGCCGTACAGCTGGAACAATCTCCGGAGTTGGAGGTGTCCTATATCGCAGCCGTTCCTCGAATGGCGTATTACATGGAGTACAGTACGAGAATTTTTGACATTTATCTGAGATATATCGCACCGGAGGATATGCATGTGTATTCGGTCGACGAAGTATTTATCGATGCGACGGCATACCTGAATACTTACCATATGAGTGCACATGAGCTGGCTCTGAAGATGATTCGGGATGTCCTGCATGAAACCGGTGTGACAGCAACTGCCGGAATCGGAACCAATATGTATCTGTGCAAGATTGCGATGGATATTGTGGCAAAAAAGATGCCGGCGGATAAAGATGGTGTTCGCATTGCACAGCTTAACGAGACGAGCTACCGCAAGCAGCTGTGGAATCATGTGCCGCTTACCGATTTCTGGAGAGTGGGTCCGGGATATGCAAGGAAGCTGAACGCAAATGGATTGTATACAATGGGAGATATTGCCAGATGTTCACTTGGAAAGCCGAATGAATATTATAACGAAGCATTTTTATATAAGCTTTTTGGCATCAATGCAGAGCTTCTGATTGACCATGCATGGGGCTGGGAGCCCACGACGATTGCACAGATTAAAGCCTACCGGCCGCAGAGAAACAGTCTCAGCTCCGGGCAGGTGCTAAAATCACCATATCCTGCGAAGAAGGCAAGACTCATTGTAAAAGAGATGACGGATCTGCTTGTGCTTGACTTGGTTGATAAGAAGCTGGTTACTGATCAGGTGGTGCTTACGATTGGCTATGATATCGATAATCTGACAGATCCGGAAATCAGGAAAAAATATCATGGAGAGGTTACCACAGACCGTTATGGCAGACGCGTTCCAAAACATGCGCATGGCACGATCAATCTATCCGGACCGACATCTTCGACCAAGATCATTATGAAGGCAGTGGAAGAGTTGTTTGACCGGATTATCAACTGGGATTTGCTGGTGCGAAGAATCACGATTGCTGCAGCCAATGTTGTCCCGGAGAGCAAGGTGGAAAACAGGCCTTCCTATGAGCAGATGGATCTGTTTACGGATTATGCTGCACTTGAGGAGAAGAATAGAGAGCAACAGAGGGAACTCGAAAAGGAGCGAAGCATGCAGCATGCGATTTTGGATATCCAGAAGAAATTCGGGAAAAATGCAATACTAAAGGGCATGAATTTCGAGGAAGGTGCCATGACCAGAGAGAGAAACGGGCAGATTGGAGGTCACAAGGCATGAGCGAGTATTATAAGGATGTCCACAGATACGATGATATCATCAATCTGCCGCATCATCAGTCAAGTGAGCGGGCACATATGTCGTTGCATGACAGAGCGGCGCAATTTGCACCGTTTGCTGCACTCACCGGACATGAGGAGGCGATTGAAGAGACGGCTCGTGTTACGGATGCGCAGGTGACACTTGATGAGAGTGCGATTGCAAAAATCAATGAGACGATTTATGACCTCTCACAGCATTTATCAGAAAGGCGAATCGTGTCCATCACCTATTTTAAACCGGATAGTCAGAAAGCGGGCGGCGCGTATCTGACTGATGTGGGAAGCGTGAAGAAGATTGATGAGCTGACGAAGACCATCCTTATGGATAGCGGAATGAAAATTCCGATGGAGCAGATCATTGAGACCGAGTATGTGTGCAAAGGAACCTACCAAACTGCCACTGGCAGTTTGCCACGGATGCATGGCAACATCGAGTCGAGGCTGAAGGAACAGCAAGTCACCGACAGGAAATCGGAGCGGTCTGAGGGTGACACTGCCATAATGGAAGCAGGCAACATAAGTAGGTTGAGTCGTGAAGAAGAGAGGAGCAGTAATAATGGCAAAATATGTTGCAAATGATACTGTAATTGATTATGAAATCATCGGAGAAGGAACTCCGATTTTATTCTTACATGGATGGGGAATGGACAGACGAATCATGTCCGGTGGATTTGAACCGGTTTTTGCGGATGCATCACGGACCTATCAGCGTATATATATGGACTTGCCGGGAATGGGGAAATCCGTTGCCGGAGAGATAAAAAACTCAGATGACATGTTGGAGGCTCTGGCTCTTTTTGTAAAAGATGTAATCGGAACAGAAATTATACTTGCCGGAGAGTCTTACGGCGGATATTTGACAAGAGGTTTTGTGCATCAGTATCCGGAACTTGTAAAGGCAGTAATTATGTTATGTCCGCTTGTTTTTCCGGGGTATCGGACCGGACAGGCAGAAGCGCTATGTGTAATGGAACGGGATGAGGAATTCTTACAGTCGTTGACAAAAGAAGAATATGACAGCTTTACATATATGAATGTATGTCTCACAAAACCGGTTTGGGAGGCATACAAAAGAGATATTGTGCCTGCGCTGGAGATACAGGATGAACATTTCTTGAATCATGTATTAGAGGGCGCGTGCTCTTTTGCTGTGGATGAGCTGGAAGCTCCGTTTACAAAGCCTTGCCTGATTATAACCGGCAAGCAGGATACAGAAGTGGGTTATAAGGATCAGTTTAAGCTGCTGGAGATTTATCCGAATGCAACCTACTGCGTCATCAACAAAGCCGGTCATAACCTTCAGATTGAACAACCGGAACAATTTCAAGGGATAGTCCGTAACTGGTTGAAGGAAAATATGGTTTAGGAATGAATGTAACTGTTCAGGAATATTTCCCCGATATTCAAAAGTCATGATACAAGCCGGCTTATATCTTTATAAAAAAGGGGCTTGAAATCAATTTTTAATGGGGTTATCGTGGTCTTTGTCAGTACTGCTTAGAGAACTTACCGGTAAGAGTTATATGGTTTGATAAGGAGAAAAAAAACAATGACAAAAAATCACACAATCCATACCTATGTAGAAGAGAATGAACCGAATATTTGTGAGATTACCGTAATAAAAGAGAACGCCATCATTTATCAAGATTATTGGCACGGATATACGGGAGACGATGCACTGAATGTGATGTCTGTAACCAAGAGTATTGTGGCGCTATTGACAGGAATTGCAATTGACCTTGGCTGTATTGCAGGTGTCGATGAGCCGGTGTTATCATTTTTTCCGGATTATACAGTAAAGCGCGGCGAGAAGACCATCTATGATGTGACGATCCGGCATCTGCTTACGATGACAGCACCGTATAAGTATCGTTCCGAACCGTGGACGAAGGTGTGCACAAGTGATGATTGGACGAAGGCAGCATTGGATTTACTCGGTGGACGAAAGGGTATCACCGGAGAATTCAGGTATGCAACGCTCGGTATTCAGATTATGAACGGAATTATTGAGCAGGCGACCGGAGAAACAGTCATCGATTTTGCCAACCAACATCTTTTTGAGCCGCTTGGAATTACATCTACCGTTGCACACGGTGACTGCAGCAAGGAAGACCAATTTGATTATCTGATGAATAAGAAGCCGAGAAAACATGAGTGGTATTGCGACCCGGGAGGTGTTGTAACTGCCGGTTGGGGTCTGAGTCTTTCAGCGACCGATTTAGCCAAAATAGGAATCATGCTTGCACATGACGGATGCTATCAGGAGAAGCGGATTGTCAGCAAGGAATGGATCAGGCAGATGACAACACCGTATCAGAAGCTGGGCGAGCAGTTCGGAAATCAGTCATACGGTTTTTTATGGTGGATACCGGATGAAAAAAAGGATGCCTTTGCAGCAATCGGTGACGGAGGAAATGTGATTTATGTGAATCCAAAGAAACACCTTGCGGTTGGAGTCGCAGGAACCTTTAAACCGAGAATCTTTGATCGTGTCGAGTTTATTGAGACAAAGCTGTTGCCGGCAATTGACGAAGCGTGAGCAGCTATCGGTTACCGGGGGATATCTTTGCTCATAGCCGCCTGCTACTGCCGCCAGAAGGAGAGATAACAGTATCATGTTTGTATGAAAGAGAAAATAGAAACTGTGCGAGATTAAGTTCCACCGCATAAGCGGGCGGTGGAATTTAAATAAAAAACTTTCGGATATATAAAAATGGTAAATAAAATTCAAATTACACGAATATTGTGTTAAAATACCTGTAGAAGCCATAGTTGTGGCACACTCATGCGATACAAAAAGTATCGGATATAAAACATAAAGGGGGATTTATCGATGAAATTTTTTGTGTGTGAGAAATGCGGAAACCTGGTAGAGATGGTAAAGGAGTCCGGTGCTCCGATGATGTGCTGTGGACAGCCGATGAAGGAGCTTGTACCCGGAACCTCAGACGGAGCGGCAGATAAGCATGTTCCTGTCTTTACAATTGAAGGAAATAAGATTACTGTTACAGTCGGTTCCACAGAGCATCCGATGGTAGATGTACATTACATCGAGTGGATTGCAATTGAAACTGCAAAGGGTGCGCAGAGAAAGGTATTAAAGCCGGAAGAAAAGCCTTCTGCGCAGTTCGTTTTGACAGACGACGATTCACTGGTAGCAGTTTATGCATACTGCAACTTACATGGACTTTGGAAGACTGAATAGCTCGTCCGACCGGACTGATACAGATGTAATTCACGCCACCCTGTGTATACAGGGTGGTTTTTTTGAACGGAATGAAAAATAATCGAGGGATTGACAATCACAAAAAAAGATGCTATAGATATTAAAGAGGATTTAATAAGTGGATTGGATTTTGCCAGCAAAGATGATTACCACAGAAATTTGTATCGAAGCTGTGAAGGTATGCATTCGTTACAGAAAGAGCAAGTTATGTTAAAAACAGCCGCAAGAAATGATTGGATAAGAAACAATAATACCAAGCTGATACGAAACCTGGTTCGGGAGCATGGGCAGATATCAAAAGCAGAGCTGGCAAGGATATCTAAGCTTACCTTCCCCACCGTATCTCAGGCAGTGAATGATCTTCTGGAATTGAATGAAATTGCAGGAATTGCCGGAAAGTCGAGCGGAGGAAGACCGGGCAATGTATATTTTATAAATCCCAAGTTCCGCTACTATTTCTGTGCCATACTCAGCATCGAGAAATTCATGGTACAGGTGAATGATTACTGCGGCACGAAGGTCATGGAACGGTGCATGCCGGTGACGGAGCAACTGACGGTGGAGGATATCATTGATTTCCTTGAAGCAATCAAGCAGGAATATCCATTACTTTTGAATGGAATCATTGGTGTTGCAGGAATCTCGGTTGATGGAGAGATTAAGCATTTCCCGTATTGCAGAAAATTGGAAAATGTGAATATACGAGATAAAATTTATGAAAAGCTTGCGATTGAGGTAGTACTTGAAAATGATGTCAACGCCATTGCCATGGGAGAGAGCCATTTGTTTGATGATTTCGCGCATGTAATCTGGACGCGTGGATGTATCGGAAGTGCGATTGTGCTTAACAACCGGGTGCTTTCCGGTGCACATGGCTGTGCGGGGGAAGTGGAGTATGCCTGTCATAATCTCGAGGACAGATATGCCTGTCTTAAGGATGCGATGATGGCAATCTATAGTGTAGTCGATGTTCCGACAATTGTGTTTTCCGGTAAGGAAATTACAAAAGATGACATGAAAAATCTGAAAGATTATTTGGAGGAGCTTTTACCCGAATTTCGTCGGCCGACACTCATATATGCGGAAGACGAGGACCGTCTTTATCTGAAGGGACTTCATCACCTGATGCTCGGACTTTTTGAGGAATTGTAAAAATATGATAGCTGATAAAAATACCCGTTCAAAGGAACGGGTAAAAAAATAAACACTTATTAAAGGACATTTAATAAGTGTGCTATGAGAAAGGAAACGGAGAAAATGAGAAAGTATATGGAGAAGATCAAACGAATCTGGGCAATTGCACTGCCAATGGTCATTCAAGGAATTGTATTTCAGCTGCAGTCACTGACGGATAAAGCATTTTTAGGAAACATGGACAGTATCTATATCTCGGCATTGGGGGCATCGCAGTCGCCGTTTATTGCATCAATGGATACGATGGTGGCATTGGCATCCGGTGTTGTCATTATCTGCTCGAGACTGTACGGAGCAAAAAAAGAAAAACAGATGAACAGATATGTACTCAGCAATGCATGGTATAGTACGGTGCTTACCTGTGCATTGTTTGCAATATGGTTTTTTGGAACAGAAGGAGTTCTGGCGCTTTTTAATGTAGATCAGGTGTTATTGGAATACTGCGTGCCCTATATCAAAATCTGTTCATTTACCGCAATCTGGCTTGGTGTGGAAAGCTCGATCAGTGCCTATCTCCAGGGAAGAGGCGAGACAAAGCCGGTTATGGTCTGTGGTTTGATCAAAGTCCTGTTTAATATGGTGATTTCATATGTGCTTATTTTTGGAAAAATCGGATTCCCGGCGCTTGGAATGGAAGGCGCTGCGATTGGAACGGTTGTTTCGAATTTTATTTCTTTTGCAGGGTTATTTGTGTTCTGCTTTGTAAAAAACAGAACACGATTTGGTTGGAATTATTCAACCGGAAGAGATATTCAGTTTCGAATCTATCAGGAGATTTTAAAAATCAGTGTGCCCACAGCGCTCGAATATTTTCTCTGGAATGCATCCAATATGGTCCTGATATCTTTGCTCAATGGAATCAGCTATCGCGCGACCGCGATCTATTCGCTCACCTTTGGAATTGAAATCATTCTATATATGGTTTACAACGGAACCGGAAAAGCGGCAATGACGCTGATCGGACAGGAAATTGGAGCCGAAGCTTATGAGGAAGCTGACGGATATATCAAGGGCTGCATCCTGGTAAATGTAGTTATGATTTCTGTATTTCTCGTGATTGCGATATTCTTTTCCCCTCAGATTCTTGGAATCTTTACGAAGGATCGAGAGCTGATTCAGATGGCAGCCCCGTTTTTGATTATGACAGCGGTTATTATGTTTTCAAAATCATTTAATATCATTGCGGGAAATGGAATCCGCGCACACAAGGATACGAAATGGATGCTGTATACACAGATCATCGGATCTATTTGTACGATCACACTGTCATATACTTTGATTCAAGTATTTCATATCGGAGTTCTTGGTGTGTATCTTACGCTATGGTGTGACGAAACCTTGCGCGCAGCAATTAATTTGAAACATTATATTGGAAAATATTCGTCAAAACACAAGAAAAATGATGTGACACTCATACCTGTAAATCAAAATTAGCCAAGAAGGTGACCGGAACAGTCCAAAAGGCAGAAATAAGTCACTCGAAACAGCCGAAAAGGTGACCGGAACAGCCCAAAAGGCAGAAATAAGTCACCCTAAACAGCCGAAAAGGTGACTGGAACAGCCCAAAAGGCAGAAACAAGTCACTCGAAACAGCCGAAAAGGTGACTGGAACAGCCCAAAAGGTAGAAACAAGTCACCCAAAACAGCTAAGAAGGTGACCAGAACAGTCCCCAAAATGTTCACACTTTACAAAAGATGGTTTTTCTTATGAATGATTGACATTGTGATTCGCTAAGAATAAACTGATGCAGTTAAATCCGCCAGCAAGGATAGCAGAGGATTTCTTGGCGTGGTAATTGATGATTGGAGACGAACATTTAGGAACGGGTGATACGGTATGATTACTTGCAGAGATGTATATAATTTAAGACTTGATGGGATGGAACTTCTGACGGGCGAATGCGGGCTGGAACGAATGGTGTCCTGGACCTATATGGTACAGACAAAACCGTACAAGGATCATATGAATCCGGGCAATTTTGCATTGCTGGTTGTGGATCATCTTCGCTTTACGATGGAGCAGGCATATGAGGCGATGATTGAACTCAACGAGCTTGGAATATCGGGACTGGCGCTGTCTGTTGTTGAGGATCAGGAGACAATTCCGGATAAAATGATAGCAAAAGCAAAGGAATTAGAGTTAGCTCTGTTTTACATTCGTTGGGAGGGGGCAACATTTGTTGATATTGCGCAGAGTATTGGCGAATTGATTCTTGAAACAAATGTCAGCAACAAGCGAACTGGGGATTATCTGTACAACCTGCTGTTTGGATACGAGGTAAACGATAAGTATATTGAAAAAATATCTGCGCAGTTTGGCCTTACATTTGACCGGCCGTATCGGGTTGGAATTATTGTGATTGACCGGAAGTATGGCGTGAATCTCGAACAGGATGAGCATACTTACGCCTATTACACAGACTGTCTCAACCGCGAAGTTATTCACATGAAAAAACGCCCGATGTATATGCGTTTTTTGAATAAGTTTGTGCTCCTGTTTGAGGCGACAGAAAATAAGGAAACAGAGCATCAGATTGAGAAGCTGTTGCAGGAGTTGGATAATCGGACACCCTTTCAGGGATTGATTTACAGCACCTGTATTCTTGGAGCTGCCTATACGAAGCCGGCAGATTTCGGTAAGAGTTATCAGGAGGCAAAAAATTTAATTCCGAAGAAGGAGCTGCTGCCGAATCCAACCAATAAGAAGGTGTTAAGTGCAAGCTCCATGGGAATTTATAAGTATATGTTCAACAGTGGCAATCATCAGGAAATACTGAATTATTGTAATGACAAGTTAAAAAAGCTTGAGATGTATGATAATGCAAACGGTTCTTTCCTGATTGATACCCTTGTGAATTATTATATGTGCGGATTCAATATCGGAAAGACGGCAGAGATGATGTATGTGCATCGAAATTCCTTGCAATACCGTTTGAAAAAAATTGAGGAGATACTTGAAATCAGCCTCGATGATTCCATGGAATATTTGGATCTCGTGAACTGTATTCTGGTAAAACGATTGATGTTTTTATAGCAAACTGTGCAAAATACACAATTAGATTGTGCATAATATAAGTTGAAAAGTGTCATTTGGAAGTATAAGATACTGACTATCAGCAAAGGCGCTGGAGAGAAACAATCTCCGGCGCTATTTTTTTTGCCGAATGAAACAAGAGGTATGAGGAGGAAATTGAGATGAGAAAAAGAACATTTGCAGCATTGGCACTGATTGGAGTAATGGTAGTTTCAACATTGGCCGGATGTGGCGCATCAGCGTCTAAGACAGCAGATGCACCGGCAGACGGAAAGAAAGTGTTACGAGTTGGAATGGAATGTGCATATGCCCCCTTTAACTGGACACAGGATGCAGATACAACACCGGACGGAAGCAAGGCGGTAAAGATTTTTGGTTCTGACTATTACGCATATGGTTATGATGTTGCGGTAGCACAGAAGCTTGCGGAGCAGATGGGAATGGAGCTTGAAGTACATAAGGTGGAATGGTCATCCATCGGTATTTCACTTGACGCAGGAGATTATGATGCAATTATCGCAGGTATGGGAAAGACAAAAGAAAGAGAAGCATCTTATTCATTTACCGATCCCTACTATTACAGAGATAACTGTATCGTGGTAAAGAAGGGCGGTCAGTATGAAGGCGTGAAGGGACTCTCAGATCTTGCAGGAACCGGATGTAAGGTGACAACTCAGCTGGGAACCGGTTGGATTCCTCTTCTTGATCAGATTGAAGGCGCTGAGCAGTCAGGAAACTTTGAGACGACATCGGAATGCTTTATGGCAATCTCAAACGGAAGCGCAGATGTGTGCATCGTCGATCTTCCGACCGCACAGTCAGCGGCACTTACCAATGATGATTTAACAATTATCCAATTGGATGAAAGTGATAGTTTTACCGGTGATGATGAGATGGTAAATGTATGTATCGCAACAAGAAAAGACGACACTGCTTTAAGAGATCAGATTCAGGAAGCAATGAATGCCATCGGTTGGAACGACAAGGCAAAGATGGATGAATTGATGAGCACCGTACTGACCCAGCAGCCGGCTGCAAACTAATGAGATTCCGGCGTAAGCTGGGGGAAAAGATAGATAAAAGTGAGGTAGAGATATGATATTTGAGGATCCCACGAATGTAATTGAATGGATGGTTTTTCTGGCACAGAAGTATTCAAGCATGTTTATCAAAGGAACCTGGCTTACGCTGTATATCGCAGTGGTCGGAACACTGCTTGGGTTTGTACTGGGATATATTGTAGGAATTATTAATGATATGAAGTTAAATGAGGGTGACAACATCTTCAAGAAGACATTGATTCGACTTGTAAAAGCAATCTTTACGGTTTATGTTGAAGTCTTTCGGGATACCCCGATGATTGTGCAGGCGATGATTGTGTATTTCGGTATTCGTCAGATGGGATTTGAAAATCTGACACCGGTAGTCGCAGGTATTATTGTAACCGTATTAAATACCGGAGCATACATGGGAGAAACGGTACGAGCCGGAATCGGATCCATCGAACTTGGTCAGAGGGAAGGCGCCTGGGCGATGGGAATGTCACCTTTTAAAACAATGATGTATGTGGTACTTCCGCAGGCCTTCAAAAATATTATTCCTGAGATGGCAAATACCTTTTTGACAAACTTAAAAATGACATCTGTATTGAATGTTATCGCTGTACAGGAGCTTTTCATGGCAGCAAAGACGGTCGGCGGAAACTATTACAAATATTTTGAATCTTATCTTGTGATTGCGGTCATTTATTTTGTATTGTGCTTCGTATTTGATAAGATCTTTAAGCTGATAGAGAAGAAGATGCAGGGTAAGACAGATTATGCACTTGCAATCGAATACATGGATAACCAATAGGAGGAACGCTATGAGTGAGACAGTAATTTCAATCAAAGATCTGAGCAAATCATTTGGAGATCATGAAGTCTTAAGAAAGATTGATATCGATGTGGCTGCCGGAGAAATCATCTGTATCGTCGGTTCCTCCGGCTCGGGAAAGTCAACCCTGCTTCGATGCATCAATAAGCTTGAGAAACAGACATCCGGAAAAATTCTTTATCATGATAAGGAAGTACGCGATGTACAAAAGGACATAAACGAATACCGCTCAAAGGTTGGCATGGTGTTCCAGTCCTTTAACTTATTCAATAACATGACCGTACTGGAAAACTGTATGCTCTGTACGAGGAAGGTGTTACATCTGTCAAAAGAGGAAGCCTTTCACAGAGCTATTACGAACCTGAAAAATGTTGGCATGGCACCTTACATCAATGCAAAGCCGGCACAGTTATCCGGAGGTCAAAAACAGAGAGTTGCCATTGCAAGGTCATTGTGCATGAATCCGGAAGTACTATTATTCGATGAGCCTACCTCTGCGTTAGATCCGGAAATGGTTGGTGAGGTGTTAAATGTTATGAAGGATCTGGCGAAGACCGGACTTACAATGATTATTGTGACACATGAGATGGCATTTGCCAGAGATGTATCGACAAGAACCATTTTTATGGATTCCGGATATGTTGCAGAAGATGCAGCACCTTCCGAATTGTTCACCAATCCGAAGAACCCCAGAACCCGTGAATTTTTAAGTCGATATTTAGCAGGTTAAAGGAGGCAGCAACAGATGGAAAAATTTGTAGTAACATTTGCAAGAGGATTTGGAACCGGCGGAAAGGTGATTGCATCGCAGCTTGCGAAAGAGCTTGGAATTCACTGTTATGAAAACCGTATTTTAACTCTGGCAAGTCAGTTAAGCGGTTTAGATGAAAATGTATTTCATGAGGTAAATGAAAAGATGAGAGAAACCGGTGGTTTTACAAGCTTTTTAAGAGGATTGCCCCGGTCAAGAAATTATATTTCGAGAAATGAGAAGTTTGTATCGGATGATAAATTGTTCGAATACCAGAGTCAGATTATCCGCGAGCTGGCTGACAAGGAATCGTGCGTGATTGTCGGAAAATGCGCAGACTATGTATTAAGAGACAAACCCAATGTCGTAAGCATCTATATCGAAGCTCCGCGTGCGTTCTGTGTGAACCGGACAATGGAAAACATGGGTGTTACCAAAGAGGTTGCCAATGCGACAATAGAACGAACGGATAAATACAGAGCAGACTATTACAAATATTATACACATGGAAACTATTGGACGAACCCTGTCAATTATGATCTTACGCTCAATAGCGAACGAGTGGGAATCGAGAATTGTGTAAAAACAATCGAACAGTACCTGATAATCAAAGGACTGATTACTGCTGATATGATTCAGACAGTACCGGAAGCAAAATAACAGAAAGCGAACCAGCTTCGCGAAGGAGGATATGATGAGATTAATTGACACAGGATTATCTGCACAGGATATCAAAGATAAAGTAAGTAAATATATGATTGAGACCTACGAGAGAATGGACTTCATATGTGAGACGGCAAAAGACCAGTATTTGTACGATGAGAATGGAGAGAAGTATCTGGATTTCTATGCCGGTATTGCGGTTAACTCAGCCGGAAGCTGTAACGACAATGTTGTCGATGCCGTGATTGATCAGGTAAAGGATGTGATGCACACCTTTAACTATCCTTATACCATTCCGCAGGCGTTATTGGCTGAAAAAATCTGTACAACCATCGGAATGGATAAGGTGTTCTTCCAGAACTCCGGTACAGAGGCAAATGAGGCCATGATTAAGATGGCTCGTAAATACGGTATTGAAAAATACGGTCCGAACAAATATCACATTGTGACTGCCAAAAATGGTTTCCACGGGCGTACCTTCGGTGCAATGTCAGCAACCGGGCAGCCCGGAAATGGATGCCAGGTCGGATTTGGACCGATGACATATGGTTTTTCTTATGCACCCTATAATGATTTGAAAGCATTCAAGGATGCTTGTACAGAAAATACGATTGCAATTATGATTGAGCCGGTACAGGGCGAGGGTGGTGTTCATCCCGCAACACAGGAGTTTATGACCGGACTTCGCCAATTTTGCGATGAAAAGGGCATGCTGCTTTTGATAGACGAGGTTCAGACCGGATGGTGTCGAACCGGTAAGGTGATGAGCTATATGAACTATGGAATCAAGCCGGATATTGTGTCTATGGCAAAAGCACTCGGAGGCGGAATGCCAATCGGCGCAATCTGTGCGACCGAGGAAGTGGCAAAAGCATTTTCAGCAGGTTCACACGGCACAACCTTCGGCGGACATCCGGTTTCCTGCGCAGCGGCGCTTGCAGAGATCGGTGAACTGTTAGACCGTGATCTGGCAGGCAATGCAGCGAAGATGGGCGCGTATTTTATGAGCAAGCTGGCAAAACTTCCGCATGTGAAGGAAGTGCGCGGACAGGGACTTCTTGTCGGTGTGGAGTTTGATGATTCCATCAGTGGAATTGAGGTAAAGCATGAGTGCTTACACAGACATCTTTTGATTACAACCATCGGAGCACATACAATCCGTATGGTTCCGCCGCTTATCATTGACAAGAAGGATTGTGATGAAGCCTTTGAGATTATCCGGGCATCCGTAGAGGCTCTTTCAAAGTAAAAGAGGTGACAGACATGAACAGTTTTTCTTTTTCAATTCCTCAAAATATCAAGGTCGGGGCAGGAAGCTTATCCCTGCTCCCGGATCTTGCAAAGGAACTGGAAAAACGCAAGGCATATATTATTTCCGGACCGCATCTGAATAAAATCGGAATGGTTGCCAAATGTCAGGATGCACTAAAAAGTGCAGGTATTGACAGTGCGAGCTTTACTGAGACGGAGGGAAATCCGAGTACAGAAACCGTAGCGAAGGCAACTGAGGGCTTCAAAAAAAGTAAGGCAGATTTTATCGTTGCTTTTGGCGGAGGTTCACCGCTTGATGTGGCGAAAGCGGTTGCTGTCATTGCAACTTATGGAGGCAGCATTGTAGATTACGAGGGCGGAGGAAAGGTCCCGGGACCGGTTGTTCCGATGATCGCGATTCCGACAACCGCGGGAACCGGCTCGGAAGTAACGGCTTTTTCTGTTATTACGGACCATTCCAGAAATTATAAGCTTACCGTGGTAAGCAATCATTTATTGCCGACATATGCGATTTTAGATCCGCAGCTGATTACATCTGTTCCGCAAAAGACGGCAGCTGCCTGTGGTGTAGATGCGATGGTGCATGCGTTAGAGGCATATATTTCCAAAGCAGCATCACCGTTTTCTGATATTTTTGCGAAGGAAGCGCTTCGACTGATTGGAGGAAATATCAGAGCTTATGTGGCCGACAGAGCAAATCCTACAGCCTGCGAAGCAATGATGGTTGGCTCACTATTTGCCGGTATTGCCTTTTCTCATGCGAGACTTGGAAATGTGCATGCAATGAGTCATCCGGTGAGTGCTTTTTTTGATGTGCCGCACGGTGTAGCAAATGCGATTCTGCTTCCGACGGTTGTTGAGTTTAATATGGACGATGCAGCTGCAAAATACAGATATATCTATGAATGTATCTGTAACGAGCCGGAGGAAGAAGTAGCTTTTACACCGGATATGCTTGCCGCAGAGCTTCGGGTGCTGAATCACGAGCTTTCAATTCCGGCAACGCTCAGTGAAGTCGGTGTGAACAGTGAGCAGTTCGAGCAGATGGCAGATGATGCGATGAAGAGCGGAAATATACAGGTGAATCCAAGATTTACGACCAAAAAAGATATCTTAAAGCTGTATGCGCAGGCATATTAATAAATGATAGTACAGGTCACATACCTCCGGGAAGCTCCCGGAGGTTTTTGTGTGCTAACATTTTTAACATTTGCAATACAAAGTGGAAAACTAATTTGGTGGATATCGGAAACGGCAGCTGTTATAATGGAGCCAGAAAGCATAAAAAGAGGATTG
>JAQXMB010000095.1 GCA_029012425.1 bacterium | reverse complement strand
TTGTGTGCACAAGCTCATGTTGTTATGATCACTGTGCCCATGAGTGACCAAAATAAAATCTGCCGGCTCTCTATAGGAAAACTTTGTCGGGAAATACGGATCAATATAAATGACTTTTCCTGTAGTTGTTTTAATCTTCACACTTGCATGGCCGATAAAGGTCATTCTCGCATAAAGTCTGCTCATTATACAATAACGAACCAAAATGATCAGGACGATTATGCAAATTACTGCTCCAATTCGTTTTATCCATTTTTTCATATCTATCCTATTACCTTTCCCAAATCAAATACACCTCTGCGTTCTTGTATTAAAAACGATTTTGTATTTTACTCTTCTTTTATGCTATATATCAAACCAAAGGTACCCGGTCCGCAATTAGCAGAGATGGCGGGAGATGATTTTTGAAATATTACTTGGTCAAACGAATACTTGCTTTCGACCTTTTGTTTGATTTCCTGTAAATCCTGCATAGAAAGTCCCACGAAGACAATAAACAAATGTTTCTTGTCCGCATATTTCATTGTCTTCATCTCAGCTTCAATGTATTTATCCCAGACATGCTTTTTTGTTCCGATTCGAATTGCTCCTACCGTTAGCAGACTATTTTTCAAAACAATTACCGGATGCAGCATAATTGCCTTGCAGATCGAGTCTATTTTCGCAGAAATTCTGCCAACCCGTGCAAGAAAATCTGTTTTATCTACAATAAAGCTTGTTTTCACCAGTTTTCTCTGCGCTTTTATCTTCTGAATAATCTGTTCTGCTTTCATTCCCTCCGCCGCATATTCTGCCGCACGAATTACCAATATTCCCATACCGCAAGAAAGATGTCTGGAATTAATTACAAATACATTATCAAATGCTTTTGCTGCTTCTCTTGCATTATCATATCCCAGACTAATCTTTTTCGCCATAGAGATATGAATAACAACCTGTGCCTTCGTCAGTTGTTCCGCAAAGAATTTCTCATATTCCTCAACCGGAGGTGCTTCTGATTTCACAGTCTTACCTTTTTCCTCAATGTAAGATACAATACCATCCGTTTCCGTCTCAATGCCGTCTAAAAATTCTCCTCCCTCTGTAATTACACGATACGGCATAACAGCGACTTGATATTTTTCCGTGATATTTTTGGGCAAATCACACACACTATCTGTCGAAATCATCACAAACATCTTATTATGATGCTCCAGAACCGGTGCTGCGACTCCTGTCTGTTCTGTATCTCTCGTTTTCTCAACCAGCTCCGGTGGCAGCTGTCTTAACAGTTCTGCTTCCAACTGTAATCCGCTTACAGGCTTCAAAAGATAGCCGTCAAAGCCCTCTCTTCGATAAAGTGCCTGATTTTCACTTCCTGCATTTGCCGTGAGTGCAACAACCGGTGTGTTTTGATTCAGACCTCCTGTCTGCTTACGAACCTCATGCAGACATTCTATTCCGCTCATCTCGGGCATTAAATGATCCATAAATATCACATCATAATGGAAACTGACCGTTTTTTCCAAACACTTTTCTCCACTCGTTGCTGTATCAATCATTACCTTGGTATCACGCAAAAGCTTCTCCGCAACCATTAGATTCGCTTCATTGTCATCAACAATCAGAACCCTTGCATTCGGCGCTTCAAAGCTTTGTTTATAATGAGCTCTCGCATTCATGGAATGCCGTTCTTCCAGATTGATTGCTCCAATTACATCATTGCCGACAACATCCTGCGGAATCGTAATGACAAATGTAGAACCCTTTGTGTATACACTGTTTACAGCTATTTCGCCATGCATAAGGTCCACCAATTGTTTTACAATCGAAAGACCCAAACCGGTTCCTTCAATGTATCGATTTTTTGCTTGATCAACACGACGAAATGCTGTAAACAGAAATGGAATACTTTCCTTTTTGATTCCCATTCCTGTATCTTCAATCGAATAAATGATCTGCGCTTTTCCATTTTCCGAATTCTTACACTGAATCGATAATGTAACCGAACCCTCTGCCGTATATTTCACGGCATTGTTCAGGACATTAATCAGCACTTGCTTAATTCTCACTTCATCTCCATATAATTGAGACGGCATGGTCTGGTCTACATTCACATGGAATTCCAGACCCTTTTCTTTGGCACGCACCCAGATCATATTTACGATATCCGACAGCATCGCCCCAAAATCATAGGAAACCGGCACAATATCCATATTTCCGGATTCAATTTTTGACATGTCAAGAATGTCATTGATCAGTGTCAGAAGCATTTTACTTGCACCCTGAATACTTCTCGCATCTGAAGCGACCTCATCCGATACATCTTCTCTGAGTATCATTTCATTTAATCCGATGATTGTGTTGATCGGAGTTCTGATTTCGTGACTCATGCTGGAGAAGAATCTGTTTTGCATCTGATTGAGTTCTTCAATTTCCTTCTTCTGTGCCTGTGTCATTTTATTCTCGGACTGATAGATTGCATTTTGAAACAGAATCATTCCACAGATCATTCCTGTTACAAGTACAAACGTTGAAAATGAGTCCACATATGCGATACTCTTCGGAGGTGTAACCACCCATTCCGGGAAAAAAAGCGCAATAAAATAACATATCGAGCATACGAAAAATCCACTTGCCAGAAGGATATATTTTGTTTTATTCTCAACTACCAGGCACACAAAAATGATACCAAAAATAAACCAGATGGTGGCGCCTCCATAAATGCCCCCTCCGGAAATGAAATTAAGCGGCAAAACAAAGAAAATGACAAGCGCGGCAATTAGCTCTGCACCTCTTTGTATTTTTCGAAATCTGAGTGAAAAATATGTTATTCCAAGCAATATGACAAACGAAATCAACATGGCAAGTACATTCTTCATGTTCACTCCCACAATTGCCTTCACTAAGGTGCCAATAAACAAACCCATCTGACCGCACATTGCAAGAAGGATGAACATTCGCTCCTGACGGCTACGATTTTGATCTTTGATCATTTCAATTATTTTTCCCGGATTCATATATTCTCACCACCTTTCACATCCTGTGCCTGTTTTAATACTTCATTGATTTTATCTGCTACCAATTGATAATCATTTATCAGAGACTGGTGGTGGGCATTTACATATTCGATATCCCTTTGTTTTGATGCAGTCTCCATATCCCGGGCTTTTTCTGACAAGGTAAGAATTCCTACCATCTTGGAGGTACTCTTAAGGGCATGTACAAAAATAGCATATTTTTCCCAATCAGCACCTTCATAGGCATCAACAATTGCCTTCCTTTTTTCTGGCGCATCATCCGCAAATTTCTGTAGCATTTCTATGTAAAAGCGCTCATCCATGCAATACGAAATGCCAAGTCCCGTATCAATTCCAAATTCTTTCAGCAAACTCAACGGATCCTGTTTCTCCTCCTGTTTCTCTTCAATCTCCACACCGTCATCTGCTTCATCATCCGCTACATGGATATGTTTATCTACATACTGTATGGATGATTTGGGCAACACCTTGCGAAGGATTCTCTCCATAGCCATAGTTTCGATTGGTTTCGAAATAAACTCATCAAAACCTTCCTGAAGAAACATTTCTCTGGCACCGCTAACCGCATTTGCCGTGAATGCGATCACACTGCATGTCACACCCAATGCGGCATTATTTTTCCGAAGTACCTTCAATGTCTCCACGCCATCCATCTCTGGCATCATATGATCCATAAATATCAGATCAAAATCCTGCGTTCTGCATATTTCAATTGCTTTTCTTCCACTATCTGCTGTCGTAACCTCCATCTGATAATCCCTGAACACGCCTTTCGCAACAAGTAAATTCATTGGTTCATCATCTACAACCAGTACGCGAACCCCGGGACAAATCATATATTTATCTTTAAATACCTCATCTTCCTGCTCTCTTCCTAACCCGAGCATATTAACAATCGGCAGACTATAGAACGGTTTTCTCATAAGCTTTACGCCGCTTGACTTGGGTAATGAAAATGAATCATCGGCAATAACAATAATATTTACCTGCCGACTCAATGCTTCAAGATATGCTCCATTTTCCTCATATTCTTCTTTTCCAAGGAATAAATGCGTAAGTTGATACCGTGATTCTAAATGCTTCAATTCACTGATGTTATTTGCTCTATGTAAAGGTACATCAATTCCTTCCACCAAATTAGCGATCATCTGATCATAGAATTGTCGAATCTCCGGAACCTCATATTTCTCGGGCTTCAGATAGCACGCCAGACATAAATTCTGCCTGTTCTCGACGAACATACACGCCGTGTTATCAGAAATCTTCTGCGGAATACTAACGGATACTGTCGTTCCCTTTCCCGCAGTACTTTCTATCTGAAGGAAACCTTCCATGGCAGAAACCATACCATATACAATCGAAAGTCCCAAACCCAGACCGCCTGCCTGACGACTTCTTCCTGCATTCGACTGGTAGAACTGTGTTCGTATTTTTTTCACTTCCTCCGGTGTCATTCCGATTCCGGTATCACTGACCTGTATACACAGATTGATTCCATATGTTTTTCTTAAGGCGTTTACCCGGATATACATGCCACCTTTTTTTGTAAACTTGTAGGCATTGTCAATCAGATGCGATAAGATCTTTTTTATTTTTTGGGCATCTCCCAATAAAACATATGGAATTTGGGCATCAATATCAAAAATCACTTCCAGTGCACGATTTCTTCCCGAAAGTCGATTATCAACAATAAGGTCATTGATCAAAGATGTAATCATATATGGTTCTTCACTTACGATCATCCTTGAAGTATCTAATTCCGTATAATCTAAAATATCGCCAATCTGCCTGAAAAGACGCTGTCCCGCAGTCTGAATAGACATCAGGTCTCTTCGCTTTTTCTTGTCTTCTTCGTTGTTGAGCATCACGGTTGTAATACCTGTAACCGCATTGATTGGAGTTCGAAGCTCATGCGAGACATTTGTCAGAAAATCCTCTGTTCTTCCATTTATCTCCTCTAATTTTGCAATCTTTTCCGCACTTTCTTTTCTCTCATCACTGCGTCGTTGCATTTCCATTCGGACAAGCTTACCTGCGACAAAGACTAATATTACATGAAGCACACTTCTCGTTATTACAACTGATGATAACGCCTCATTTCTATCTATCACAAAAATAAAATCATATAGCAGGGTCAGATAAAATGTGCCCATACAATAACGGACAACGCTGTATTTTTCGGTAACAGAAAACAAAATCATGATGACAATCATTAATGGTGCCATGTCAAATATACTTGTTTCATGTATTCCGTAGAAAAAGAATTCCAGCATAATCAGTGTAATATACAGCCAAAGCCTTACCTCTTCCGATATCGTATTCATGATATGTATGATCCAGCAGACAATAACACCGATAAAAAGCAAAACTACAGCACCTTTATCCCAATTAAGCAGAATTGCTTCACCAGACAGTACGACTGTTCCAATCGTGTAAACGAGTAATATTAACAGATGTACCATCCTTTGTTTTTCCTGTTCCTGCATATATGTCTCTCCTTTTCTTCAAGCCTGCAAGTATCTGATCACTATTTTCCATTTCAAAAAACCGTTACTCTTATTTTACATAAAAGTAACGGTTTTAGAAACATTGTTTTCAATTTTTCTTCATAAAGTATGCAATTTGTTGTTGATGCCTGTATTTGTATTGCAGACCTGACAGACCAACTCGAAGCAATGCATCGTTTACCCGCAGAAAACCTGTTATTTTTGACATTCTACGCATCGTTTACTTCAAGTATAGCACCGGAAATACGCCAAAAACAACAAAATACTTCCGAAACAATCAAAGATAGGAGCCAATCCTACAATCCTATTCCCGTAAACAGAAATTCCCAATTGACCTGATGTACTAAAACACCGAACTTACTAAGCTCTGCTCCACTCTCACGCCGATCGTTTTAGCTCTGCGCATAAACTCCTTGTATTGCCTATCAGTCATAAAATCTTCCCGCACAAACTCTCGATAAAAGTGGAAATCTACTTCGCTCATAGCATACTTGGCCCAATCTTCCATACTGCGAGATTCATCATACAAATATCGTACATCCGGATCACGCATATATTCAATATCAAAAGCATTATTATGATCATATAAAGGATGACATCCAAGAATTTCCATAGTATCACAATTATAGAAAAATCCCCAGTTCATGCCATGTCGATCCGGATTTGCAATTAAATAGTCTACAATCATCATTTTGTAAATCATCTCAGAATCTATGCGTAGAGCTTCCCGCCTTGAATCTTTACCTAATCTGTTACAATATCCATCAAAGTCCATTCCCGGTAATATGCTAATATTATCATCAGTCATGCATTTGCACTTACAAGTATAAATGCCAAACGCTTCAGATGCCTCATACTTTAAATGCTTTACATTGCAATTATCTAATAGGTTCGAAACCATTACTTCTATTTTTGATTCCGTAACTCCATTATTTCCTGCCTTATGCAAATACAATTCATCATCTTCTCGGAGCCAAGCTTTTGCATAAGTCCCCTGTCCTGATAACTCCGGACATCTTATCGCTTCATCTTTCTTATTCTGAATAGAAACCTATCTACTTCTAACATGGACATCGGTCGTCAACAAATCCCATTTTTTCCATAATCTCCCATAATATCTTTTCTTGCTCATTTGTTCGCTGTTCATTTGGATTCTCTGCAATATAATTCACATATGTTTTTACCGCTTTTAATAATACATTACATGGGTCTACTTCATTCTTTTTATCGAGCGGAAGTAGCTTCCCATACTCCACCTCTGATAAAATGAATTTGTAAAGTTTTGTCATATTTTTGCTTGCATTCATATTCTCACAGAAAAAGTAGTATTTGTATTCATCCGATTCTTCAATTGGTTCCATCAGATAACGAATGGTGGTATTCTCAAGGTATGCCAGGAAATCATCATCTGTTTTATTGATCTTTTCCCTAAAGTAAAGGATGTTATATCCTTCAATCATCAGAATAAGACTAAAATATGAATTCCAAATTGTGCACTGTCTGATAATATATTTATGATAGCATTGATATTCAACAATCATCGGTAGGTTTTCCTCATAATTCTTTTGAGGTGCTTTTATCGGATTTTGAATACTATTTATCCTCTGTAACGCATGATTCGAATCTTCTGCCATCTTATGTAAATATTCCTTTATTTGTTCGCGTAAAAAAATTTCATAATATTCCATGGAATATAATAAAGATACATATGCTTCAACTTTATCTGTATTATACATTTTCTCATTTTGTTCATCACTGTCATCACATTCTTGTACAGGCTTTATTGTCAGGTATGCAAGAAGATTTTTTTCAATACGTGCCTGCTTGTTTTTCTATCACACAATTTGTATGCAATATCAACCAGTGGTACAAATCGCTCCTTGAAGATTATGTGTCCCAATAACAAGAGCCACAACACCGGATTATCCGGCATCATGGCTCTTATTATTATACTATCTGTGTAAGATTTACTTGGGAGAGAAAATCTTTATGAAGAAAATCATAACTTATTATTTTGCATCCGGACAGTCAACAATATATCCATCCTCGTCCCAGAGATCATGCCAGTCATCTGCACCTTCCCAGAGGAATACCTGTCCTTTTACCAGACGGTTGTTCTTCTCTAAGGTTGCAATCTTAGCCATCTCTTCGTCAGTCAGCGGATCTTTGTCGCAGGTGCTGTTGATGTTGCTCTCATACTCCATCTCATGTACGGAGAACGGAATCGGAATCTGGCCTCTTTGCACTGCCCATTTTAAGCAGATGACTGCCGGATGACAATTATGTGCCTGTGCAATCTCCTTCATCTCGGGAAGCATCATATCCGCGATATCCTCAGGCATCATATCGCGTTCCGGTCTCTGGGGTGATCCAAGCGGCATAAATCCTACCGGCTGAATCTCGTGTGCAACCAGATAATCAAATAACTCCTGCTGCTGGAAGCAGGGATGTAACTCCATCTCGCACATTGCAGGCTTGATCCTGCAAAGCGGAAGCACTGCCTCAAGCTTTGGAATGGTCATATTCGACATACCAATCTCTTTTACAAGACCCATATCAACAAGACGCTCCATCTGTCTCCATGTAGTCATAAATCGTTCAACGGAAAACGGCTTTGAATCAGGATTTCTTGCATCCACATCACATCCCGGTGCATGATAGTTCGGGAACGGCCAGTGGACAAAATACATATCTACATAGTCAAGCTGTAAGTCTCTTAAGCTCTTTGAAAGTGCAACTAATACATCTCCCTTTCCATGCATGTCATTCCATACCTTGGTCATGATGTAGAGATCCTCCCGCTTGCAAAGACCATCTGCAAACGCTTTCTGAAATACCTCTCCAATCTGATCCTCGTTTCCGTAGCAGGCTGCACAGTCAAACATACGGTAGCCCGATTTGATTGCTCCGTATACGGCATTGCTTACCTGCTCAGGGGTAAAACGGTCGGAACCGAAGGTTCCCATACCCATACAGGGCACTTCCTTGCCATTGTTCAGTTTTATCTTCGGCACATTTGCCGGATTCACTGCTGTCATAGTAATAATCCTCCTTTTATTATGTTATTATTATGTTCTGTGGTTTCCATCCGGGTTTTCTATCAGGTTTTCTGAAGTAGCTCCGGTAAATGATACGCTTCTCAACGGTTATGCTTCACTGTCAATCAGGATTTTTCCCTTTACAGCTCCCGGGGTTAAAAACTTGGCAAATGCTGTGTCGATCTTGCTAAGACCAATCTTTTCAAAGATGAAGGACTCATCAAACTTCAGTTCTCCGGTTCCAAAATAGTGAGCAACAAGCTCCCACTCATGTCCGGGGAACGGTGCAGAATAACTCATCCACGATCCGGTCAGTGTAAACTCTTTGCGATTCATCTGTTCCCACTCCGCAACAGAAAAGCTAAGTTCTCTGGTGGGCGTACCGATGAAACATACCTGTGCCTTGTTCGCCGCGAGCTGAAATGCCATCTTCATTGTGATGACATTTCCGGCTGTCTCAAACACATAATCAAAGCCCTTGCCGTCTGTCATTGCCATTGCTTCATCCATGAAGCTTTCTTTTGAAGTATTGATTCCTGCGGTTGCGCCAAGTCTTTTTCCAAGCTCCAGACGCTCATCCACGATATCGAAGACAACAACTTTCTTTGCACCAAAGATTTTCGCCCATTGCATGGTAAGCATTCCAATCGTTCCACCGCCAAGAATTGCTACGGTCTTGCCACCTTTATAATCGGTGCGCTCCAATCCGTGAAGTGCAACTGTAGCAGGCTCGAAAAATGCGCCCTGCTCAAAGCTTACCGATTCTCCAAATTTCACAGCATTCTTCTCCGGAACACATACATACTGCGCATAGCTTCCAAAGGAATGTGAACCGATAAAATCATAGTGCTTGCACAGCGAGTAATTACCCTTTTGACAATCCTCACATTTCATACACGGGACGAGCGGGATTCCGGCAACGCGATCCCCCGGTGTTACATTCGTAACACCCTCTCCAACCGCCTCGACAGTACCGGAAAACTCATGTCCAAGTACAATTGGTGTGTAGTGTGCGGTACCCTCGTTCACACGCGGTAAATCAGAGCCGCAGATTCCGGTATACTTTACCTTGATTAATACCTCACCGGCCTTCGGCACAGGCTTTTCAATATCCTCATAGCGAATGTCCTTCACACCGTGAACAACGCCTGCTTTCATCATCATGCTTTGTTTCCTTCTTTCTATAGTTTTTGTTTGCTATCTGTGAAATACCGGAGTCAGCGCATCCGATAGCTGCAGATACAGCTCCATTGATTTTTTATATTGTTCATGAGCTTCCCAATTCGGTTTCTGCTCTCGGGTAATCACTATCGTCTGTGCAATTGCCTGCGCAAAGCTTTCATACACACCCACACCAACTCCGGCAAGAATTGCTGCGCCAAGCGTGGTTGCTGTATCAGATGTCGGTACTTTGATTGTCTTTCCTGTGACATCCGCTTTAATCTGCGTCCACACGACACTGTTGCTCGCACCGCCCATCGCAATCAGCTCATCCACTTTTGCCCCGGTTTCCGCCGCGACGCGCAGATTATGCTCTAATGAGTATGCAACACCCTCCAGCGTTGCCCGGATCATATGACCCTTTGTCTTATCAAAACCAAGCCCGTAATATACACCTTTTGCATCCGGATTCCAAATTGGTGAACGCTCCCCTGCCATGTATGGAAGAAATGTTACTCCATCACTTCCGGCAGGAATATTCTCTGCAAGTGCGGTCAACTCGTCAAAAGAAAGATCTTGACCGAATTCCTGTTTGAACCAGCGAAGCGTTCCTCCTCCGCCAACCGTTCCTCCCTGCAGCAGCCACATACCGGGAACTACATGGGGACTAAGTATCAGCTTCGGATGCGCCAGCGCATGATCCACACAGATACTCATTCCGCCGGCCTGACCACCCTGCTCCTGTGTCTGTCCGGGCTGGTAAACTCCGGCTCCCAGTGTTCCGCAGGCTGCGTCAAGCCCTCCTGCCACCACCGGTGTTCCCTCGGCAAGCCCTGTCAATGCGGCCGCTTCTGCTGTCACAGTGCCGACCACCTCATGGCAGGCGTACAGCTTTGGAATCAAATCCACGGAAAGCCCCAGCTCTTGTGCAAGGGTTTCATCCAACGAACAATCCCTCATGTTGAAGAAATGTACCCCGTAACCTTGCGAATAATCCATACTCATCACACCGGTAAGCTTTCGTACAATGTAGCTGTTACTCTGCAAAAACTTATCTGTTTTTGCAAAAATATCCGGCTTATGCTCCTTGAACCAGAGCATCTTCGGTGTTGTATAACTGGGCAGGAAATCATTGCCTGCCACCTCAAAAATTCTCTCAATACCAACCTCTGCTTTTACTCTGTCGCAGATTTCTCTTGCACGGGTATCCATCCAAATCGGTGTTCTTGAAAGACAGTTTCCTTCCTTGTCGACCGGAATTGCTGACCAGCTTTGTCCATCAATTCCGATTCCCGCAATCTGCACCGCCTCTATACCGCTTTCCGCCAGTACTGCTTTTATTCCTTCACAGATTGCACGCCACCATTCATCCGGATCCTGCTCCACCCATCCGGGATTCGGATAATAGAGCTGATAGGGCTGATTGGACTGTGCAGTCACTGCTCCGTTTTCTTCAAATAAGGCTACCTTGCATGCGCTTGTACCAATATCAATTCCTAATAAATACTTCCCCACACGATCTCCTTCCCGGGATCCAATTCCCTGTTGTTCTCCCAATTCAAACCATACGCCGCAAAAAATCATCCTGCATCATTCAAATTCTTCACTGATTTTCCTTCCAAAACATCCGTCTGCAAATAGACCTTCTTCGGCTCCGATGCATCTGCAGCATCCAATCTTTGAAGCATCATATCTGCAACCTGCTTTGCAATTGCTTCCGTCGGCTGGGTAATAATCGTAAGTGCAGGATGCAGTGCTCTTGCAAATTCCTTATTGTCAAATCCGATGACCGACATCTGATCCGGAATAGCGATTCCCCGGCCACTCAGTACCATCATCGTTCCCATCGTCATTTCATAGTTTGCCGCAAAAATTGCAGTCACATCCGGCCGCTCCTTAAGTAGCTGCTCCACACCGCATACTGCTCCACTGATGGTATAGTCACTTCGAACAACCAGTGTTTCATCATAAGCAATTCCCGCCATCTCAAGTGCAGCGCGGTATCCGAGTAACCGCTCCTTGGCCGTATAGATATCCTCCGGTCCGGTTACAATTGCGATCCGCCGATGTCCATTTTGCAGTAATATTTCAACTGCCTGCCGCGCGGCTTTTTGATTGTCAACAAGCACGCTGTCACAGATAAGCTGCGGAAGCAAACGGTCGATGACAACAATCGGTTTCTTCTCCGACGCAAACTGTTTCAAATGCGCGCCGCTCGAATCCACAGGCATATTGATAATTCCATCCACACGCTTGCGAAAAAGGAAATCCACAGCCTCGCGCTCCAGCATTTTGTCCGTTCTGCAATCACAAACTATCGTTGCATATCCTTTTTTTCTCAAAATATCTTCCATCTCAGTAATGATTTGTGTACAGAAGATATTGTTAAGCTCAGGTATTACAACTCCAATGGTGTGCGTCCGCTTTGTCTTTAATCCGCGCGCGACCTCATTTACCTCAAAGTTTAATTCCTTAATCGCCGCCTCGATTTTTTCACGATTCTTTTCCCGGACATTCCCTCCGTTTAGGTAAGAGGATATGGTCGCAAGTCCCAGTCCCGTTGCATTGGCAATATCCTTGATCGTTGCTGCCATTAATTCGCCTTCCCGTCACATCCGCATACCTTCATACGGTTCTTTACAAGTTCCGTAACCGCAGCCATTCCGACCTCTCCGAGCTTTTTCGGATCAAAAGTATCCGGTTTATCTTTCAATAGCTTTTTCCCTGCATCCGTGTATGCAACACGAAGCTCTGTCGCAAAATTCACCTTGCAGATTCCCCGCTTCACACAATCCATGACATCCTCATCGGTCAGTCCGCTTGCACCGTGAAGTACCAATGGAATATCTACCACTTTTCGAATGTCTGACAAGCGCTCCTTATCAAGTACCGGTGTTCCCACATAGAATCCATGTGCAGTTCCGATTGCAACTGCCAGAGAGCTGATACCGGTGCGTTCCACAAACGCTTTCGCCTCTGCCGGGTCCGTGTTCGTGTCAGCTACCGCTTCCAGGTCATCCTCTTTTCCTCCAACCTTACCAAGCTCCGCCTCAACCGGAATGCCGTTCGGTTTCGCAACCGCCACTACCCGTTTGCTGACTTCAACATTCTCCTCAAACGGAAGCTTTGAACCGTCAATCATGATTGAGGTATAGCCCTCCTTCACCGCCTGCACCGCAAGTTCAAAGCTGCTGCCATGATCCAGATGTAAGCATACCGGAACGGTTGCACTTTTTGCTTCTGCCGCAACCATTGCAACGAACATCTCAAGCGATGCGTATTTAACCGTTGAAGGTGTTGTCTGAATCATAACCGGAGCATTTAATTGTTCTGCGGCCTGAATAATTGCTTTTACCATTTCCATATTTTCAGCATTAAATGCTCCGATTGCATATCCGCCCTTTTGTGCATCTGATAACATCTGTTCTGAAGTAACTAAAGGCATCGTTTTATCCTCCCAACATCGTTCTGTCATTCATACACTTCCAAAACCGAATCGTTTCGGTTTTGCTGCTAAAAAAATCGTACAATACTCTTCTCTTCTTGTCAAAGGATTTCTCCCATATCCGAAAGATAGTGACTATTGTACAATTTCTCATTCCACGAATTTACAATATTACCTCCATGCCGGTCTTGTACGGCACAAGTCCCATTGCCTCATAGAAGCGTCTGGCAGACGGATTACATTCCCATACATTCAAAGTCACATTGTAGCATCCCTGCTGTTTTGCAAACTCGCACACATAGTGGTAGATTTCACTTCCGACATGCTCGCCCCTGCGCGTTTCATCCACGCATAAGTCATCAATATAAAGACTCTTGATCGGGGTCAGCACATTGTCACCCTCGTGTGATACGAACATACAGAACGCATAGCCAAGCACCTGTTCCGCATCATCGACACCTACAAAAATCGGTCTGGCATCGTCTGCTATGATTGCATACAGCTCCTCGTCCGTGTACTTTTTACAATCTGCCTTAAATAAATCTGGTCTTCCATTGTGGTGCACCATAAGCACCTGATAAAGCAGACGGTTTAATCCGTCCAAATCTTTTTTCTGCGCTCTTCTAATCTTCATTTGTTCCTCTCCTGTTTCTTCGCTCATTCAATCGTTCATTTATCTCATTTGCCGACTGCATATCAATCTTGTAGGTAATTACTGTAACAGCAAGAAACACGACAAGAATTGTTGCAAGCATTGCAATAATCATAACCGGCTTCGTCAAGTCATACCAATCAAACACAAAGCCCGCCACCAGTACAATCACATTGATGTATAGATACAACGCCACAAGTGACAGTGCGGAATTGACAATTGATTTGTTTTTCTCATTTGTGATAAAAAACGGTACAGATGTGAGGAACGCCACAAACAGCTCCTCCCACAAAAAAGAAACAGTTAAACCGGTATCTTCTCCCGTTGTAAAATAAATATAGATGCTCGAGAAGAAAACCATACATGTTGTAATACGACCAAACATGTTAAAACCATATGATAAGTTCAATTTCATTTGCCTTCTCCTTTTTATGATTGGATAATTCCAAGCTTCTCTTTCAGTGCAGAAACATACTGTCTGGAAATCAGCAGTCGCTCCCCATTCGTGAGCTTCACCTCAAAACGACCTCCAAATGCCGGAGATAAGGACTTTATTTTATCCAGATTCAAAATTGTTGATTTACTTGCACGGAAAAAGTCCTGCTTTGGAAGCTGCTCCTCCAATTCATACAGACGGCATTTTGTCTCATATACAGCTTCCTTTGCATAAGCAAACACGCGTTGATCCACGGTCTCAAAATAATAGATTTCCTCGGGATCAACCAGATGAATTGCACCATCCAGATAGACATTCAGTTTATTTTTTCCGCGTTTTAAGCTGTTGATCAGTTGCATCAGACTCTCATCGACCGCATCACAGCGGATGATAATCTCGTCCTCGCAATCTACCGGCTTATCCTCAATTGTAATCTTCATTCAAACTCCTGTATCACAAACTTCAAAATCATAAGGATGCAGACATATATTTCCACATCCCTATTAGCATAGCACATTTTTCGTCCGTCTGACACATTTTTTTGAATGAACAATCAGCGGTCAGAAACACGCTTCTTTCTCATCAGAAGCAGTACGATTACAAAGGCTGCCAGACCATATGCCGCAAGAATCAGTATCTGTTCATTTGCTGTAAAAAGTATATCGTTCCGGTATACCGTGATTCCCATCGCTTTTTTGAATTCTGTTACTGCCAGCTCCGGCACTCCGGTAAAGGTTTTCTCCAAAATATCTGCACAGCACACATCTCGCATGAGCGATGCACCGTGTAAAATCGGAAACGCCTTCAGTACATTTCCGACAGATTCCGGGAGCGATCCCATCGGAAGATAAATCGCACCAACAAAACCTACAAGTGTTCCGATAATGGTTGAAAGACCGCCCCATGCACTGCTGCTCTTCACAAACATTGCTGCCATATACATAATAACAGCAAAGATGATTACATTCATGAGCGTATATCCTGCAATCTTGGCAATTGCAAGCACACCAAGCAGATCTCCGCCTCTTGCGCAGATATATCCGAGCGCAACACCAAGGGTCAGCATGCACATGACAAAACCAATCACCACCGCTGAAATGATATAACTAAGCGCAATCATCCATTTCTTCATCGGCGCACTAAAAAAACTTTCCATGCGATTTTTCGACTGGTCATCAATCATTGTTCCAATCACGGATACGGTAACCGTCAGTGCATTTACAACCATGATTCCTGCCAATGTCCAGTATGCAGTAAATTGCTTTGCATTCTCTGCGTCAAGTGCTGCATCTCTCATACCTCCATACTGTGTCAAAACCGAAATCACACTCTCCTCATTGATATTTCCCAAAAATACAACCTGCAACAGCAATACAATTAACATCGCAAGCAGTGAAAAGAATACGGCACTGCGATTTCTCATAAATACAAGGCAATTTCTTTTTACTAAATTAAGCATCTTTCTCATTGTTCTCTTCTCCGTTTCCTGTCAGTGATAAAAATACATCGTCCATCGTTCCCTGAATGACCTCGAAGCCCTCGAGAAGTTTTTCTACTCTGTTGACAATCGTAAGCGCCTCAAGTGTTGCATCCAGCTTGATGCTCACATACTTGGCATGCCGATAATAGGCTACCTGCATCTCATCCAACAAAGCGGTAAGCGCATCGAGTAATCCCTCCTTTGGCATGAGCCGAAGCTTATCCTTTGCATATTTTTCCTTGAGGGAAAATGGTGTTCCGGTCTCCACAATCGTTCCTTTATCAATCACTACAATGTGCTTTGCCTTTGCTGCCTCCTCCATGTAATGAGTGGTTAGAAATACGGTCATTTTCTTCTCTTTCTGGAGCTTATGGATAATTTCCCACACACTCTTTCTCGTAGCCGGATCAAGTCCGGTTGTCGGCTCATCGAGAAACAGAATCTTGGGTGTATTCATAAGTGCTCTTGCAATTTCACATCTTCTTTTCTGTCCGCCGGACAGTTTTCCGAAACGACGGTTGAGCACATCGTCCAACTCCAACAGCTCACTGACCTCCTGTAAACGGGCTTTCAGCTTCTTTTTGTCCGTCTCATACAAACCACCACGAAGCAACAGGTTTTCTTTTACCGTCAAAAGCTCATCCAGGCAGTTGTTCTGATAGACAACTCCAATCTGATGCTTAATCTGATCGTCCTCTTTACCAAGTGTATATCCTGCAATCTGTGCCGTCCCCGAAGTCGGTGGAAACAGCGTACACAGCATATTTATGGTTGTGGATTTTCCTGCTCCGTTCACACCGAGGAAGCCAAACAGTTCCCCTTCTTCTACCTGAAAGCTGATATCATTGACAGCCTTATGATTTCCAAACTGTTTCGTAAAATGCGAAACACTCATTGCATAATCGCTCATGATTACTCCTCCGTCTTTACTCTTTTTTCTGATTGTTTTCTTGTTGAGACGACTATACATTTTCTTTTTTACAAAAACAATAGCTGCTCTTGCAAGATGCAAAAGCAGCTAAGTGAAATGACATAATTCTATGGTGAAATACATTTAGTTCGTTCCGGTAGAGCCAAAGCCACCCTCACCACGGGCAGTATCGGAAAGCTCCTCCACCTCATCAAATGTAACTGATAAAAACGGCTGAACCACTAACTGACCGACGCGCTCACCCACGCCAATCGTCTGCTCCCGGTTGCTGTCATTGTGCAATGCGAAGATAAGCTCCCCGCGGTAATCACTGTCGACAATACCCACACAGTTCGCCGGACGAATGCCCTGCTTGGTTGCAAGACCGCTTCTTGCATACAGACCGCCAAAATACCCGTCCGGAATTGCAACCGCAAGACCGGTAGGAACCTTTACCGTCTCTCCCGGAGCAATGATAAGCGGTTCTGAGATATCCGCATACACATCATATCCGGCAGCCTGCTCACTTCCGCGCATCGGAAGCTTTGCCGTGTTTGTCAATTTCTTCAACTGTATCTTCATGATTCTACCTCTTATTGTTTTTCCGGAATAAATGAGAATTTGTTCTCAGTTCCTTTTATCAGACGGCCAATGTTTGCATGATGACGAGCCACACCAAGTAACATGACTACTGCCGCAAGCACATATACCTCATATAACTGTGCACCGTCAAGCCCCAGCATTCCCATCTGCCCAAACACCAGAATCTGGATAAAAAAGCTGATGCACACAAGAATGGAGCCAAGGGAAACATATCTGGTAAGTGCAACCGTTATCAGAAAGATTGCCAGACAAATCGGAACACAGATCGGACATACCGCAACCATAAGACCACCCGTACATGCAATTCCTTTTCCTCCCTTAAACTTCATAAAGGTCGGGAAATTATGTCCGAGAATGGTTCCCAGTCCTGCGTAATACATGAGAAGCTTCGTCATCTGCGGCTGTGAGTTATGAAAGATCAGCCAGACAACCCCTACCGATAATACGACTTTCAATACATCTCCGAGAAGCGTTAACACTCCGGCTTTCGGCCCGAGATTGCGATAAGTGTTTGTCGTACCGACATTTCCGCTTCCAACATTCCGAAGATCCACATTCTGTGTCTTTCCGTAAAAGAATCCGGTCAGAAAATGTCCACAAATATATCCTATTGCCAAGGAAATCAATCGATAAATTATGCTCATCACTCTACTGCTCCTCCTTCCGCTCACGGACAATAAATTTCAGTGAAGTACCTGCAAAACCAAATGCATCGCGAATCCGGTTTTCCAGATAACGCACATAAGAGAAATGTGCCAGTTCCTTGTCATTTACAAAGATAACAAAGGTCGGCGGCTTGACAGAAACCTGTGTGACATAATAAATCTTCAGGCGCTTTCCTTTATCTGTCGGAGGCTGCTGCATTGCAACTGCTTCCGCAACAATCTCATTGAGCACACCGGTTGCCACACGCATCGAGTTATTTTCAATAACCATGTCGATCATATCATAGATATTCTGTACCCGCTGTCCGGTTTTTGCAGAAATAAACATAATCTGCGCATACGATAAAAAGCTTAAGATCTGGCGAATCTTCTCCGACTGACGATAAATCGTCTTATCATCCTTCTCTATCGCATCCCATTTATTGACAACAATAATGATACCCTTTCCCCGCTCATGCGCAATTCCTGCAATCTTGGCATCCTGCTCGGTAACACCCTCCGTCGCATCGATCATAAGAAGCACGACATCCGCACGCTCAACTGCCGTCACAGCACGAATAATACTGTATCTTTCAATTTCTTCTTTTATCTTGTTCTTACGGCGAAGGCCTGCGGTATCGATAAAGACATATTCTTTTCCGTGATATTTCACGGGCGTATCAATTGCATCCCGTGTGGTTCCTGCAATATCCGATACAATCACACGATTATCACCTGTCAGTCGATTGACAAGTGATGATTTTCCTACATTGGGTTTTCCGATGACAGCAATTTTGGGTCTGTCATCTTCTTCGTCCGTTTCATCTCCTTCAGGGAAGTGCTTTACCACCTCGTCGAGAAGGTCTCCGATACCGAGCATCGATGCTGCGGAAACCGGAACCGGCTCCCCCATTCCAAGGTTGTAAAACTCATATACATCCACCATGAGTTTTTCAAAATTGTCTACTTTATTTACTGCAAGAACTACCGGCTTGTGCGAGCGGCGCAGCATATCAGCCACCTTTGAATCCGCATCCTGCATACCCTGACGCACATCAACAATAAAAACGATCACATCAGCGGTATCAATTGCAATCTGTGCCTGCTCACGCATCTGAGAGAGAATCACATCTCCACTGTCCGGCTCAATTCCTCCGGTATCAATCATTGTAAAATTATAATTCAGCCAACTGACATCGGCATAGATTCGATCTCTTGTCACCCCGGGAGTATCCTGAACAATCGAAATGCGCGATCCCGCAATCGCATTGAACAGTGTTGACTTTCCTACATTGGGACGACCGACAATCGCCACGATTGGTTTACTCATATCATTCTCCTAAATTACTTCTGATAACCACTTCATTCAAAAATGCTCTGCGTTCTTGCTGCGGAATGCGCGTCAGCTTGCCTGACATCTTCAATTGCGCATTCCTGCAATCCACCGGTGGCTTTTTATCTCAGTCAGAAATTGTACGCTCACTGAGACGAAATTGTCTCACTCACAACTTAATGCTGTGGGAGTTTATCAGTCTGAGATAAAATGGCATCCAATAAATCCTGACCGCTTGATTTTACAATATCCACGGAAACTTGTAAAGTTTTTTCAAGCTCCGCGACGGTTACATCATCCAGAAAATCCTGTTCCTGCGTACGCACCATATTGCAGGGCAACAACAGTTTGTCTCCAAGTGGCTTCCCGCTTAATTGTTTGATTAAATCCTGACCGGTAATCAGCCCGGAAACCGTAATCATCTCTCCGAAAAAGTCGTTACGGATCGGATAAACAAGTACTTCAATATGCGGATAAACCTCGTGAAGCTTTGCGAAAAGCTCCATCAGAAACGGCGCCGCCAATCGGCCTGTCGCAAGTGAAACCATTCGTTTCGTTTTATGATCAGCCGTTGCTTTCTCCAGGGCTTCCAAAAATTCCTCGTGCAGCAGACGAAGCATTCCAACTCCATTCTCAAGCTGGATGTACCCGTCATAGGATTCCTCTTTTGGAAGCGGCAAATCAGCAAGCAGATACCACTCATCACTGGCGTGGATAAAATGATTCCCATGTGCCTGCATACTCACCTTCTGCCATCGCTCAATCAGTGAAATCACATCGCGTGCATCCTGTTTTGTAAACGGCTCCAAAGGATATAATCCCTCTCGAAACCTGGATAGTCCGACCGGTACGACAGATACACTCTCCATATACGGCTGATAGTTCATCAGATCCTGTATGCTTCGCTCCAGCTGCGCACCGTCATTGACACCTTTGCAGAGTACAATCTGACCATTCATCCGAATGCCCGCCTCATACAGACGATCGATCTTTTTTAACGCATCACCGGCAAAACGATTGTGCAACATCTCACAGCGAAGCATCGGATTCGTCGTCTGAACCGATATATTAATCGGATCCAAACGATAGCGAATAATTCGTTCAATATCCTTCTCCTTCATATTGGTAAGCGTCACATAATTACCCTGTAAAAAAGACAGACGCGAGTCATCGTCCTTAAAATAGAGCGTGTCTCTCATGCCAGGCGGCATCTGGTCAATAAAGCAAAAAATGCAATGGTTCTGGCAGGACTTGTAGTCATCCATCAGACCGTTTTCAAAAGTAACACCCAGATCCTCGTCATAGTCTTTTTCAATCTCTAACTCCCACTGTTCACCATTTGCTTTTTCCACAAGAACGAGCAGATATTCGTCTTCGACCAGATAATGAAAATCAAAAATATCTTCGATTTCTTTCCCATTAATCTGTAAAATCATATCTCCGGGTTCTAACTCTAATTCTTCCGCAATACTGCCCGGAAGGACAGAAGCAATTTTGTGTGTATTTGTATTCATAATTCGTCCATTCTGATCATAAAGAATTGATATTATATTCTGCTGTGCAAGGTCTTCCTATGCAAAAAACCCCGGTCAATCATACGATCAACCGAGGCTATTATATAACAAAACTTTCTGTGAGGGCAACTACTCTTCTACCATTAAAACATCTGCACTCGCAATTGCGCCTAATTCTACAAGTGTTTTTATTGTCTCGTTACACTTTGTATCAAGCTCAAGCCATACATATCTGTTTTCGTTGCCATTTATTATCATATCCAGTTCAAGTGATGCATAATAACGGGATACACCGTTTAGTTTTTTGGCATTATTTCCATTAAACGAATACTGGAAGATAAGCGCACCATTGTCAATATCTGTGAGAACTGCCTGATAAAGTTTCTCTAATTCCTCCTTGTTTCCCAAAACATTTGTGTCTGCATACTGTAACCATGCATCATCGGTGCCTTCATTCACCCATCCGTCTGCATATGACAGATGTGCACCGGATATTTTAATCTGTGCGCTGTCATAATTATATCCGAATTGTGCACGCTTGATGCTATCCGGATCAGCAGTCAACTGATTGAGGTTTCGGATGCTGGCAGTTACCTCATTCTCCGAATCAAGAATGAAAGTATACAATCGTGTGATCTTCTTTCCGTTCTTCATCTGATATCGTAAATTGATACTGTAGAAGTCCTCACTCTCCCAAGCACTCTCTTGATTTCTGATGCTGTTCTTCAGATGCTTTCGATCACCTACAATCGCCTGATGTGCATCGACAATCTTTGCAATGTCCTCGGGATCACTCCATTCGAGTCCATTCGTAGAAACCGATTCAATTTTGTCAGCATCCGGCACATGCTTCTCAATTCCAAATACATCCGTACGGAACAGAATAAATACAACTGCAATGGATGCCATACAGATTCCACACTCACGGAGTACTTTTTTGTTGAATACCTTGAAGCTTCGATCAATAAACATCTGTGAAGCAAGGAAAAAGATTCCGGCAAACAATGCAAGGAAAATCGTAAATCCGATTTCTACACGGCGTCCATAGGAATAGTTTGCTCCCAGAACAAAAAAGATAAACTCCGCCACCGCAACACCAAGTACATATGCACATCCCCAACGAAACAGCGGTTTCGCCCAGCGGATACTGATAAATTCTCCGGCGGTCTCCACGCCGCGCTTCTGATAGGTATACCATGCCGCAGCTGTAAGCAGTAAACCAACACCTACATAAACCAACAATATATGAATTCCGTTTGTATAAAGAAGTATTCCCTCATCCGTCAGCTTCGGTGATGAAGTAAATCCAACTTTTGTAGCCAGATAGATAAACGGTGTCAACGGATTTGCATCCATCGGAATCAGCATATCATTGACACCAAACAGGAAGGATGCTGCCAACGCATCAATCAGTCCAATCACTCCCAAATATAAGAAATTCCAGATAAAATAGAATAACGGTGCAACCGGAAGCTGTCCTGTATACATAACTACAAAGCAAGCAAGTCCATAAAAGAATAATGTCTCACCAAAAGTAATCGCAAGCCAGGCCCATACTGCCCAAATGACATTGTTTGCATGACCGAGAATGGTAAGATTCATAAACAGCGCACAGATAAACTGCGGAATCACCATCAATACAAGACCTGATAGATAGTTGGTTACAAAAAGCTCTGTACGGCTTACCGGAAAAGCATGGAGCATATTGGCGCTCCTGCTCTGATACAGATAACCAAACATTGCAATTGCAATTACGATTGCAATAATTCCAACACTGACAGGCTCTGTTAACGCCGTAAAGCTGTCACAGATAATTTCATAAATCCGTCTTTGCGCTTCAGCCTTCGTTCCATAGGTTGCTGCAGCAGACTGAATATTCAGATATAACACAAATGGATGAACCAGCAACAAAAAAACACCATACATTAAGCTAAAAGGCCAGAATCTGGTCAGATTCTTCTTGAATATCGTCTTGTTAAAAAATGATTTCTTTGACTGCATATTCTACACCTCCTAACTCATAAATAAAGATTTCTTCCAGTGTAAGCGGTAAGACATCCATCAAAAGCGGCTGCATAGCTGCGATCGCAATCTCAGCCTCTCTGGGTGCTCCGCGAAGTATCAATGTGTGTACACGACCCGCTGTAACCTTGTGAAGTATTTCTACAGATGCGGGAAGCTCGGGCATCGGTCCGTCAAAGGCAACCTGCACCTTTGTGACGCTGCCCTGAAGGTCAGATAATGACCGCTCAATCAAAATCTTACCTTTATCCATAATTCCGACATGATCACACACATCCTCTAACTCTCTAAGGTTATGTGAAGAAACAAGTACTGTCGTACCGTGCTCTGCCACATCTGCCATAATCAGACTCCAAATCTGGCGTCTCATAACAGGATCTAATCCGTCAACCGGCTCATCTAAAATCAGCAGTTCGGGACGGCAGCAGATGGAAAGCCAAAAGCCTACCTGCTTTTGCATACCCTTTGAAAGGCTTCGAATATTGCGTTTTACATTCACTGCGGGAAAACACTCACTTAACTTATGGAATAATTCCTCGTCAAAGTTTTTGTAAATTCCCTTGTAGAAACGCATCATTTCCAATGTATTTGCCTGATTATAATAAAAGATATCATCCGGGATATATGCATACTTCTCTTTTACCGCAGGATTCTCATATACCTTCTGTCCATCAACGAGAACTTCACCTTCATCCTGAAGATATGCGCCTGTAATGTGTCTTATGATGGTCGACTTTCCTGCTCCGTTGGGGCCAACCAATCCGTAAATCGCACCATGAGGCACATGCATATTCAAATGATTCAATGCGCGGTAGCCATCGAACTCTTTTACTACTTCATTTACCTGAATCACTGTTCTTCTCCTCCCTCTGCGATCTTCTCAATTCGTTCCTTCAAAGATTCTTTGCTCTCTGAAAGATATAACAATTCTCTCACAATGTCATCAAACTCCTCTAACAAGTGAACATTCCTCCCTCCTTTTACATCTGTCTGCTCAGCTGCAAAGCTTCCTTTTCCTGATACAGTATAGATGTAGCCTTCGGTCTCCAGTTCACGATATGCTCTCTGTATCGTGTTCGGATTAATCGCCAATTCACTCGCCAATTCTCGAACTGACGGTAATTTTTCATCTTTGGCAATGACGCCGAGAATTACCAATCGACGCAGACCTTCCTTTATCTGCTCATAAATTGGTTTTGAATCCCGGTAGTTTAACTGAATCATTAAAGCCCTCCTTTCGGTCTGACTCGCGTCAAAAACAGCAAGTCAATTATTTTTCATATTTTCCTTCTTACGCCACAACCGTCCTATCTGTAATAGGTGTATTAGTTGTGTTAATACAGGTATATCACATCTATATTTCATTGTCAACTATAATTTATAAAAAGTGTAACCCTGATATTTATGGAAATTGCCTTGGCTCTGAATCGTTGCAAAAAAAAGCAGGTACTACCAATAGGCAATACCTGCTTTTTGTTCTCTTTCTTACAGACGCGTCTCAACAAAAATATCGTAAATCGAACGGATTGCCCGCTCAAAATCATCATTGCTGACACCGATAATAATATTCAGCTCACTTGAGCCCTGATCAATCATCTTGACATTAATCTGAGCATGTGCAAGTGCTGAGAAAATTCTTCCCGCTGTTCCACGCGTCGATTTCATGCCACGGCCAACGACCGCTACCAACGCCAAATCACTTTCAATCTCAATCTGATCAGGATCTGCATACTTATGGATTGCAGATAATACCTGCTGCTCCTTACCTTCAAAATCCTTCTGCTGAACGAAAACTGTCATCGTATCAATACCGGAAGGCATATGCTCAATCGAGATATCATAATCCTCAAATGCCTGTAACACACGACGGCAATAACCGACCTCTGAGTTCATCATATCTTTATCGATGTTAACTGCAACAAAACCGCGAAGTCCTGCGATTCCGGTAATCGTATACTCCGGCTGATGGCAGGTACTCTCAACGATCATTGTACCGGGATCCTGCGGTGCATTGGTGTTGCGGATATTAATCGGAATACCCTCTTTTCTTACCGGGAAGATTGCATCCTCATGAAGAACACCGGCACCCATGTAGGAAAGCTCTCGAAGCTCACGATAGGTAATGGTATGAATCACTGCCGGATTCTCGATAATGCGGGGATCTGATACTAAAAATCCTGATACATCGGTCCAGTTCTCATATATTGTAGCATGCACTGCTCGCGAAACGATGGAACCGGTAATATCAGAACCACCTCTTGAGAAGGTGTGTACAGCACCGCTCTCCTTCGCTCCGTAAAATCCGGGAATAACTGCATGTTCACAGTTCTCAAGTCTTGCCGAAAGGACTTCGTTTGTCTTATCAGAAAGGAAATTTCCATGCTCATCAAAGAAAATCACTTCAGCCGCATCAATAAACTCAAATCCAAGATATGCCGCCATAATGATACCGTTTAAGTACTCTCCGCGAGATGCCGCATAGTCTGTTCCGGCTTTCTTTTTGAAATTCTTACTTATAACCGCAAATTCATTATCCAATGAAATTGTCAAGTCCAAGCCCTTAATAATCGAATCATAGCGGTCTTTAATCTTAGCAAGTTTTCCTGTATATTCTTTTCCCTCCGCCGCAAGTGCATAGCACTCATAGAGCATATCGGTCACCTTGGTATCTCTCGAATGACGCTTTCCGGGCGCGGACGGAACAACAAATCGGCGGTCAGCGTCCTCACGAATGATCGCTCCGACCTTTTTGAACTGTTCTGCACTAGCCAGAGAACTTCCGCCAAATTTCACAACCTTAATCATCTTTTCTCCTCCAAATGTATTCTCATAAATACTTCAAACATCCACAAATCCCTAATATACTACAAACAGTCAAAAAAATCCACACTTTTATCCGATTTTGCTATCATCGAGCACAATTGTCTTCCCTTCGCGAAGGGTTGCTTTCATATCAATAATTCTTTGATTCTCGGAGCCTCTGAATTTCAACGAGATATTTTTCTTTTCCAAAACAAACTCTCCGTCAACCAATACATCAATCATAGTCAGAATCTCATCTGTCACTTCGCAGCGGGCACGGCTTTCTGACATCAACTCATCCTCAAGCGTATATCCGGAATATACCCAGATAGTTTTTTGAGGGAATCGCTCTCTCACAACACGAAACAATTCAGCAAGGACTCTCTGGTTAGACGGCTCAAACGGCTCTCCACCAAGCACACTCAGTCCCTGAATATAGTCAGGTGCCAATGCTTCAAACAATTCGTTTCGAACCACATCTGTAAACTCTTCGCCATATGTGAAATCCCATGTTTCCGGATTAAAGCATTCCTTACAATGATGGGTACAACCCGACACAAAGAGCGCAACACGAACTCCCGGTCCATTTGCGATATCAGTCTTCTTTAACGCTCCGTAATACATGTCAAAATCTCCTTTGCTATCGTTTCTGTATTCTTCTTATCTGTTGACACTTCAATATCTTTTGCACGGTCATATGCCGGCTGGCGGGCATCGAGCATCTCCTGAATATCTGCCAGATTCTTTTTCCCCTGAAGCAGCGGACGATTATTATCAAAACGAACCCGCTCTAAAATAGTCCGGGCGGTTGCTGTCAACAACACTACCGTTCCACTGTTTTTCATCGATAAAAGATTACTGTTTCGAAGAATGACGCCTCCACCACAAGACACAATCAAGTGCGATTGCTTCGATAATTCTTCAATCAGCTCACTCTCCATATCACGAAATGCATCCTCACCCAAACGCTCAAAAATCTGTGGAATCGGCATTCCGGCTTTCTTGGAAAGTACAGTATCCATATCAACGATTGTTCTACCCGTAAGTTCCTGTAATGCTTCTGACACAGCACTTTTTCCTGTTCCCATAAATCCAATCAGATAGATATTATCTGAAACTCCGGCAATGCTTTGATGCAGCTTGGTTAATACCTCTCGCAGCTCATCCTTATTCATCTGTCCCGGAGCACTGGCAACTCCATCCGCACCGAATGTTACACAGGAACCAAATGTCTCTCCGCCGGCACGACTGATCACACCAAGACTACCCATCGACATTGTGATCAGAGGCGTATTCGGATACACTTCATGAAAAGAAGCTGTCACCATAAGCAGTGATGCGACATCCGTAGACTTATTCGGCATCATTGCAATCTTAAGGATATCCGCATCCGCATCGTACATTTGCTGAAGATATCCGTACATTTCTTTCATCGCAGGTGTTTCTTTAAAATCATGATGGGAGGCAACAACCCGTGCATGCAGACGGTGAAGATGCTCAATGATTCGTTTTGCATCAGACACCGCAAAAAATTCAACATCAATCAAATCTGCTTTCTTACTCTTACCGATTTCAATAAGCAGTTCTACTACCTGTTTTTCTTCCAGCGTTCCTTCACCGCCCTGTGCCTTTGATCGATAGGTTACAAGCAATATCATCTGCCCTGCCTCTGCAATCTCACTGATTTGTGCAAGTAATTCTAACACCGCTCTTTGATCCTGAATTGCTTCAAACCAGTCCATCCTCCATTCAATCATCTGTGTATTACAAGCTTTTAGACGATTCACTTTACTTAATATAGAATCCCGATTTGTCTCAACGATTGGTACGCAAATCAACGGTTCCCCGCAGCCGATCTTATAACCTTTCACATTAAGCATCTTTCCCCTCCATTTTAAATCATTTCCGAATAAATACGCTTTTCAGATAAGTATAACCGTTTCGCACCGGGTGGGCAAGTAATTGACAGATATTTTATTTTCCGCTATTATCGAGAGTAGGTTTTTTCTGAATATGGAGGATAGTATCTTGAATACAACGATTAGCGGAAAAACAAGACTGTTATGTCTGCTCGGCAGCCCTGTGGCACATAGCAAATCGCCTCTTATGCATAATGAAGCATGCCGGCTGCTCGGTCTTGACTACGCATATCTGGCATTTGATGTAAAAGAAGCCGCACTATCTGCTGCGGTAGCCGGATTAAAAACAATGAATGCCCGTGGTTGGAATCTGACCATGCCACTGAAAACTGCCATGGTTTCTCTTGTCGATGAGTTAACCCCGGCGGCAAAGCTTGCACAATCTGTGAATACCGTCATCAATGACAACGGTCATTTAGTCGGTCATACAACGGATGGCATTGGTTTTATGCGATCAGTATCAGACGCAGGCGTTTCAATCATTGGCAAAGAGATTGTTCTGTTGGGTGCCGGCGGTGCCGCAACTGCAATCTGCGTTCAGGCCGCACTTGACGGTGTTTCCGCCATTCGCATTTTCCGCAGAAAATCAGCGGCATGGAATGATACCGTTGCTTTCGCTTCCCGTATCAGTTCACAGACTTCCTGTGAAATAACAGTTGAAGACATTGCCGACAGCAGACTTCTCTCCAAGCGGTTATCCAATGCTGTATTGCTTGTCAACGCAACCAATGTGGGAATGTCACCGAATATTGATGCGACCCCATTGGATCAGTCGCTGCTTTATCCGGAGCTTGCGGTCACCGATATCATCTATAATCCCAAACAGACGAGACTTCTTATGGAAGCTTCCGAAATCGGTTGTAAAACCTTCAATGGATTGTATATGCTGCTCTATCAGGGCGCTGAATCTTTCCAATGTTGGACCGGTGAAGAAATGCCTGTTGAACAAATTCGAATAAAATTTTTTAATTCATTATAAAAAGGAGTGCTACCAATGAGTTTTACCTATTTACGCCAGTTACCCTCACCCGGTGAGATCAAGACCCAGTATCAGCTCTCTGAGCGCATGAAACAGATAAAAGCAGAGCGCGATGCGCAGATCCGTGATATTATCACCGGAAAAGATGATCGTTTTCTTGTTATCATCGGACCGTGTTCTGCGGACAGCGAAGATCCTGTCTGTGAATATGTAAACCGTCTTGCCAAGGTACAGGAAAAAGTAAAGGATCGTGTATTACTCGTCCCCCGTATCTATACAAATAAACCCAGAACAACCGGTGAAGGCTATAAGGGAATCGCTTCACAGCCCGATCCGGAAAAAGCTCCCGATATGATTGCGGGATTAATCTCTGTAAGAAAGATGCATATTCGTGCTATCGAAGAAAGTGGTCTCACTCCTGCGGATGAGATGCTTTATCCGGAAAACTGGGAGTATGTATCCGATCTTCTCTCCTATGTCGCAATTGGCGCCCGTTCTGTAGAAGATCAGCAGCATCGTCTTACCGTCAGCGGTTTTGATGTTGCTTCCGGAATGAAAAACCCGACCAGTGGAGATTTATCAGTTATGCTCAATTCCGTATATGCTGCTCAGCATCCCCATCACTTTACCTTCCGTGGCTATGAGGTTCAGACGACAGGAAATCAATTGACCCATGTGGTTCTTCGCGGTGCTGTCAGCAAGCACGGCAATACCGTACAGAATTATCACTATGAAGATATCATGCGACTGGCAGAAATGTATGAGAAGATGGATCTGGTAAATCCTGCTGCAATTATTGATGCCAATCATTCAAACTCAGGTAAAAAATATGAACAGCAGATTCGTATCGTAAAAGAAGTCATGCACAACCGCCAGCTTTCATCAGACATCAAGACTTTGGTAAAAGGCGTCATGATCGAAAGCTACTTAGAGCCCGGATGCCAAAAGATTGGTGAACATATCTATGGTAAATCAATCACCGATCCTTGTCTGGGTTGGGACGAATCAGAAAAACTCATTTATGATATTGCAGAGTTGAATATATAATAGTCATAAAAGATCCCGACAGCAAAATTGCCAATGCATGATTGCTGTCGGGATTTTTATTGGCTAAATAATAAAGCACACACCTGTCTCAGTTACTAACCTCTTAATTTTTCACCTTCCTCACCATACTGTTCCGCCAGGGGACAATTCTTAAACATTGCACTATAATAGCCTTTTACTTGGAATGTATCACTAATTGTTAAACTTGTTAATGAGGTAGCTCCTTCAAACATATTATTGAAATAACGTACATTTTCTACATTAAAACCACTTAAATCTAAACGAGTCAAAGAAGTACACTTTGCAAACATATATGCCATAGTATCTACCTTACTTGTATCAAAACTACTTAAGTCTACACTTGTCAAGGCACTACAGTTTTGGAACATACCGACCATATCCCAAAGTTCACTTGTACGGAATCCGGTTACATCTATACTTCTCAAAGATCTACAACCGCTAAACATCCAACGCATATTACATACCTTGCTGGTATCGAAACTACGAATATCTAAATTTGCCAGACTTCTGCAACCATTGAACATTGCCTCCATCGAGATAACATTACTTGTGTCAAATCTACTTACATTCAAATTGCTAAGATTATCACATCCACTGAACATATCGTTCATATATTCTACCTTTGATGTATTAAAACTGCTCAAATCTAAGCTTTTCAGTTTCTTACAACCTGCAAACATTTCATTCATGTCAATAACATTGCTCGTGTCAAATTTACTAAAGTCAATGCTTTTCAATGATTCACAGTAGCAAAATGTACCGGACATATCCTCAACCTGACTTGTTTCAAAGTTACTTCCAAAATAAATGTTCTCAAGTTTTTTTTGATCTCTGAAAAAATTATTCATAGATTTTAAACCTGACACATCTATATAACAATTTCTGATGCCCGAGTCAAGGCTCATCCACGGGTAATTGTCTGTGGTCCAATTGTAAGCTGCATATTCAGCTTTTCCTGTTAAAATTAACCATCCGTCCTCATAAATAAAGTACTCATAGCCATCGCAAGTACCAGAGTCTAACAATTTTCCATGATCACCTTGTATCGCCAAGTTCTCCTCTATTGAATCCGCCTGTTCCGGCATTCCTAACACCAGTGTTTCTTTCACTTCCTGTATCGAATCTTTTGTTACGGCAACATTTTTTGTGACTGTCTTATATCCTTCTCGGCTAATTGAAATCGTATATTCACCGGTTAATACTGTGATACTATTCTCCAACGCAGTAAGCTTCTTTGTTTGACTTGTCTGATTATCTTTTGAGGTGATTATTACGGTTACCTCATCGATTGCATTTCCATCATCATCGACAAAATTGAACTTCAATGTTCCATAAGAAGCTTTCTCATCTTTCAATAACTTAATCTCGATGGATTTACTTTCACCGCCTACTATTGTTATGAGTTCGTTATGAGTCTTATAGCCTGCTTTTGTAATAGTAATTGTATAAGTTCCAGATAAAAGCGTGATACTATTATCGCTTGCATTAGGCACCTTGGTCATATTCGTTTTATTGTCTGATGATACAATTCTTACTGTCGCATCATTGATTGCTTTTCCATCCGAATCCTTCAAACTGAATCGCAAGGTCCCTTTTTCCTCTTTCACATCCTTTATCAACCTGATGTTCGGTGTTACACTCTTACCACCGGGAATCGTAACTGTGCTTTCATTGGTTTTATATCCCAATTTGCTTACTGTAATTTTATATGTTCCTTTTTCCAGAATATATTCCTTGCCACCAATCGGAATTTCTTCTGTTGTTGTCTTACGGGTAGCATTCGAAATGATTTTGACAGTTGCGCCACTTATTCCCAATCCGTTCTCATCTTTTACTGCAATTACTAATTCACCTAACTGATTCAGATTACATTTTTTCACCATTTTCTGGTTTTCGTAATGTCGTTCAAGTAACGGTTTCGGGCTTACCGGAAAAGTAAAGTCAGGTATCCAATCGATTGCATCTGAGCCAACACTAAACTCTAACTTAAATTGAATGATGATATCCGTACAATTCAGTGCATTTACCTTTCGTTTTGCTTCTCCTTCAAAATATCCATATGTCTCTGTAAAAAAAAGACATTTTGTATCTGAATAGTTCTTGTTTTTTGTAAAAATGGCGAGTGCCTTTTTAAATAACTCGATTTCCTCTTTGAAACTATAAAATTCAAATCTGAAATATGGACCAACCTTTATGTCACCATCTATTGTAAGCTTGCTGATCGTGGACGGATGTAGTGTACAGTTATTGTTAATTGTTTTTCGTTTTCCATCTACTGTAAAACCAAGATTTCCACCAACACTCTCATCAAATCCAACCGTCGCATCACCGCTAACTTTAAATCCAATTGACGCCTGCATACTAATAATAGTTTTAAAATCAAATATTACATCTTCAAAAAGCTTTAAATACTTTTCTTTCTCAATATCTGCGCCACCTTTGAGTGTAATTTCATATGGAACAGTAACACTCACTTGCTTCTTCTTGCTGCTATACACCAAACTTGCGGGCAAAAATTGGCAAGTAAAATCTATAGATGCCGTTTGACTTATTTTTACTTTACCATCAATTGTTATCCCCTGACCCTCTTCAGCGGTCACACCAAATGAAGGGTCGATAAATGATTGTATTTGTGCTGTATTGCTCTCGTTTTCTCCTATATATTCAATACTGTTAATTGTCACACCGTCCGCCGGTTTAATACTCTTAATACCCGGCAATGCCGTGCCTGCAAAATAGAAATCATCATATACATCTTCAATACTATCCGGTACTGCAATCTCAAGCATTCCGCTCTGTGTATCATTTTCGCATACCTTAAATACCAAATCTCTTCCAGCTTCTTTTGAAGCAATTGTAATGATATCTCCTTTTTTTACATTCTTTGTCTCAGTGGTGGCCGGAACCGTCAATGAAACATTTCCACTGTTATCTACAACCGGAACGATATCGGAATCCTTACATTGTGTTTCAATAACATTATGATTATATGAATAATCAAATTTTTCTTTTACAACAACAACTTCAATTTTTTTCGATTTCGCTCCGGATTTTACTGTTACAATCGTCGTGCCTTCTTTCACACCTTTTATGACACCTTTTTTCGATACAGTTGCAATCTTTTTATTCTTCACCGAATATTGCAACGGTTGCGCGCCTTTTACGGGAGTCAAAACTTCCGCATCAATAGACATTGTATGTCCTTTTATTACATACACATGATCCGAAGAATGCAACTGTAATTCCTTTGTTGCCTGGTATACTCTCACCTTACATTTTGCATTAACCTTTTTATTTGCTTTGGATGTTGCCGTAATGGTAACAGTTCCGTTTTTTTTTCCGGTAACCTTACCTTTTTTATCAACAACCGCAATTTTTTTGTTGGAAGTTTTCCATACCACTGCTTTTGAAGCCTTCGTAGGTGAAACTGTTTTCACCTTTAGTTGCACTTTTCCTCCGACATAAGTAGTAGTCGAAGAGTAGTTCAATTTCATTTTTTTCGGCTTGACAGCAGCATTGACACTGATTGTTGATAACAACAAAAACATCATTACAAATACAACAACAAT
>JAQXMB010000094.1 GCA_029012425.1 bacterium | reverse complement strand
TCAGACCGCATCTCGATTTCGCTAAAGCTTCATCTCGATGTGGCTTCTTGCCAAAGAAATTTCCATAAATATCGTTGTTTATGCAAGCATAACCCCGATATTTAATGAAAATTGCCTTGGCTCTGAATAGTTACAAAAAATGAAAAATTTCGGATTTGAGGATGTATACATCATAGAATGGGAGAAAATCTTCGGGAGTATAGAGCGGAAGACGAAGAAATCTTGTGCTCCTACAGATCTCCTTACTCCTCCGTCAACCCAACCGACTCCTTAAAATTATAGCGTTGGTAAGTAATCCCCTCGTAGTTGCTCAGAGCGTGATCATAGCAGCTGTTACCAAATGCTTTATGAACAAGACCACTGATTTTACCGGGAATTTTACCGGCGAGGAATACAAAGGGGTTCAATACTTTCAGTGTAAGGATATGTTTTTTGTTTGCACGGCAGATTTCCTGAACAAGGTCGCAGGTGCGAACCCAGGTGGCATTCTGCGGGATGAGAACGGTTGCAGTCTGCTTGGTTGTGACAAGCATTACCTGGCAGAGCAGTTCACACAGATTTCCGATAAACAGCATAGAACGCTGATTTTCAACATTCGGAAAAATAGGAAGAGCCTTTGCAAGTTTTGCTAAAGTCGGATAATTTCCCTTGCTTCCCTTTCCGAAAATCATCGGGGGGCGAAGAACGATAACATGAAACGCATCGTTTGCAAGCGCGCGGACAGCGATGTCGGCCTGTAGCTTGGAATCGCCGTAAAAGTTGGCGGGCTTCGGAACGGTGTTGGCATCGATTATTTTTTCTGCTCCAAACGGTGCAGAATCTCCGTATACAATCATAGAAGACATGAACAGAAACAGACGCACGCCGTCAGTTTTTGCTTTTTTGGCAACTTCCACTGCAAGGTCGGTATTTACCTGATAGTATTTTTCTTTTGTTTCGTCAGACACATTGCCAACATCCGCATGGGCGATCCCGGCAACATGAAATACGGTATCATAAGCGGAAAAATCATATGCGCGCCAGCTGGAATCCAGTAAATCGAGCGTGGTAATCTCGTAATTTTCGGGATAGTTTTCTTTCGCATAATGCAAAAAACTTTCGCCGATATAGGAACCGGCCCCGGTGATAAGTACGGTTCTTTTTTCTGTGCAATTCACAAAAACAGCTTCTCCGAAACCGATGTTTCCGATTAATTCTTTTGATGTTTTGTTGTCTGTATAATTCCGGCCGATATTGTTCATAGTGATGCGTCTTCTTTCTAATATATTAAGCACGAATGATGGCACTTCGCGCGCTGTGTTAAGTTCTATTATACAGTATTTGTGAAAAATGAAAAGCACCGAAGAGTGGTTGATGATTGGCATATTTTATGGAAGCGTTTTACTTGCAACAACCAAATGTGTTCTGTTATTATGATAGTCGAATAGTATGGAAGTTAAGGAGGCTGGCGATGAAAAACGCAAAGCTTGATAGAGCTCATAGAAACCCTATGGCGGGGAAAAAAGTTGTTTTTGTGGAGGATGCAAATGATCCGCTGAATGCGGATGGTGTGCGTGGGCATTTGGTTGCAGTCGGTGATTCGACAAAAGTAACCGGTGTGTATGACAGATGCATAAAGAGAGTGATAGATGTTATGCTTTCGTTGTGTGGACTCATTGTTTTGTCGCCGGTTTATCTGATTGTTGCACTGCTCATTGTAATTGATGATCCAGGGCCTGTTTTCTTTGCACAAAAACGGATTGGAAGAGATAAAGAATACTTTAAATTACATAAGTTCCGCAGCATGAAGATGTGCACGCCTCACGATGTCCCGACACATATGCTTGAGAATCCTGAGCAGTATATTACAAAAATAGGGGCATTTTTGCGTAAGAGCAGTCTGGATGAGCTGCCTCAGATTTGGGATATTTTTGTTGGAAACATGAGTGTGATCGGACCGCGCCCGGCATTGTGGAATCAGGATATACTTGTCGCAGAGCGTGATAAATATGGTGCCAATGATGTCCGACCGGGACTTACCGGATGGGCACAGATTAATGGTCGCGATGAGCTTGAAATTCCGTACAAAGCACAGCTCGATGGAGAATATGTGAAAAAAGAAAGCTTTTTGTTCGATATGAAGTGTTTCTTTGGAACAATTAAGTCTGTTCTCGGTTCGGAAGGCGTTATTGAAGGTGGGACCGGAGAGTTGAAGAAAAAGGGGAAGTAAGTATTACAGAGGGAAGCCAAAGCTTCCCTCTTCTTTCATCCATGCCACTCTTCAATGACACCACATGCAATTTTGTCTCCGGAATTCCCGGATGGCTGTGTAGTAAAGTCATCTGCTTTTGCATGTACGACAACAGAACGACCAAGAACATCTGATAAAGCAAGCTGTTCGAGATATACGCACATCCAGGAGTAACCGTCGCAGGATGTGATTGGCGGCAAGTCGCCGGCATGATAAGGATGCGGTTGATGCTTTGGATTGTAGTGTCCGCCGGTGTTTGCAAAATTATTGGTGCAATTACCTGCTTCATGAATGTGAAATCCGTAAAAAGAAGGGATGTCTTCGGGTGTATAGAGTGGAAGGTGGAAGAATTCAGCATAGAGAATGATTCCGTGGTAGGGCGTATTATAGAACCTGACGATGCCGGATATTTCAGGATATTCTTTATTGCCACTTACCGTCGCGATGGCATTCGGTGGTGTGTCCATCATTTTAGAGCACACCGTATTTGGATAGGGAATTTGTTTCATATTTATTGATTACCGCAAGATGTTTTGTTTATTCTATGTAAGAGGGTTGGAAATGTTGTGTTGACCGAAAAAGGGACATTGGCGAAGGATAATAGTTATTGCATTATGGTTTATCTCGTCGTATATTATCTTGAGAAATAGTTAACGAATGCAAACCAAATGAGGAGTAGGAAAAATTATGAAGAATAATAATCGTATGTTACTTGGAATGATACTTGTCTGCATGATTTTGGGCGGACTTGTGATTGGAAGAGGAGTGATTTCGGTAGAACCGGCTGATGAACATGATGCCGGCTATCAGAAGGCGATGGGGCATCTTTCTGTGATTGCAAAGGAAGTACATCCTTCGCAGACTCCTGAAATTGAGCAGGTCCGGCAGTACATTAGAGACGAGCTTAATCGGATGGGTTGCAATTATGTAGAAGAATCGTTTGATTTTGAAGGAAAGCACTCAAAGAATAATGATCCGAACAAGGATTTGACGAATTTCATTGTAACACTCGATGTTCCTGAATCAAACGAGGCTGTGATGCTGGTATCGCACTATGATTCAACGGCCGGTGGACCGGGAGCAGCAGACGATGGAATCAGTGTTGCATCAATGCTTGTTGCGCTGGAGCAGTCAATGAATGCTTATCAGGCAGGGACGCTTAAAAATGATATGTATTATCTGTTTACCGATGGAGAAGAACAGCGAATGCTTGGCGCAGAGCATTTTGTGAAAAATCATAAGGACATGAGACAGAATATAAAGCTTGTTGCCAACTTTGAGGCGCGTGGAAACGAGGGCGCGTTGATCATGTTTCAGACCTCTGCGAACAATAACAAGCTGCTTGGTGAGTTGAAACGGGCAGTCAGTCATCTGGATGCATTTTCGGTAGCAGCCAGGATTTATGAGATGATGCCAAACGATACAGACTTGACACTGTTTTTGAATAATGGATACACCTCGTGTCTGAATTTTGCGATGATCGATGGTGGGGATACTTATCATCAGATGTCAGACAATTTCGAGAATATCAGCCGTGACTCGGCATATCGCTATTACGAAACAATCACGGAAATTGCAGACTATTTTGGCAATTCGGATTTAAATGATTTCATTGATGATGAAAACGGAGTCTATTTCCCGACGATCGGAGGCAGTATCTTTCTGCTCTCCGCATCCTGTGCAAAAACGATCGTGACGATTCTTTCCGTAATGGCATTGGTGTGGTTTGTGATTTTGATAATTAAGAAGCAAATCAATGGAAAAGAAATGCTGAAGTCAGCGGTATTTTTTGCGGGAAGTCTTGCCGCTTCTGCACTGTTAAGTACGGGATATCGAAGCGCAGTACGGGCACTTGTTGGGAATGGAGAGACGACAACAGATTTTGACAGATTCATTGGGTATGTGAGTATTGTACAGGCGGTCCTGGTATGCCTTCTTGTCACTTCTTTGACTGTATGGGTGTCAAAAAGCTTAAAGTCTTATCAGGAGCAGTTGATTTTGGCGATGATGATTTGCGCGATTGCTGGTATGGCACTTATGATGTGGTTCGACTGTCTTATCTACCTGTTTATGATGCCGCTTGCGATTTTACTTGCGCAATCAGTGTTCGTTTATTTTCTGCAGCGGAGTGGAAAAACAGGAAGCGTGGTCTGTTGGATTTCGGCAATCGCTATGATCGTTGTAATGTCTGTGAGCCTGTACCCGCTTATGAAAGTCATTTATGATGCATTGAGAAATGCGTTCCTGTTGTATTTTGCTTTGGTGGAAGCACTTGGTGCATACCTGGTAAATGTTTGTTTTGTCGGAACAATGGTTCGCAAAAAATAGAAATGGAATCGTCGTATGCGCATTGCGTGAAAAAGGTCGAAAAATGTCGGAATAAATTTGTGGTGCACAGCGTTTGGAATCACTATAATAGAAGGCAGAAAAATGTTGAAAGAGGTGCGCAACATGGAGGAAGCAGTTCAGGAAGCGATTCAGATTCTGTTGGTGGAAGATGAGATGAGAGTTTGCGATATCTATCGACAAACGCTGATGAATAATGAAAAAATGGAGCTTGTGTGCGCGACCGGAAGCGAAAAGGAAGCGCTTAACTATATTGAACACGAAAAAGTAGATGTCATTATTCTTGACTTGGAGTTATGGGAAGGTGACGGTCTGTCGTTTATTTTTCAGTTGGATGAGCGGGCACAAAAGGGAAAAGATAAGCCGTTAGTTTTTGTCGTGACAAACAACTCATCTGTCGTAACATGGGAGACGGCAAAGGGTTATGGAGCGGATTTTGTGATACCCAAGATGACGAAGGAATACTCTCCGATAGCGGTATTGAGCAAAATTGAGAAATCATACCCTTATTACAAAAGGCGCGAAAAACAAGGTGATATAGAAAGCAGGTTCGTTGGAACGGATGCATCCGGTGAAAATGCGTTGAAACATATTTATCAATATATTGAAAATATGGGGCTGCTGACACCGAAGCAGGGAATCTTGTTTATGTCAGAGGCAATCCTGCAGCTGATGCAATGGCGGGGACCGGGGATTTTACACTTGTCGAATGATGTATATCCGATGATAGCGGAGAAATATCATGTGGCAGCAACGAGTGTGGAAAAGGACATCCGTGCGGTAATTCGCCGTGGATGGACGAAAATTGACGAGGAAAAGCTGGAAAAGTATTATCCGTATGAGATAGAGGATGAAAAGTCAAGACCAACGAATACCGAATTGATTGAAAATCTGGCAAAGCTTTTGAAAGGCTAGTAATTTGTTGACCAACATTTACCAACAGCGATATTGTAGATTTGAAATCCTTTGCGTATACTAAAGTGTTATTAAGAGAATCCACACTGATTTTGGAAGCTTTGGCGCAATCAAGGTTGGATCTGAATAGTAATAAAAAACTGATTGTATGACGAGGAAAAAGATGACTGATTTAATTCGAATTATGCTGGTGGAGGATGACGCTGACATTTGTGACAGCTATAAACTGGCATTGAATAACAATTCCAAGATGAGATTGTGTTATGTGACAGACAGCGAGCGGGATGCACTCTGCCATCTGGAGTCTCATGAGATGGATGTAATCATTTTAGATTTGGAGTTGCGAGAAGGAGACGGGATTTCGTTTCTGGAGGAATTGAAACTGGCTCGCCAATCGAAGCCGTTTGTGGTCGTTGTTACGAACACAATTTCAAAAATAATATTGAATCTGGTGCGGCAAAATGGTGCCGATTACATATATCAAAAGACGAATCTGTCTTATTCACCCTATAAAGTATTGAGCATTATTGAAAAAGCATTTCCGTATAAGCAGATGACGGATACGCAAAATGAGATGTTGCTTGTTGAGAAATACACGCAGGAGAAATATGATCGCCTGACGCGTAAATATATTATGGATTATCTGCAAAATATGGGTTTTCGAACTTCCATGATTGGGACAAAGTGTTTGCAGGAAATCCTGTTTTTGATCGTTAGTGGTGAAAAGAGATTGGAGGACACCAGCCTTGGCGAATTGTATGCTGCCGCAGGAAAAGTATATAACAATTCAGATATCAATGTGGAGAAAGCAATTCGTGTTGCAATCGAAGGGACATGGCGAATGACAAAGCTATCCGTTCTGGAACGATATTATCCATTTGGATATAACAAGGAGAAAGGGAAGCCTACAAACCGTGATTTTATATATAATTTGTCATATAAATTGCGCTCAGAATAGGAAAAGAACCGAAAAAGCGGTTCGATAATTACCGACAAATGATAGTACCAGAAAGGTAGGTATTTCGCATAGTTATGTGGTTGTAGGTCGACCTTTTCGACCTGTTTCGACCTTTTTGCGGAATACCATCGACAGAAGAAATCCATCCGGACAAGTACTCTTTATTCAAATCGAATAAGGAGGTGTCCGGGAATGAAAAACTTCTATGAGTGGCTGTACATTTGTATTTTTATGTAATTTGTTAAAAGGGTGCGATATGCATCCTTTTTTTATATGTTAGATGGAACAGAATATGATGGTGGTGCTTATGGAATTATTTTTTGAAATACTTTTAGGGATTACAAAAACTGGATTATTTGTCCTGATTGCAGAAATGTTTTGGGGGAGACCTACATTATTTTTAAGAAATAAAATAACACTTTTTGCTAGCGCCATTATTACAATAATGTTGAGCATATCAAATTATTATAAGATAGGGTGGATGATAACAATTACTCCAATTGTGGTATTAATTGTATTAATGTTGCTATGTATACTAACAGAAAAACAAAGTAATATTTTTTTAGCAGTATCAGGAGCAGTGGCATCTTATGTGGTCTCTTTTTTGTGTAATTTTATTATTGGAGTATTGTTTGGATTATTTTTAGAAATTTGTTTTAACCCGATACACATATATGATAAATTTGTTTTTCTTATTGGGTTCAGAATGCTATGCCTCGTCTTTGTTTGGAGAAAGTATGATTGGTTACAGCGAAAGGTAGAAAACACTGCTGTAAATGTAATGATATTGATAGCTGCGTTTCTGTTATTCTTTCAACAACTGATGCAAACTGCTTTTGTTACAAAAGATTATAGTCTAATTAATATAATCATCCTCCTTCTCTACCTCACCATGATCTTCACCGCCTTCATGCTTCTCCAGCACAATCGCCTGACGGCAAAACAGCAGGCAATCGAGGAGGATAACCGGCAGATGAGCCAGCGGTTGCATCGCTCCAAGGATGTACTTGGGGTTGTATCACAGGTGGTTGCGAATGAGGATCACATTGACCCGAAGCTTCGGCAGGAGTTGGCAGATTTTTGCGGCGATGAGATGAATGAGCTACAGGATCGGGCACTGGGTGCCAATCTGATTGGTGACACAGGGATTGAGTTGGTCAATGTCATGCTTCAAAAACAGATGCTGCGCTGTGCAGAGGAGAATATTTCATTTGATGTGATGATTCCAACACCAATTGATGGCTATATCCAAAGCATCGGAATCTCTGTAACAGAGTTCATGCGCATGCTGAACGACCTGCTAAAGAACGCTGTCAAGGCAATTCTGTCGACAGAGGATGAACCCCGCGAGCTGCTGCTGATTATGGGTGCAGCAGAGATGGCATGCTTGGAACTTCGTATTTATGACAGTGGGATTCCGTTTCCGCCATGCATATTAGAGCACTTTGGGGAGCGGGGCTATACGACAGGCGGAACCGGAAATGGTCTGGCGGATACGGTTGGAACACTGGACCGTTACCATGCGTCACTTGCGCTCGAAATCATGGAACCGGGAACCGACATTTATACAAAATGTATACATATTTCATTTGACGGCAAAGGTCAGATTTCAGTGAATCCCTAGAATCTTCTTCAATTCATTGAGTGAACGAAGCTCGATATCGACAGTTACATTGAGGTCATTCATTGCAGCGCCGGGATTATACCAGCAGGTAGTGATTCCGGCGTTATTTCCACCAAGAATATCGCTGGTGAGCGAGTCGCCGATAATCATTACCTCGTCAAGAGCGAACGGACCAATCTGCGATTCGATCTCTTTGAATGCAAGATCAAAAAACTGTTTATTTGGCTTTTCATATCCAACCTCATCAGAAATAAAATAACCATCCAGCACATCTGCAAGACCGCTTCGCTCAAGTTTGCGGTGCTGAGCGAGCGAAGTTCCGTTGGTCACGGCATACTGTTTGTAATCATTCTTAAATTCCTTGATGAGTTCCAAAGCATTCTCATGAAAACAAATCGTATCGCCTAAATCGACCTGATAGTGGGCGTTGAATTCTTCGGCAAGCGAAGTGTCGATTCCATATCTTTCAAAAAACTCATGAAAACGACCTTCCAGAATCGCAGGCTTTGTCATTTCTCCGCGCTCAAGCATCTTCCAGTAGCGCTTGTTGATGGCGACATAATCAGCAAGCATCGCATCCGTGCATTCGCCAATTCCAAGCGTGGCAAATCCCTTTCGGATTGCAAAGCGCTCTGCTTCCTCAAAATTGAGAATCGTTCCGTCAATGTCCCATAACAGTAATTTGTATTTTTTCATCGCTATACCTCAAAAAAGTGTTATTCGTTCTTACAACCGAATCTGGGTTAATCATATCAAAAGTGGCAGATGAAGTAAATCTGCAATCGACGCTTTCAACTTTTGAGTATCTATATTTAATAAAAAAGGATATTTGCCTTTTGCAAATCGTGTATGATATAGATGAATGAGAAACATATATCGTGACAGTTCCAGCCTGATGGCGACACTGCACAGGAGGATAAAATCAACATGAACATACAGGAAATATATGATCGCCAGAAGGAGCGGGTTTACCGCCTGGCACTGCTGTATCTGAAAAATATTGCAGATGCCGAGGATGCTGTTTCGGCGATATTCTTAAAGGTAATGACGAAAAAAATTGAGTTTCATGATCTTGATCACGAGACCGCATGGTTTATTACGGCTACAAAAAATTATTGCAAGGATCTTTTGAAAGCATCCTGGCGGAAAAAAGTGGATCTGGGCACATTGCCGGAACGAGCGGCAGAAGAATCACAGTCCGCAGAATTACTGTCTTTGGTGATGGAGCTGCCACCGAAATATCGTGAGGTGCTTTATCTTTACTACTACGAGGGATATTCTTTGCGGGAATTATCCGTGATGTTGAAACGCAAAGAAAGTACCTTGCAATCAAGGCTTGCGACAGCCCGCAAACGATTGAAGGCTGTTTTGGAAAGGGAGGCGGATGGAAATGACAAAGCGTGATGATAATCGAGAAAAAAATCAGTTAAAACAGGCATTTGACGGATTGAATCCGACCGGGGAACAGCTGAACCGTATTTGGCAGAAAATAGAAACCGGGGAGGTGACTGGAATGATCAGATATATCAGACCTGTAAAATATGCAGTGGCAGCAGCGGCTGCGGTCGTAATTATTTCACTGTCAGGAATCGGAATTAATGCAGCGACGGACGGAAAGGTCAGTGAGACGATCAGTGATATTTGGAGTCGTATCAGCGGTCACGAGCAGGAGATTGTAAATGAGGCAGTAAAAATTCCGGTCAATGGAATTGAGGTTTATGCACCGGAGATATTATATATCGATGATTATATGTTAATCTTTGGCACGCAGCGTGGAGTGATTGTATATGATCGCAGACAATCCGCAGTGATCGGAACGATTGATACGCAAAGTATCGGATGTAATTATTTTGACGGAGACCGGATGCAGACCTGCGTGGCGGTTTCTGAGGATGGAATTGCAGTGTTTAACGCTGAGAGAGAACGGCCCTTTGGAAGCTATTACCTGTTTGATCTGATTCCGGGAACAGATGGGATGTTAAAGCTTGTGGATACCGGAGATTCCGGGGAAAAACTGGACGAATACTATAAGCTCTGGGATTGGCATCAGATGCAGCGCATGGATACCTTTGACTATTTTATTGAGAAGGAACAGGTGGCAGAGCTTGTATTTCAGGATGAAAAGGACGGACCAAAGAAGATGTACAGCCGTTTTGCAGCAAGCTGGATAAATTCTGCGGGTGAGTATTATACAAGCTTCCTTGTAATCAGAGATAATGAATATGAGCTGTTCAGCTTCCATGAGAGGCTTCGTAAGATTGAAATTCTGCCGTTAAATCTGGAGATTATTGCCGGCACAGAACAGGCAGAAGCAACGATTCCGGGTGAGCCCTCGCAGGATACTTCGCAGACAGCGGAAAATCAGTCACTTCCGGAGTTTGTCTATACCGGTGATGACCCGGCAGTAAAAGCAATCTGTGCGTATATGAAGCAGGAGCAGGGCGATCATTATCTGTCACCGGAGGGAAGCGTATGGATTCCTCATTTCATTGTCCTAAAACAGATTGAAGAAGGCGACGAATTATTGGTGTTCGGCAATTTTTGGACGATGTATTATGTCCGGATTGGGAATATGCTTGAAAATTGCAGTGGCGGCGAATGCCCAGCATGCTTCCACCTGAAAAAGACAGCTGACGGATATACGGTAATTGGATATGATCAGGCAGAAGATGGAAGCGGGTATACAGAAAGCATCAGGCGGTTTACAGAAGGATATCAGGGAGTATATGAAGCGTTTATGAATCTTAATAATGAGCAGTGGGAAGCTGCACGCAAAGAATATGTTCGCATGTATGTAGAGAATCATCATCTGCCAATCGAGTTTGTAAAAGATTATGGATGGGATCCCGTTAATTTATATTAATTGATATACGGATGAATCCGTAGTATAATGTATCCGAATAACCTTTTGTATTTGTATTGTTTTGGGGCAGGATACGGTATGACGAAGAAAAGAATGTTTTTGAGAACATTTTTTGTGTTGATTTGCATCGCATTGAATGTTGGGGGCAAATATCTGGCGTTGAAGCTGGAGTTGCCGGTATATTTGGACGCTTTGGGAACGATTCTGGCAGCGTATGCGTTAGGACCGGTTTGCGGTGGTATTGTAGGTGCCACCACAAACCTTACTTTTGGTGCGTTTTTCCCGGATGCCTATATATATGTGATCGTTTCCATTTGTATCGGTGTCATTGCAGGCTTTCTTGGAAGAAGAGGGATGCTTGAGACCTATCTTTCTACCGCGTCTGCGGCAATGATTTTAACGATTGTTGCGGTGCTTTTGTCTGTCCCGCTCAATATTGCGTTATTTGGGGGGATGACCGGCAATGTATGGGGCGACGGTGTGATTGAGTATCTGCTGAGCATTGGCTGGTATCGGCCGATTTGCTATTCGATTGGTCAGTTTTATGTGGATTTTCTGGATAAGACGCTTTGCGTGTTCGTTCTGTCATTTCTTGTTCATATTCAAAGACTTGCGGCAAAAAAGCTTAGGGGAGAAAAACTACCCGAAAAGGGTGGATATTTCTTTGTATTTTTGGCGATCCTTGTCTCAGGAGCTGCATTGTCAACTCCATTGGAAACGATGGCGGCGCAGGTGGCTGAGGATGACCGGTTTGGTTCGTTCGTTCAGACTGTTTATAATGCGGAGGATGGAATCCCGGGAGGAGCTGTTACCGATATTGAGCAGACCAGAGATGGAGTTTTGTGGCTCGGAACATATGGTGGATTGTATCAGTACGACGGAACACATTTTACATGGATGGACCGGTTTACTTCTGTCAGAAATGTAAATTGTCTTTACACAGATGTTGAGGGACGGCTCTGGATCGGAACAAATGACGGTGGACTTTCGATCTGTACAGACAATGAGATTGTGAATATATTGGATGAGAACAGCGGACTTCCGTCTAATTCGGTGCGATGTATCACCCGCAGTCAGGATGGCAGCTACTATGTCGGGACTTCGGATGCGCTGGCGATTGTGTCGATTGTTAATGGTGTACATATTACGGATATCATAGAGGATGTATTCTATGCGGTAAGCTGTGCGTCGGATTCCAAAGGAAATGTTGTGGCTGTTGATTCCGCAGGAAACCTGCATCTGCTCCGGGACGGGAAGCTTGTTTCTTCAAAAAATAACAGCTCGATCGGAGCATATACAAGTGTCTGCTTTGACGAGGAGAACAATCTGTATGTTTCCTACTCGATCGGTCGTGTGGAGAAATACACGCTTGAAGATGGGGAACTGAAATGGAAGAGAACTTACCGCTGCAACGGACTTAACGGTATAAAATCGTTGCGCGTGTATGATGATATCATCTATATCTGTGCCGACAATGGCGCCGGATACATGGATGAGCGGGGAGAATTCTTTCTGTTTCAGACAGGAAACTTTAGCAGCTCTATCGAGCATATGTTGATTGATTATCAGGGAAACCTGTGGTTTTCTTCGACAAGACTCGGACTGTTAAAATACTGCGAATCGATTTTTACGGAGATTTCTGAGCGCTCCGGTCTGGAGAAAAAGGTAGTTAATTCCACAATATTCTGGAATGGACATTACTATTTTGGAACCGACAGTGGGTTGGATTGTGTAAATCAGGGCCTGAATGCAACAGAGAATTCGCTGACAAATGCACTTGCAGATATTCGTGTGCGCTGTCTGATGGAGGATAACGAGGGAAATCTGTGGATTTCTACTGCCGGGAAAGGTGTGTGGATGGTGAATCCTTCACTTGCGATTACCATCTATGACAGTACGAGCGGAGTCTGCGGAAATAAAATCCGAAGCACGCTACAGTTAAGCGACGGAACGATTGCTGTTGCGGGCGATCTTGGCATTACTTTTATTAAAGACGGACAGGTGCAGTCTGTGATCTCCAGAGAGGAAGGCTTGTCCAACACGCGTGTACTTTGCATGATTCAGACGGTAGATGGAAGTATCTATGCCGGTACGGATGGCAATGGAGTAGCAGTGATTGAGAATGGAAAAATCGTTCGAACCATTAAACGGGAAGACGGTCTGAGTTCGGATGTTGTTCTTCGCATCGTGAAAGCATCCTATCGTTCCGGATACTATGTTGTGCAAAGCAACGGTGTGAGTTTTATTCCGCATTACGGTGACATCACTGTGCTCAATAATATGCCCTACTATAATAATTATGATATATTATGCCGTAAGGGAAAACTGTGGATTCTCGGTTCAGCAGGAATCTATATTGTTGATGAAAAGCAGCTGTTAAGCGGCGATGCAGTGGATTATGAGCTGTTTGACGCAAGAAGAGGTCTTCGTCAGTCTTTAACGCCCAATGCATGGAACTATGTGGATGACGAGGGCAGATTGTTTATGTCCGGTGATTCCGGTGTCATTGGTGTAAATACCGATGACTATGCGCTTGCAAGAAATTCCTACAGAATCTGTATTGGCAGTATGAAAGTGGATGATCTTCAGGTGAGAGCGGATAGTGACGAGGAGATTCTGGTCAGCAAGGAAGCAAGCCGAATTGAGATTAATCCGATGGTCATAAATTATTCGGTTAATAACCCGTTTGTCAGTGTATATCTGGAAGGTTACGATGAGAAACCGATGGTTATGCAGCAAAGTGACCTTTCTTCGTTAACCTATATGAATCTTCCGTCCGGTGAGTACACCTTTCATCTGGCAGTGTTAGACAATTATAAAAGACATGTGCTTGAAGAGGTGACTTATCGAATTGTAAAAGAAGCGAACCGGTATGATCATCTGTACTTTAAAGTATATATGGTTTTGGTGCTGACACTTTTGGTTGTATATCTGACGAGCTTTTTCGTACGAAATACGGTGCAGCGCTCCTTAGAACTACAGAAAAAACAGATTGAAAATCTTAAGCTTTTGCAGGCGGCAGAAGCCGCAAATACTGCCAGCAAGATTAAGAGTGATTTTCTTGCACAGATGTCGCATGAAATTCGAACGCCCATCAATGCGGTGCTTGGCATGAATGAGCTGATACTTCGTGAGACGAAGGACAGTACCATTTATGACTACGCAACAAATATCGATGCAGCGGGGCATAACCTGTTGACACTGATTAACGGTATTCTTGATTTTTCAAAGATTGAAGACGGAAAGATGGAAATCATTCCGGTGCAATATGATACAGCAAAGCTTGTCAATAATATCGAACACTCAATTACCGAGCGCGCACGCGCGAAGAATCTGGAGTTTATCGTTCATGTGGATGAAAAGCTTCCGGAGAAGATGTTAGGTGATGATGTTCGTATCACGCAGATTATTTCGAATCTGTTGACCAATGCAGTGAAATATACCAATGCGGGAAGTGTCACACTGATTGTTCGTGAGCATGCGGTCGCGGAGGATGTCATAAGCCTCTATGTGGAAGTGGCAGACACCGGAATTGGAATTAAGGAAGAGGATCTTCCGGCACTTTTTGAATCGTTCACCCGTCTGGAGGAAAAGCGCAATCGCCACATTGAAGGAACCGGTCTTGGAATGTCGATTGTGACCAAACTCCTCGCGATGATGGGCAGTGAACTTCAGGTGAAGAGCGTTTACGGAGAGGGAAGCGTCTTTTCATTTATATTGGATCAGAAGATTGTCTCGGATAAGCCAATCGGGGATTATCATGAACGAATCAGAGATAAGATGAATAATCAACGGCACGATGTCTCATTCAAAGCGCCGGAAGCCCGTGTTCTTGTTACGGATGACAACGGCATGAATCTTAAGGTGGCAGAAGGATTGCTTCGTGTGTTTGGAATTAACTGTGACTGCGCCTGCTCCGGTGAGGAGACGCTTGAGATTCTGAAAGAAAAGAGATATGATCTCATACTGATTGATCATATGATGCCCCAGATGGACGGAATAGAGACACTGGATGAGATTAGACGAAGAGAGCTATGCGATGAGCAGACGAAGATTGTGGTGCTTACCGCAAATGCAATTGTCGGAGCCAAGGAGAGCTATCAGGCAGCAGGATTTGACGGATATCTGTCGAAACCAATCGACATGGGAATGCTCGAGCAGATTCTTCGCGATTTTCTGCCGGATCATTTGATAGAGGATGTGCCAAAGACGCAGGAGATTTCAAGCGCGGAAAACCACATGGATCATTTGGCAAATGAAAAAATGGAGCAGGAGATTTCGCAGGAAGAGGCGCTCCTGTCTGTACCGGGATTTAGCGCTGAAGAAGTGCAACGAATTCGTGAAATCTGTCCGAAGCTGAACCTTGTAACCGGTATGACCTACTGCATGAACATGCGCGAGTTTTATGAGAGCATGTTAAAGGAATATCTTGATAATGATAAGGAAGAAGTATTAATACAATACTTTGACAGCATGGATATCGAGAATTACCGCATCGTCATTCATGCACTCAAATCTACTTCGCTAACGATTGGTGCGGAGGAATTATCTGAGCAGGCAAAGGCGTTGGAGATGGCAGCAAAGAGCGATGATATAGATTTTATCAAGGCAAATCATGCAAAGACGCTTGCCGCATATGCGGAGCTTAAGGAACAATTGAGAACGATTCTCTCATAGAATACAGATTACGGTGGATATATGAAGAAGCAAAATATAATTATTACGGCAGTCGTCGCGATTGTTGTCGTGATACTTGCTCATCTTGGTAAAATTACGGTTTTTCATAATTACGAGGAAGAGGCTCTTAAAGTCGGATTTTTGTATGTCGGAGACAGCTGCAATGCCTATACGGAGAACTTTATCAAGGCCCAGAAGGCAATTGGACTTGCTTATGGAGAGCGGGTAGAGACTTATGCAAAATACAATGTGGCAGAGGGACAGGAAGAAGCCTTTCTGCAGGAATTGGTCGACGATGGATGTCGGATCATTTTTACCACAAGCTACGGTTATGAAAATATAACCAAAGAGTTTGCGAAGGAGTACCCGAATATTCAGTTCTGTCAGGCAACCGGAGATAATAGTGCAACCGAACCGGTTCTTTCGAATTATCATACCTACATGGGAGAAATCTATCAGGGAAGATATATTTCCGGTGTTGTTGCAGGAATGAAGATGAACGAGCTGATTGATTCCGGAAGAGTATCCGCGAAAGAAGCAAAAATCGGTTATGTCGGTGCCTTCCCGTATGCGGAGGTGATTTCCGGCTATACGGCATTTTTCCTCGGAGTTCGTTCGGTTGTCCCTACTGCGACAATGGAAGTGCGTTATACCTACAGTTGGGGAGACTATGAGCTGGAAAAGAAATATGCAAAACAGTTTATCAAGGAAGGATGCGTGATTATTTCCCAGCATTCCGATACGACCGGACCGGCAGTGGCATGCGAAGAATACAGCGGGTTGCATCCGGTATTTCATGTTGGATATAATGTGAATATGGCGGATGTGGCGCCTACTACTTCGCTGATTGGATGCCGTGTAAACTGGGCGCCCTATATGGTTTCGGCAGTCGGGGCAGTGCTGGAACACAAGCCGATCGAAGACCGTGTAAAAGGAAGCGTTCACGGCACGGATGTATCGAGAGGATTTGATGGGGACTGGGTTCAGATGCTAAGTGTCAATGATATTATCGCAGCGGAAGGTACAAAAGAAAAAGTAAGTGAGTTGATTGACGGCTTCAAAAAGTGTAATATAGAGGTGTTTAAGGGTGATTATATAGGTGTTAACCCGGAAAATACGCTTGATACCTGTGATTTAAGACAGGGTTATGTGGAAAATGAAAAGGCATCAGCGCCGTCATTCCACTATGTATTAAAAGATGTCATTTCGATTGTTGGCGAAGGAGGAACCAGTTAATTATGAGCAGAATATTGATAGTTGATGATGAAAATATGAATCTTAAGATGGCAGAGTTCATTCTTAAGACAAAATATAAGGACATTATTCTTGCAACATCCGGCGGAGAATGCCTGCAGGTGCTTGAGACAATGCCGATTGACCTGCTGCTGCTTGATATCGAGATGCCGGATATGAGCGGTATAGATACGCTTAAGAAAATTCGCGAGAATCCGAGGCTTTCGTATCTTCCGGTTATGTTTATTACCGCAAGCGGAGATGTGAATGATGTCATTTCCGCAAAAAGTCTCAATGCATGCGGATATATTAAAAAACCGTTTTTGCCGGAAATTCTTCTTGAAAAAGTGCACAGTGTGATTGGACCTTTCTAGCAGGGCATTTCCCTTGTCATAGACTTTTTGAATTTCATGTGATATAGTGAATTAATATGCAATGTAGTTTGGAGGAAGAGAAATGTTCGATTACAAGCAATACAAAAGAAATTATTTTATGCCCCCGGAAGCATGTATGGATTGGGCATCAAAAGAATATGTAGATAAAGCGCCGATTTGGTGCAGCGTGGATTTGCGCGATGGTAATCAGGCACTGATTGAGCCGATGAGCTTAGATGAAAAGCTGGAGTTCTTCCGGATGCTGGTTGATATCGGATTCAAGGAGATTGAGGTCGGTTTCCCGGCTGCATCTGAGACCGAATACGAACTGGTTCGAACGCTGATCGACAACAATATGATTCCTGAAGATGTGACGATTCAGGTATTGACGCAAGCGCGTGAGCATATTATCCGTAAGACCTTTGAGGCAGTGAAGGGTGCACCGCGCGTGATTGTTCATGTTTACAATTCTACCTCGCTGGCACAGCGCGAGCAGGTATTTGGAAAATCAAAAGAAGAGATTAAGCAGATTGCCATTGAGGGTGCAAAGCTGTTAAAAGAGCTTGCGGATCGTACAGAAGGTAACTTTGCATTCGAGTACAGTCCGGAGAGTTTTACCGGTACGGAGGTTGACTATGCAGTTGAAGTGTGCAACGCCGTTCTTGATATTTGGGAGCCGAGACCTGATTTTCAGCCGATCATCAATATTCCGGCAACGGTTGAGATGTCAATGCCGCATGTATTCGCACAGCAGGTGGAGTATGTAAGTAAGCATTTACATAATCGTGAGAATGTAATTCTTTCGCTTCATCCGCACAATGACAGAGGATGTGGAATCAGCGATGCGGAGCTTGGTATTCTTGCTGGAGCAGACCGTATCGAAGGAACCATGTTCGGTAACGGAGAGCGTACCGGCAATGTGGATATCATGGTGCTTGCAATGAATATGTATGCACAGGGTGTGAATCCGGAATTGAATTTATCGAATATGCCGCATCTTGTTGAAGTATATGAACGGCTGACACAGATGAAGATTGATGCTCGCCATCCCTACTGTGGAAAGCTTGTATTTGCTGCGTTTTCAGGTTCTCATCAGGATGCAATTGCAAAGGGTATGAAATACCGTGAGGAGAAGGATCCGTCTCATTGGACGGTTCCGTACCTTCCGATTAATCCGGAGGATGTCGGTCGTACTTATGACAGTGATGTCATCCGCATTAACAGCCAGTCCGGCAAGGGCGGTGTCGCATATATTATGGAACAGAATTACGGAATCAAGATTCCGTATAAGATGCGTTCGGATTTTGGTTATGCAGTAAAAGCTGTATCTGATCACAGTCATGCTGAGCTTACCGCTGAGCAGATTTATGAGATTTTTGAGAAGCGCTATAAAAACTATACGCCGGTTTTCCATATCAAGGGATGTCATTTCCGTCAGGAAAATGGAATTACCGCAACGGTGAATATTTTTACGGACAATCGCAAGGATATTGTTGAGGCAACCGGTAATGGTCGCATGGAGGCAGTCAGCAACGCGTTTGCTGAGAAGTTTGAACAGCCGTGTGAGGTAATCTGCTATGAGGAACATGCGATGACAGTCGGTTCTGATTCCAGCGCAATTGCATATGTTGGAATCCAGGGAGCGGATGGAAAGCAGTATTTTGGAATCGGTATTGATCCGGATATCGTTCGTGCATCAATTGATGCATTGATTTCTGCGATGAACCGCAGTCTGGAGGCTCTTAATCAATAATTGATCGGTAACGGATTCGTTACTTTTGAGAGGGAGATATTATCAGAAATATGAAAAAAGTAATTAGAAATATTGTTTCGGTTTTGTTTCTTGCGTTTGTGATTGTTATGGTGTATCCACAGTCCGCGCAGGCAGCAGTTAAACTGAATAAGACATCGGCAACACTTTTTGTTGGAGAAAGTGTACAGCTTCGTGTGAGCGGAACTTCCCAAAAGGTTACATGGAAGTCCGGCAACACGAAGGTTGCAACTGTGTCATCGAAAGGAAAAGTAGTTGCGAAAAAGAGCGGTAACGCCACCATCACAGCTACTGTCAGTGGTAAGAGCTACAAATGTAATCTGAAGGTCAACAGTTCCTTTAAGCTTAATGCAAAATCTGTTTCAATCAAAAATACAAAGGTGTTAAATGCATATCTTTCGGCAAACGGCGGAGTGAAATACTATCCGGCCAATCCAAAGACCTGCACAATCACATTTGGAAAATGGAATGGGGATTATCTGCCGATTACAATTGAACCGAAGAAGGTTGGAACCGAAACCATTCGCTTTACCAATACGGCAAACAAAGAAGAATGGCAGCTTACAATTAA
>JAQXMB010000093.1 GCA_029012425.1 bacterium | reverse complement strand
TCAGACCGCATCTCGATTTCGCTAAAGCTTCATCTCGATGTGGCTTCTTGCCAAAGAAATTTCCATAAATATCGTTGTTTATGCAAGCATAACCCCGATATTTAATGAAAATTGCCTTGGCTCTGAATAGTTACAAAAAATTTAAAAAATATGTTGACAGAATGGTTTATTGGTGCTATGGTTAATTACACAAGTAATGAACCAAATAACTAAACAACTAAATACAATGATGAATCAAATGAGATAAGTTATTACCGGAGGTGAGAGATTTTGAATGAACTGCTAAGTGCAGAAAAATCAATTTATGTACAGTTAAGTGAAATGATTGAGACAGATATCCTAAGGGGAATTCTTCTCGAGGAGGAGCGAGTGCCAAGCACCAACGAGCTGGCTCGCTTGTACGCAATCAATCCCGCCACAGCGGCGAAAGGAATCAATTTGTTAGTAGACGAAGGAATACTTTATAAGAAGAGAGGTATCGGTATGTTTGTTGCAGAAGGTGCGATGGAACAGATTATTACGAAGCGCAAGGAACGCTTTTTTGATAACTATGTAAAGGGATTGCTTGAGGAGGCAAAGAGCCTTGGAATCAGCAGCGAAGATTTGGTCCAGATGATTCGCTCACATCAGTAATAGGGAAAAGTTGAAAGGAGAACAATAATGAGTCAGTTAACATGTGAAAATATTACAAAAAAGTACAAGAATAAAGAAGTGTTGCATGGGATCGACCTCAACATTGAGCAGGGTAAGATTTACGGACTGATTGGACGAAACGGAGCAGGAAAGACCACACTTTTGTCGATCCTGACCGCACAGAACCCGGCAACAACCGGAAGTGTGTTTTATGATGGAGAGCCCGTTTGGGAGAATCAGAGGGTGCTTGATCATCTGTGCTTCTCAAGAGAGCTGAATACACTCAGCATTCTCGGACCGAACAATATCAAAGTAAAAGAATACTTACAGGTTGCAAGAACCTACTATCCGAACTGGGATTCCGAGATGGAAAAAAGTCTGGTTGAGATGTTCAATTTGAATGTGAAAGCGAAAATCAATAAGCTCTCCAAAGGAATGCTCTCCATGGTGACAATTATTATCGCACTTGCATCCAAAGCAGATATCACGATTCTTGATGAGCCGGTAGCCGGACTTGATGTAGTTGCAAGAGAGGACTTTTACCGTCTGCTTTTAGATGAGCATACAGCAACCGGTCGTACCTTTATCATCTCAACGCATATCATTGAGGAAGCGGCGAATGTATTTGAGGAAGTGATTTTCTTAAAGGATGGAGATATTCTTCTGAAAGAGAATACACAGGATTTACTTGACCGCTGCATTCATGTCAGCGGAAAAGAAGAGGATGTGGATGCCGCATGCGCCGGATACGAGCAACATCATGTTGAAAAGATCGGGCGAAGCAAGGCGGTTACACTGATGCTTGCACCGGGTGAAGCATTTGTACCTGAAGAGGATGTGACTGTTCAGCCTGTTTCTTTGCAGAATCTCTTTGTTGCTCTTTGCGGAAGGGAGGCATAATCAATGTATGGAGTATCGCGTGCGTTAAAGAGAGCTTCCTATCGTGCCGGACGGACGATTGTTATCACACTTTTGATGTCGATTGCTTTCGTATTGTATTTTGAATTTCTCAGCGATGGCAATTTTACACCGGAAGTACTAGTGCCGCGTGTGCCGGTTATGTACTTATTTTTTTCAAGCATGATGTATCTCATTTATGGGTTGACAGATGTTGCAATCTACACACCGCTTGAAATAAGCAGCGGTGGTACGAGAAGAAATGTATTTTTGGGTACGATTTTTATGTGTATGCTTCAGATTGGCGTCAGCTTGTTATTTTTGCTCGCATTTTACGGTCTGGTTCCGAAAATCATGCTTCCGGCAATCCCGATGAGAAGAATGCTTCTTGCTACAGCTGCAATTGGTCTTTTTGTATGCGGAACCGGAATGATTATGGGTCAGCTTGTATGGCGTTTTGGTAAGGTTGCATACTATGTTTTGATATTTATTATAACAGGTGTGTGTGCAGTCTCAGGCGCATTATTCACAATGTCAAATGGTGGTTATGTTGGCGTGGCAAACAGAATAATGATGTATATTGATAAAGGGTTTGTATTGATTTTGGCAGTACTTTGGTATGCACTTATGGCAGGCATTTCATATTTAATGTTGATGAAAGCAGAAATTCGTGCATAAGCACAGGAGGATTATATGAAAACATTAATGAATCAGATGAAATTAAGAAAGGGGCTTTTGCTCGGGGGAATTGCCATTTTGGGCGGCCTTATGATATTTGGAATGATTCTTCATGATGTGATACAGTCATCAACAAATGCAGAGGATGTCTTTCCGATGGGCGGATTTATGGGATTGATGGGTTTTTTCCTGGTTGCACTGTTGATTGTAGGTCAGGATTTCTGGCAGTCATTCAATCATGCAGTTAGCATGAGTCAGGCAAGAAAACGATTTGTTCCTGCTTATATTGCAAGTGTTGCGGTGTGCCAGATCATATTCGTTATCGTTTTGAAGGTTTTTATCTCGATTGAACGGTTGAAGCTTGCGGTCATGTATCCGACACTGCCATATGATGGAGATTTTTCACTGATTTTTTCATGGAAGGTTTTATTTTGCCTTGCAATCGGAAGTCTTGGCATCGGAATTTTTCTTGGAGCGATGCTTCTTAAGTTTGGAAAAGCAGCTTATGTAGTAGTGTGGGTGTTATGGATGCTTGTATGTATCGGTGTACCGAAACTGATGGAGTATTCGAGACATCATAAGAATACAGTGGTTGGGCGCATCCTCAGAAGTATTGGGGCTGCATTTGAAAATGCGGTTCCGAGTGCGCTTCCAATTTCTATTATTGTAATCAGTGCCGCATTGGTTGTGATTGCGTATCTTATGCTTAGAAAACAGCCTGTCAGCACTTAACGAAGGTGGCACATATTTCCTGTCATATTATGTGAAACGACGGAAACACTAGCATTAGAGTGAAAACTCGAATTCACAAGTATATGGAGGAAACAACCATGGCAAGTAATAACTCACAGACCGGTACAACCCAGATGGCAGTACCCGAGGCTAAGGACGCAATGAAGCGTTTCAAGGAAGAGGTTGCAAGCGAGCTGGGCGTTCAGTTAAAGGACGGATACAACGGAGA
>JAQXMB010000092.1 GCA_029012425.1 bacterium | reverse complement strand
AGGCAAAAATACCGCTGGCAGTAGAGGTTGTAGAGAAAGCCACGGGTCAAGAAATTCAAACTATAAGTACATTGCTTGAATGTGATATGGAAGAACAGGGCAAACGAATAGATGCATATCGCGAATATCTGGAGAGCCAGGTGGCAAAAGATAAAGAATTATTGATAAGATATAAGAAGGCAAGGAAAAAACATAATGACTAGTAATATGATACAGAGATGTTTAATGCGTCTTTTGGCAGTGATTTGTACGGTGGGAATAATTGTAATTATTCCTATAGAATGGATAGATGCAGCTGTCAAGTCAGACGAAACAACAACGCTACGCATTATTTCTACAACAGATCTGCATGGACAGGTTGGAGACATTAATTATAATTCGGCTTCGGAACATAACAAAGGAAGTTTGGCACAGGTTTATACCTTGATAAAGGAGGCTAGAAACAGTCTAAAATACGGAAATACCATGACGGTAGATGTTGGAGATACAATATACGGATATGGTTCGGATTGTATTAACAATGGAACAATTGACAGCATAGAATACATGTATACACAGATGGCAACCTTGGGATATGATGCCATGACGCTCGGGAATCATGATTTTGATTATGGATATGAATATGTAAAGGATGCACTTGAGGAGGCCGGGTTAGATAATAAAGTAGTTGTATCAAATGTCTATGATGCAAAGACGAGAAAAAACATCTGGGCAGAGAATATGGTAATCACAAAAAAACTTCCGACAAGTGCAGGAAGGAATGTTTCTGTCAAAATTGGTCTGATTGGGGTGACGACGCCGTCTCTGACTACGCACTATGATCATACTGCATTGCTTGTAACAAAAGATATGGTTGAGAGTGTGGAAGAGCAGGTTGTAAAGCTCAAAGCAAAAAATGTTGATTTGATCGTTGTGCTGGCACACACCGGTATTGGTGTACAGGAACCGGATTTGATGAGTCAGAATGTCGCATATGCAATATCAAAAATAAATGGTGTGGATGCAATTATCGGTGGACATGCACATGTAAATTTTCCGTCTAAGGATGCGGATGTGCAGGCATATTATGATTATCCCGGCGTGACATCTTCCGGATTACTGAACGGAAAGGTGTATGTTGCGGTTGCGGACCGGGGAGCGGGAATCGGAATTGCAGACATGAAACTTACGGTCGCCAATGGAAAAGTAACGGTTGCGGGAAAGAGCGGTAAGATAAAGCTTGTCAAAACATCAACTCCGGCAGACGAGAAAATGATTAAGCTCAACGAGTCGTTTGAAACGCAGTTGGAAAAGGTATATAACACGAGCCTTGGAGAAATCGACAAGCGTGTAAACAATTACTTTGGCATGCTTGAGGACAATATTGCAGTGCAAGCGGCAAATGAGGCAAAAATTCGATATGGTATGGAGTTTGTAAATCAGACGACATCCGAGTATAAGGGATGTAAGGTAATTGCGGCGACAGAGTATAAGCTTGTCGGAAAACAATCCGGCATCGATTATATTGATATGGACTCCAAATTTACAATAGGAGACAGCCTGAATGTGCAAAGCTGGAATCGTGAATTTGCTTTTATATACAGTATAAATGGTGCGCAGATTCGTGAATGGCTCGAATGGCAGGCGAGTGCATACCAGAATCCGAATGATACAGCGGCCTGTACATGGTCAGACAAAAAGGTTGCGGCGTATGTGCAGGAGCAGAATCTCTCACCGGTTCTCAATCCGGAATGGCTGGATGACTGGTCGGAATTTCTTGTTTTTGACGGAATTGAATATGAAATTGATCCGACGCAGCCGGCGAAATATAACCGGGCCGGTAAGGTGATTAATAAAAAAGCATCGCGTGTCAGCTCTTTGACATGTAATGGAAAAGAAGTAAGTGATAGTGAAGAATTTATTCTGGTCAGCAAACGAATGACGAATTCCTTCTCTGTTGTCGGGGAAGAAGTGACAGAACAGATTTTGTCAAATAATCGTGTCTATATCAATCAGTTGTTGCAGGACTATGTGAGAGACCAGAGCAAGAATGGAAAGCTGAATGTTGAGGCAGACAATAATTGGAGCATTGCATTCCCGGAAGCAACCAATTATTTGATAAAATCCTCCAGCAATTCAATTGATATCGCACCTGCGAAAGATTGGTATGTGCAACGACTGACGAATAATTCGAAATACGCATACTATCAGGCTTCTCTTGGAGGTGATGTGAAAGATACATCAGCCCCCATTCTGGTGCTTGCCGTATGCAATAAAAAACAGACAGGTCATGCAATTCCGATTGCGGTTCAGGCGAGTGATTCCTCCGGTGTGAAGACCATTAAGTATTATGAAGGGGTGATTCCGGTTGATTCCGATTTGTGGAATGGTGCTTCGAATGTCATTGGAAGTAGATTTGAGGTTCGTTCCAACGGAATCTATTCTGTTATGGCAGAGGATGCATACGGAAACCGTTCGGTTAAGTATGTAGAGGTTAATAATTATAATTCGCAGGTATTGGAAATACCGGAGATTACAAAGTGCAGTAACCGCGCGAAGCAGATACTCGGAACGGCAGAACCCGGTGCACAGGTATGTGCAAAGTATGACGGGGAAATTTATAGTGCGATTGCAGACCAAACGGGAGCGTTCGCGATTACAACTCCGATGCTTTCAGCGGATCGACTTGTGACAATATGGGCAAAAGACAGTGTGGGGCATGAGAGCGCACAGGTAAAATGGACGGTTAAACGAACCGGTGCCAACCTGCCACTGGTAGATAATCTGACCAATAAGATGAGTTGTATTACCGGAGAAATAAATGATTCAAAATACTGTAAGGTGATTGCTGTAGCGGGAGATTATGTTTATGTCCCGGAGAACGGTGGTCACGAAGCGTATGAAAACAGCAGTATATTTGATCCGGATAAAATTGTTGTGCCGGTAACCTATTATGTATCGGATGGAACTTATCAGCTCAACATTCCGGTTCTGCTTGGAAATACAAAGATAAAAGTATACAGCCTGGATTGGATTGACCGACCCAGCGTAGTGACAAATATTGTTGCAGAAGAAGTAGCACCGAATTTACCGATACCCTATGAAGTATATGCAATTGATAATTGTGTATATGGTAAGATTCCGAAACCGGGGCAGGCTTCTTGCACAGTAATGGTGGACGATGGTGAAAGTGTCTATGAAGCTGTCGCAAATGCAAATGGATTCTTTACTGTTGAGGTGGGAGAGCTTACGGAAGGTCAGACCTTGACGGTGACAGCATCTGATGTTGTGGGTGGCGTGACACGCGTGAGTGCGAGAGCAAAGCTTACAGTTGCCAATTATAAAAAGGGACTGACGGTAGGATCCGATATTTCATTTGAATCGATAACAAACAAAGATACCTTAATTAAGGGTCATATGAATGACTATTCCGGAAAAATTAATCTGTTAATCGGTACGAAACGGGTCATTACCGTGGTGGATGAAAACGGGGATTTCTCGTATGCAATGCAAAGTCCGAAAAGTGTCGGAACACCGATTGTGGCAATGGTGCGTGATACAGACGGCTCCGTTTGGGATATGAAAGAGACGGCTGTTGTGCTTGCGATTCCGGATGAACCGGAGCTTGTTGATGAGACTGTCTATGATACGACAACGGAATTGCAGCTGTTCTGCGCAGATCGGGCGACAGCGGTCGTAAAAGTCGGAAGCAAATATTATAAGGTGGACGAAGCTGTATTCGATGAAGAACAAGGCGGATTCGTCTATACGATTACACTGAAGGAGCCGCCGAAAGCGGATACAAAGGTGATTTACTTTATGATGAATGATGCCGGAAAGAGTAACAAGAAAAAGGTTGTAGTCGAGGTTGATCCGGATAAACCGGATGAAGAGGATGAAAAAACTGCGAAACAATAAGTTTGAATCCGTGTTATATGTGCATTTTAAGGCAGAAGCATACCAGATTTGGTATGCTTTTGTTTTTTGAAAAAAATCTTGACTCGCTGAGACAACTTGTGTTATCATATACGGTGCACTATTGTGGTAAATAGGCTTATTATGCACATAGCTGCATTTTAATAAAATAAACGAGAGGTGAAACGTCAATGGAGAAAAACAGAATACGTCCGGTGCAAGCTGGCAAGAGCATGCGTATGAGTTACTCAAGACAAAAAGAGGTTTTGGCAATGCCGAACCTTATTGAGGTTCAAAAGGATTCCTACCAGTGGTTTCTGGACGAAGGTTTAAAAGAAGTGTTTGCAGATATCTCTCCCATTTCTGATTACAGTGGACACCTTAGCCTGGAATTTGTTGATTTTACATTATGCAAGGACGATGTGAAATATACAATTCCCGAGTGCAAGGAGCGTGATGCGACATACGCAGCACCTTTGAAGGTAAAAGTCCGCCTGTACAATAAGGAGACGGAGGGAATTAACGAGCACGAGATTTTCATGGGAGATCTCCCGCTTATGACAGAGACCGGTACATTCGTAATTAACGGTGCTGAGCGTGTAATCGTCAGTCAGTTGGTTCGTTCGCCCGGTATCTATTATGGCATTGCACGCGATAAGGTTGGTAAAACCTTGTATTCTTGTACTGTTATTCCAAACCGTGGAGCATGGTTGGAATACGAGACTGACTCCAATGACGTATTTTATGTTCGTGTCGATAGAACACGCAAGGTGCCGATTACCGTACTCATTCGCGCGCTTGGTATTGGAACAAATCAGGAAATCATTGATTACTTCGGTGAGGAACCTAAGATTGTGGCAAGCTTGGCAAAGGATGTTTCTACAAACTATGAGTCAGGTTTATTAGAGCTGTATAAGAAGATCCGCCCCGGTGAGCCGCTTACTGTTGAGAGCGCAGAGAGTTTGATTTCTGCAATGTTTTTTGATCCGAGAAGATATGACCTTGCAAAGGTTGGTCGTTATAAATTCAACAAGAAGCTCTCTTTCAGAAATCGTCTGAGAGGACAGGTGCTTGCAGAGGATGTTATCGATCCGTCTACCGGCGAGGTGCTCTTTACCGCCGGCACACAGTTAAACAGAGAAAAGGCATTGGAGATTCAGAACGCAGCCGTTAAGTATGTTGTGATTCAGACAGAGGAGCGCAATGTTAAGGTGCTTTCTTCTATGATGGTTGATTTGAGTGCATGGGTGCCTGAGATTGATGAGGAAACCAAGAAGGAATTAGGTGTAAACGAGATGGTTTACTATCCTGAGCTCAAAAAGATTCTTGAAGCAACCTCTGATCTCGAAGAAATCAAAGAGGCAATTCGCAAGAATATTCAGGAACTGATTCCGAAGCATATTACGAAGGACGATATTTTTGCTTCTATTAATTATAATATGCATCTTGAGTGGGGAATCGGATCTGATGACGATATCGACCACTTGGGAAATCGTAGAATTCGTGCTGTCGGAGAACTTCTTCAGAACCAGTATCGAATTGGACTTTCGCGTTTGGAGCGTGTTGTGCGTGAGCGTATGACAACTCAGGATTTAGAGGGGATTTCTCCGCAGAGTCTGATAAATATCAAACCTGTAACTGCAGCAGTTAAGGAGTTCTTCGGCTCTTCACAGCTGTCACAGTTCATGGATCAGAATAACCCGCTTGGTGAGCTGACACATAAGAGGCGTCTGTCAGCACTTGGACCCGGTGGTTTGAGCCGTGATCGTGCCGGATTCGAGGTTCGAGATGTTCACTACTCGCATTATGGCCGTATGTGTCCGATTGAGACCCCTGAGGGACCCAACATCGGTTTGATTAACTCATTGGCATGCTATGCGCGAATCAATGAGTATGGATTTGTGGAGGCACCTTATCGTAAGATTGATAAGTCTGATCCGAAGAATCCGCGTGTAACAGATGAAGTTGTCTATATGACCGCTGACGAAGAGGATAATTACCATGTAGCACAGGCGAACGAGAAATTGGATGCAGAGGGACATTTTGTTCGTAATTCAGTTTCAGGCCGTTACCTGGATGAGACACAGGAGTATGACAAGACGATGTTTGATTACATGGATGTCTCTCCGAAGATGGTATTTTCAGTTGCTACCGCACTCATTCCGTTCCTGCAGAACGATGATGCAAACCGTGCACTGATGGGATCCAACATGCAGCGTCAGGCCGTGCCGCTTCTTACAACAGAAGCTCCGGTAGTTGGAACAGGTATGGAGCCGAAGGCAGCAGTTGATTCCGGTGTATGTGTCGTTGCAAAGAAATCCGGAACAGTTGAGAAGTCGCAGTCAGATGAGATTCGTATTAAGAATGACGACGGAACAACAGAGTCATATAAGTTGACGAAATTCTTAAGAAGTAACCAGAGTAACTGCTATAATCAGAGACCGATTGTTCTCAAGGGTGATCGTGTAGAAGCCGGCGATGTCATCGCAGACGGCCCTTCTACTTCACAGGGAGAGCTTGCGTTAGGAAAGAACCCGTTGATCGGATTCATGACCTGGGAAGGCTACAACTATGAGGATGCGGTTCTCTTAAGTGAGCGTCTGGTTCAGGATGATGTATATACTTCTATTCACATTGAGGAATATGAAGCAGAGGCCCGTGATACCAAGCTCGGACCGGAAGAGATTACCCGCGATGTACCGGGTGTAGGTGAGGATGCATTAAAGGATCTCGATGAGCGCGGAATTATTCGTGTTGGTGCGGAGGTTCGTGCAGGAGATATTCTTGTCGGAAAAGTAACTCCTAAGGGAGAGACAGAGCTGACAGCAGAAGAGCGTTTGCTTCGTGCGATTTTCGGAGAGAAGGCTCGCGAGGTTCGTGATACTTCCCTTAAGGTACCGCATGGTGAGTACGGTATTGTTGTGGATGCAAAGGTATTTACCCGTGAGAACGGTGATGAGCTCTCACCCGGAGTTAATCAGGCAGTTCGTATCTATATTGCTCAGAAGCGTAAGATTTCAGTCGGAGATAAGATGGCTGGTCGTCACGGTAACAAGGGTGTTGTTTCCAGAGTGCTTCCGGTTGAGGATATGCCTTTCCTTCCCAACGGTCGTCCTTTGGATATCGTATTGAATCCTCTGGGTGTACCTTCTCGTATGAACATTGGACAGGTGCTTGAGATTCACTTAAGTCTTGCTGCAAAAGCGCTTGGATTTAACATTGAAACACCTGTGTTTGATGGCGCACGAGAGATTGATATTCAGGATACCCTGGAGCTTGCAAATGATTATGTCAACTTCACATGGGAGGACTTTGAAGCAAAATACAAAGACACCCTTCGTGATGATGTAATGGAATACTTATATGAGAACAGAGACCACAGAGAACTGTGGAAGGGTGTACCGATTTCACGAGATGGAAAAGTTCAGCTTCGTGACGGTAGAACCGGAGAGCCGTTTGATTCACCGGTAACCATCGGACACATGCATTATCTGAAACTCCATCACCTGGTAGACGATAAGATTCATGCCCGTTCTACCGGACCTTACTCTCTTGTTACTCAGCAGCCGCTCGGTGGAAAAGCACAGTTCGGTGGACAGCGTTTCGGAGAGATGGAGGTTTGGGCACTCGAGGCATACGGTGCATCTTACACACTGCAGGAGATCCTGACAGTGAAGTCCGATGATGTGGTTGGCCGTGTGAAGACCTACGAGGCAATAATTAAGGGAGACAACATTCCTGAGCCCGGTATTCCCGAGTCCTTTAAGGTATTGCTCAAAGAGCTTCAGTCTCTTGGCTTGGATGTGAAGGTGCTTGACGAGAATCGTGAAGAGGTTGAGCTGATGGAAATCAGTGAGTACGGCAATACAGACCTGAATGCGATTATCGGTAATGATAAAGACTTTGCATTTGAAGATAGCGAGAGCTTTGCAAAGAGAGGTTTCTCAAAGGTTGAGTTTGACGAGGATAGTGAAGAACTTGTTGCCGTTGAGGAGGATGAGGATTCCGATGATATGGATGACGACTTCGGCGTAGATGATATGGACGACGGAATGTTTAGTGACGAAGAATAGAAGGGAGTGCCACAATGCCTGAGACAGCAAATAAAGAAACCAACCAGCCAATTTCATTTGATGCAATTCAGATTGGTCTGGCCTCACCTGAGAAGATTAGAGAATGGTCTCGCGGAGAAGTAAAAAAACCCGAGACTATCAACTATAGAACACTCAAGCCGGAAAAGGATGGTCTTTTCTGTGAGAAAATTTTTGGACCCAGCAAGGACTGGGAGTGCCACTGCGGAAAGTATAAGAAAATCCGCTATAAAGGTGTTGTCTGCGACCGATGCGGTGTAGAGATCACCAAGGCAAATGTTCGTAGAGAGCGTATGGGACATATTGAGCTTGCAGCTCCTGTATCCCACATCTGGTACTTCAAGGGAATCCCTTCACGAATGGGATTAATCCTTGATTTATCACCGAGAACGCTGGAAAAAGTATTATATTTTGCTTCCTATATCGTGCTTGATCCCGGTAAGAGCGACCTGTCAAAGAAGCAGGTATTATCGGATGCGGATTATCAGAATGCGAGAGAAAAGTATGGTGATACCTTCCGCGTTGGAATGGGAGCAGAGGCAATCCTTGAGTTGCTCCAGGGAATCGATCTGGAGAAAGATTCTGCGGAGCTGAAGGCTGCGCTTGTTGATGCAACCGGCCAGAAGAAGGCAAGAATTATCAAGAGATTAGAGGTTGTTGAGGCGTTCCGCGAGTCAGGAAACAAGCCGGAATGGATGATTATGACAGTAATTCCTGTAATTCCTCCGGATTTGCGTCCGATGGTACAGCTGGATGGAGGCCGTTTTGCAACTTCTGATTTGAACGATTTGTATCGTCGAATCATTAACCGCAATAACCGTTTAAGAAAACTTTTGGAGTTAAATGCACCTGACATCATTGTCCGTAACGAGAAGCGTATGCTTCAGGAGGCAGTTGACGCATTGATCGATAACGGTCGCAGAGGCCGTCCGGTAACCGGACCCGGAAACCGTGCGTTAAAGTCACTTTCTGATATGTTAAAGGGTAAATCCGGTCGTTTCAGACAGAACCTGTTAGGAAAGCGTGTTGACTACTCCGGTCGTTCCGTTATCGTAGTTGAACCGAAGCTTAAGATTTATCAGTGCGGTTTGCCGAAGGAGATGGCAATCGAGCTGTTTAAGCCTTTCGTTATGAAGGAGCTGGTATCAAACGGTACTGCACATAACATTAAGAGCGCCAAGAAGATGGTAGAGCGTTTGCAGACAGAAGTCTGGGATGTCTTAGAGGATGTAATTAAGGAGCATCCGGTTATGCTGAACCGTGCGCCTACTCTTCACAGACTTGGTATTCAGGCGTTTGAGCCGATCCTTGTAGAAGGTAAGGCGATAAAGCTGCATCCTCTGGTATGTACGGCATTTAATGCAGACTTCGATGGAGACCAGATGGCAGCACATCTTCCTCTGAGCCAGGAAGCACAGGCAGAGTGCCGCTTTATGCTGCTTTCTCCAAACAACCTGTTAAAGCCTTCTGATGGAGGACCGGTTGCCGTTCCCTCACAGGATATGGTTCTTGGTATTTACTATCTGACCATGGATAAGGCACCTGATTTTAGCAAGGTGGAAGGAATAACAACAGTAAATGATAAGGTATATGATTCACCGGAGCAGTTGAAGGCAGCGCTTGATGCCAAGGAACTGGCCGTTGATGACATGATCCATTATCAGACACACGATGAGACAGAGCGTGAAGTAATCTGTACACCGGCAGATGTGCTCGGAAGATTTTTCAGCAGCACGAATCAGGCATTATTAGCATATGAGAATGGTGCTATCACCTTACATCAGACGATTCGTGTTCGTCAGGAGGCAGTTTTGCCCGATGGAACTTCTGTGTCTGGTGTGATTTCAACAACACTTGGAAGACTGATTTTCAATGAGATTATTCCGCAGGATTTAGGATTTGTTAAGCGCGAAAATCCGGAAGACTATCTGCTTCTTGAAGTAGATTTCCATGTAGGAAAGAAACACTTAAAGAAGATTCTGGAGAAGGTTATCAATATCCACGGTGCAACAAGAACGGCAGAGGTTCTTGACGATATCAAAGCAATGGGTTACAAATATTCAACCCGTGCAGCGATGACTGTTTCAATTTCAGATATGACCGTACCGCCGCAGAAGCCTCAGATGATTCAGCAGGCACAGGATACTGTTGATGAGATTACAAGACAGTATAAGCGCGGACAGGTAACTGAGGAAGAGCGTTACAAAGAAGTTGTTGAGACCTGGAAAGAGACGGATGATGCTTTGACCGAGGCACTTCTCTCTGGTCTGGATAAATACAATAACACCTTCATGATGGCTGATTCCGGAGCGCGTGGATCTGATAAGCAGATCAAACAGCTTGCGGGTATGCGTGGTTTGATGGCAGATACAACGGGACGAACCATTGAGTTGCCGATTCGTTCAAACTTCCGTGAAGGTCTTGATGTATTGGAGTACTTCATGTCAGCGCATGGAGCTCGTAAGGGACTTTCAGATACCGCACTTCGTACCGCCGATTCGGGATACCTGACAAGACGACTTGTAGATGTATCTCAGCATATGATTGTTCGTGAGTCAGACTGCTGTGAGAATACAGGAAGAGAAATCCCCGGAATGTATGTAAAAGCATTCATGGATGGAAAAGAGGAAATCGAAAACCTGCAGGATCGTATCACCGGTCGTTTTGCAGCAGAGAACATCTGTGATAAGGATGGAAACATTCTTGTAAAAGCAAATCACATGATTACTCCGAAGCGTGCAGAGGCAGTTATGGCATACGGCGTAGACGAGAATGGCGAGCCGCTTACCAAGGTAAAGATTCGTACAATTCTGACCTGCCGTTCACACATGGGTGTATGTGCGAAGTGTTATGGTTCAAACATGGCAACCGGCCAGGCAGTACAGGTTGGTGAAGCAATCGGTATTATTGCAGCGCAGTCAATCGGTGAGCCCGGTACACAGCTTACCATGAGAACCTTCCATACCGGTGGTGTTGCCGGTAACGATATTACACAGGGTCTTCCCCGTGTCGAGGAAATTTTTGAGGCAAGAAAGCCGAAGGGACTTGCAATTATTACGGAGTTTGGCGGAGTTGCCACAATCAAGGATACAAAGAAGAAGCGTGAGATCATTGTAACCAACAATGAGACCGGCGAGAGCAAGAGCTATCTGATTCCTTACGGATCTCATATTAAGATCATGGATGGCGCAGTACTTGAGGCCGGCGACGAGCTGACAGAAGGATCTGTAAATCCTCACGACATCCTGAAAATCAAAGGCGTTCGTGCCGTACAGGACTACATGCTTCGTGAAGTACAGCGTGTATATCGACTTCAGGGTGTTGAGATCAATGATAAGCATATCGAGGTAATTGTTCGCCAGATGCTCCAGAAGATTCGTGTGGAAGAGAACGGAGATTCAGAGTTCCTTCCCGGAACAATGGTAGACACCTTGGACTTCGAGGACACAAACGAGAAGCTGGCAAGCGAAGGAAAGACATTGGCAGAAGGAACACAGGTGCTGCTTGGTATTACCAAGGCATCGCTTGCAACAAACTCATTCCTGTCAGCTGCATCTTTCCAGGAGACAACCAAGGTACTGACCGAGGCTGCAATTAAGGGTAAGATTGATCCTTTGATCGGTATGAAAGAGAATGTTATTATCGGTAAGCTGATTCCTGCCGGAACAGGTATGAAGCGTTATCGTGATATCAAGCTTGACTCGGATGAGCGCATGAATAATCTTCTGTTGGACGATGAGCTTTTTGCAGATGATTTCGATGGCGAGCCTGCAATCGAGTTGGAACTTTCCGGTGAGAGCATTCAGACAGAAGAAGTAAATGACGCAGCATTTACAGATGATTTTGATACAGTTGATGACGATGATACAGAAGAGTAATTATCGTATTACGGATATCATTTCAATCAAATGAGAAACAAAAGAAGGTGGCTGGTAAAGCAAACGCTTTGCCAAGCCGCCTTTTGCGCTGTTTTTTTGGGAAAATGCTTGACATCCCGAGATTCAGTGGATATAATGTTTTAGCGTGCAGTCCGTTGCGAAAAAACAGGAACAGACTGCCAACACTATAAAAATAGGAGGTGAATAGAATGCCGACATTTAACCAGTTAGTAAGAAAAGGAAGACAGACCGCAGTAAAGAAGTCTACCGCACCGGCTCTGCAGAAGGGATTTAACTCTCTGAAGAAGAGACCGATCGATGCTTCTTCTCCTCAGAAGAGAGGTGTCTGCACCGCAGTTAAGACTGCTACTCCTAAGAAGCCTAACTCAGCTCTTCGTAAGATCGCCAGAGTACGTCTTTCAAACGGAATCGAAGTAACAAGCTACATTCCCGGAGAAGG
>JAQXMB010000091.1 GCA_029012425.1 bacterium | reverse complement strand
ATTAATTCTGCTTCCCGACCGGCATCCAGCAATCCTTTTACTTTTGCAAAATGAATTGCAAGCAGGTAATGGGCAATGAGCTGTGCGGAATATGCCTTGGTTGTTGCGACCGCAATCTCCGGTCCTGCCCATGTATACATCACAAGGTCTGCCTCTCTGGCAATGGAGCTTCCGACAACATTCACGATTCCAAGTGTCTTCACACCCTGTGCTTTTGCTTCCCTCAGTGCTGCCAGTGAATCTGCGGTTTCTCCGGACTGGCTGATAATTACTACCAGATCTGAGGGAGAAAGAATCGGATTGCGATAGCGGAACTCGCTGGCGAGATCTACCTCTACGGGTATGCGGGCGAGATCCTCCATAATATACTTCGCTGTCACGCCGGTATGATAGGCGCTTCCGCATGCGACGATGTGAATGCGGTTGATGGCGCGAATCTCGTCCTCGCTCATGCCAAGCTCCTCGATGACTACGGTTCCGTCCTTGATTCGGGGACTTAAGGTATCGCGCACGGTTGCCGGCTGCTCATAAATCTCCTTGAGCATAAAGTGCTCGAAGCCGCCTTTTTCTGCTGCGTTGATGTCCCACTCGATTCGTTTGCTCTCCTTGGTGATGGTCTCTCCGTCACTGTTGTAGAAGACGATATCGTCCTGTGAGAGACGCGCAATCTCTTCATTGTCGATAAAATACACATCGCGGGTGTATTTGAGCACTGCGGGCACATCGGATGCGATTAAGTTGCCATCTCCTGCTTTTCCCACGATTAACGGGGAGTCCTTGCGGAGCGCATACACGAAATCGGGCTGCTCTGCGAAGATGATTCCGAGTGCATAAGAGCCCTCCACGCGATGCATGACCTTGGTAATGGTATCGAGGATGCGACTGCTGCTGCCTTCGGTCTTCTTATAATAATAGTCCAGCAGATGTGCGACAACCTCGGTATCTGTCTCTGATACAAAATGGTATCCCCGGTCAATCAGCTTGTTTTTCAGCTTCATGAAGTTTTCAATAATTCCGTTGTGCACGACCGCGATACTCTGTGTCTCATTATAATGCGGATGTGCATTGTTATCTGACGGTTCGCCGTGGGTTGCCCAGCGGGTGTGACCGATTCCGATTGTACCGGGCATGGTTCTTCCCTCTTCGGTCAGCTCGCTCAACACCTTCAGGCGTCCGGTTGCTTTTCTGATATTGATCTGATTGCCGTCATAGATTGCCATGCCGGCCGAGTCGTATCCACGATATTCCAGCTTGGAAAGTCCATCCAGCAAAATGGGCGCTGCCTGGCTCTTTCCCACGTAGCCTACGATTCCACACATGTTGTTATCCTCCTATTCGAAAGAGTCGCTCTCAATCGTTCCACCCTGTACGGCTTCCGGGTGGTCTCCCTTCTCTATCGTGACACCGGTTTCATTCTTGATCTTGTCACTGTAATTGATTACGGTTGTTGACGGCGAATATACGCTGTCTCCGTACAGATAGCGATGCAATGCACGCACATTGTTCTCCAAATCTGCGCACACGACGACATCTCCCTTGCTTCCGCCAAGTCTTGCTGCATACTTATTGAACGGGAAGCCTGTCGTGTCCGTCAGTTCATAATTGAACACATCCATCGCTCTCGCAAGAATCTGGGAATTGGAATAATCGGTTGCAATCTCCGGAAATACCGTATTGATGATCCGGTTAATGGTTGCAAGATCCATCTTTTTGGCTTTCTTTACAATCTGTGTAATGACCTCCCGCTGACGCTCGGCACGCTTGAAGTCACTTCCTGCGGTGCTTCGGATACGGGCATACGCGGTTGCCTGTGTTCCGTTCAGGGTCTGAACACCGGTCTGTGACAGATGCACTGCCTGATATCCGGTTGATTTTGCAGTGTGGTCAATAAAATGATTGATATACTTAAGCTCTGCGGAATCGATGTCGATATCCACACCGCCGAGCAGGTCTATGACATCTGTTACCGCCTTGAAATCGACCGTTACATAATGTTCAATATCAAGATCGAGGTTGGCATTGAGCATCTTAATTGCCTGCGTCGCTCCGCCGATCGCATGGGCGCGGTTTGCCTTATGAAGGTTCGGCGAGCTGTCTCTTCCGACATCGGTATCAAGATAAGTATCACGATATACGGAAACGAGCTTTACTTCCTTGGTATCGTTGTTGATGCTTGCAATCATGATCACATCGGAATTACCGCTGTCTGCGTGTCCGTTGAAGTAGTTGTCGACACCGAAAATCGCGATATCCTCATAGCCCTTGAGCACCTCAAGCGTCTCCTCTTCAAGTTCCTCTTCATTTACATGAAGCTCCTCAGGTTCCAATGCAGGCGCCCGTTCTATCTTATTCAATGACTGCCATACATATAACACTCCGAGCACGATAAGCAGCAGAATGATTTCTACAATCAGTAAAATAATCTTTCTCTTTCTTCGTTTTTTCTTCAGCAGCAGCTTCTGCTCTTTCGGCGAGAGCTCCTGCTCGATTGACTTTCGACTCATATTATATTCCTCTTTCGATTGTTCGAATTTTACTGTTCAAGACAGTATCATACCTTTTTCAGGTAATTGTGTCAAATCATATATGGGTTCTTTTGTCATTTGTGAAGGTATTTCCAACGGGCTGCGTAGTCTTCCCGCTCTGTCTCCGACATCTGTGTATACTTCTCGTATGTCAGACGGGTCAATTCCATCTGCGGCGCATTGCACTTAAAGCACTCGACATCACTGCGCCTCGATACGGTGCGCATCCATCCACACTGTGGACATATATATACTTTTAACATATTGTTTTCTCCAAAGGGTAGCAATCCCGATCACAAACCGACGGCTTCTAATATCCGCTCGGTCGAATGCCCATCACAGGCACTCATAAACCGCTCCTTAAAACGGGTGACTTCTTCCTTCTGATAGCGTTCCTCAATCTGATTGATGTATGCAATGATCGGTGCCTGTTCGGTAAAGATTGGTCCGGGTGTCAGCGTCTCATAATCATAGTAAAAGCCCCGCTGATCAAAATAGTCCGCAAGATCCGGTGCATAGAAGATCATGGGCCGTTCAAACAGTGCATATTCAAACACCAGCGATGAGTAGTCGCTGATGCAGATGTCGCTCACGCACAACAGCTGCTGGATACTCATCTGTCCGGTCAGATCCTTTGCAACGCCGGCGTATTCTGTCGCGATTTGCGGTAATTCACGGACAAACGGGTGATAGTTTATCACCAGCACATAATCCTTCGATAACGACTGCCGGAACAATCCGATATCCAGTTGTGGCGTTGTGGCATTCGTCTGCGTTCCGCGAAAAGTCGGCGCATAAAGCAGCACTTTTTTGCCGCGTGCCTGCGGGAAGCAGGCATACAGCTTCTCGTATGCCTCTGCGAGATACTGCTCGTCAAAGAAGACATCGGTACGGCTCACGCCGAGCGGCCGGATAATGCCTTCCGGCTGATGCATGGCATCCTGGTAGGCCCATATGACCTCCGGTGCGCTCACGCTCACGAGCGACTGATTTCTGTAATACGGATACCGCTCCATCTCTTTTCCCGTGATTCCCCAGCCAAGCTCTGCGGTTGAGAAGCCAAAGCGCTTGAAGGCGCCACAGCCATGCCAGGTCTGAACGAGCTTTGTCTCCGGGCGAAGCTTCACGCAGCTTGTGATATTCGATGCCTCGTTGATAAATACCACCCGGGCATCTGCAATCTGCTCCAGCATCTGTATGCAGTTTTTCAAATACTGCACACCGTTGACTCTGCCTTCTCCCAGATAGATGATCTGCGGCTGATAACCTTTCTGCAAAAGCCGCTCATGCAAAAGCTGAAAGCTGTCCGTCAGATGATCTGCCGATATCTCAAGAAATATGATTTTATCTTCCCTGACCTTATTTTTTGCCGCCTTCGCATATACGAGCGGAAGAATGAGCTTCAGGCTAAAAAAACGAGCCGCTTTTTTTACTGTTTTCCTGATGAAGGACATGTCAGTCATCACCCTCCATAAAATCCTCATAGGCATCAAGCACCATGTCGGCGTCGCCAATCATCTTGATGACTCCGTCGTTCATCCAGATGACGGTATCGCACAGACTTCGTAGTGTTGCATCGGAATGCGATACGATCATTACTGTGTGCTTGCGGTTTTCGATCATTTTTTTCATGCGCTTATAACTCTTGCGCTTAAAATGACGGTCTCCGACGCTTAATACCTCATCGATGAGCATGATGTCGGTCTCAAGTACTGCGGTAATTGAGAATGCGAGCTTTGAATACATACCGCTCGAATAGGTGCGAACCGGCTTGTCGATGAAGGCTCCAAGCTCGGAAAACTTGATGATCCTCGGCATCTTCTTTCGAATCTCTTCCTCCGAAAAGCCAAGCAGCATGCCGGATAACAGGATGTTTTCACGACCGGTCAGGCTTTTTTGGAAGCCGACTCCGATTGCAAGGAGTGATACGGAGTTGCCATGCAGATCGATGGTTCCCTCATTGGCAGAGAAGATTCCCGCAACTGCGCGAAGCAATGTGGATTTGCCGCTTCCGTTCTTTCCGGTGATTCCGACAATCTGTCCTTTGGGTATTTCAAAGGAGGCTCCTTTTACCGCCTCGAAGTATTCTTTTTTGGCGTGATTTCCACGGCGAAATGACTGCTTGATGGATACCGACTGCATCGTTGTGTAGGATATTGAGACATCCTTGAGCGTGATTGCCGGTTCGTAAGTGCCCGGTTTTGGGATATATCGTTGTCTCTTTTCTTCCATCGTTAGATTCCTTTCACATAGTTATTCTCGTTGCGATAGACGAGACGCACGCCACACATGCACAGCGCCAGCGAGATGGCAAGCCAGATGAACATCCACTTGAGATCAGGTGCCTGATTGTAGATGAGGGCGTTTCGGATTGCTGAAAGTAAGTATGCAACCGGATTGTATTTTCCAAGTATGGTTGCAAGTACCGGATAATTTTTTCCGATGCGCTGATTGATATCAAAGATGATTCCGGTTAAGTAAAACAGCAGACGAAGTGCGATGTCATTGACCTTGGTCAAATCGTCGATATAGACGCCGTAATGCATCTCAAAGCACATAAAGCCAAAGGTAAGTAACAGCATGACAAGCATGCCCGGAATCACATACAGAATATTCAGGCTGACAGGAACTCTGAAAAACAGCATCATTACGACTACGATGCCCAGAGAAACCGTCATCTTGAATCCGGTCACAAGCATATGTTCTATCAAAAGGATGACTTTGGGCAGATATACACGGGATACGACCGATTTATATCGCTTGATCATCTGGGCACTTTTTTTTACATTGGCAGAAAAGAAATTCCAGATGGTCAGTCCGATAAAGATAAATAACGGATAAAAGTTTTCTGCTTTTCCAAAAACGAATCCAAAAATAAAGGTATACACAAGCATCAGACAAAATGGCTCCAACACCCACCATACCCAGTTCAGATACGAGTCGGCAACCTCAGACTTCAGGTCTGATTTTGCTGCGAATCGCATATAATCCTTATACTTTTTTATGTCGGCAAAAAAGCGTTTGTAAATCTCCATATGTGTTCTGTCTCCTTACTGATTCTCCATCCATTGGAGAATGCGCTGCGTGGCATGTCCGTCACAGGCTGTCATGGTGCGTTGATAAAATGCCTGCATGGCCGCGCGGCTGTCGGCACTCTCATCTGCCGCCGCATGTATCACGGCTTCATACAGCTTATCGTACGAATGCGCAACACGCGCCGGAATTGTATCATATTTTTCATAAAATCCGCAATCCTTTTCGTACTGCCTGAAGTCAGGTGTAAACAGCACGAGCGGTCTGCCAAAGTAGGCGTAATCGTAGATAATCGATGAATAATCGGATATGAGCACATCCGCTACAACAAGCAGCTGTTCGGCGAGCAGTCTGCTTGTCTGTGTCTTCCTCTTGCTCTGTGCATGCGGATGAATCTTCTCTATAAGAAAGTATTCCCTGCCAAGCGCTTCTTTTAATCGCGCAATCTCCGATTCTCCTACAAGCACCGGGTTTGCCGCACTGCCCCGGAAGGTGGGTGCCCAGAGAATGATTTTCCTGCCGCGGGCATCCGGATATTCCTCATAAAAGCACTCACGAACCGCCTGCTTTTTAGCTTCGTCAAAATACCAGTCCGTACGGCTGATTCCTGTGACCTGTACCTTGGTCTCGTCCGTCTTCATCGCACGGGTGAAGGGTTCTACCGCATAATCGGCACTGACTGTAATCAAGTCATAGTTCGCATATACATTACCACCATGATAATCCGCAGATATATTGCCGGGAGAATCGTACCCAAATCGCTTGAGCGCCCCGCCGGAATGCCACAGCTGAATCACCTTCGTCTCCGGTCGTTTTCTGCAGGAAGCAACCGGAAGATGATTATCGCAGATGATCACAAAGCCTGCATTGGCATAGGCGCGCATGAACTGAAGCATGCTTTTTAGGATTGCAAGGTGCGAGCCCTTCTGGTAGTCCTTGCAAAGCTCCCGCACTTCATACCTGCCGCTCTCATCAAGCGCTTTTTTTATCTCCCACATGCTGTATGGAAGTGACTCATGATGGGCATCTGCGAGCAGTACCAGGTTCTTATTTATCTGTTTTCTTTTTGATAGCTGATATACCATCGGAAGCAGATAACGCTGCATGATGGTCTTGATCTGTTCTCGTTTCATTCTATATCAATTTTTTCCGTGATATTTTTTCACACCGTTCACCGCATAGTTTGCAAAATAGAACAGGCTTCTGATTGTGCCAAAGCCCATATAGCGGTATACGCCATACTGCATACGGGCGGATTTAAGCTTGTTGCGGGATTTTCCTCCCGCGCTTAATCTACAGTGCAGATACGGCTCATTGATTCCGATTGCAGCCCCGTGATTTTTCAAGATCTGAAGCCACAGGATATAATCCTCATGAAGCTCCGCATGCGTCATGTGATACTGTTTTGCAAGTTCACTTCGCATCACAACAGATCCACACGGGATCGAATTGGTTCGAAGCAGCATCTCGTAAGTAATCCGCTCCGGCACGCCAATCACGCGTCCAACCGGTGTTCCGTCCGGCTCGTGCAGTGCGCGCGCGCTACAGCAGAGCGGTGCATCGGTCTGTTCCAATGCCGTAAGCTGCGCCGCAAGCTTATCCGGCTCCCACCAGTCATCTGCATCTAAAAATGCGAGATAGGTTCCTCTTGCCATGTCAATCGCAAGATTGCGGCTCTCCGCAACGCCAAGATTGTTCTCGTTTTTCAGATAGATGACCTGTTCATCGGATTGAAAGCGCTTCATCACGGCATCGGTCGTATCTGTGCTGGCATCATTGACAACAATGAGCTCGAGTTCTTCCGGCCGTATGCCCTCCTGTTCGAGCACGGAGTACACGGCATTGGCGATATAATTTGCGGCATTGTATGCCGGAATGATCACGGTTACCTTCGGTGTTGACATATCCTATTCCTTCTTATCAACAAGCGCTGTTGTCTGTGAGTTATCAACGCCCTCTGATTTTTCTTTCTGGAAAAGAATCTTCGCGGTGAGCAGGCACAGCTTCAGATCCAGCCAGAAAGAATAGTTCTCAATATAGGTCAAATCAAGCTTGAGCTTGTCATACGGCACGGTATTGTACTGTCCGTAAACCTGTGCATATCCGGTGAGTCCTGCTTTCATCTTCAAGCGGAATTTAAACTCGGGAATGCTCTCCTCATACTGGTCAAAGATTTCCTGTCGTTCGGGTCTCGGCCCTACGACAGACATCTCACCATGCAGGATGTTAAACAGCTGGGGCAGCTCGTCGAAATGTGTTCTTCGAATGATTCGGCCGACCGGCGTGATGCGATCATCATCCGCCTGTGCAAGCTGTGCTCCCGCTGCCTCGGATTCCACAATCATACTGCGAAACTTCAGTATCTGGAACGATTTTCCATCCTTGGTGATTCTCTCCTGGGTATAGAATACCGGTCCATGGTCATACAGCTTGATTGCGATTACGATTATGAGCATAATCGGTGATGACAATATAATTCCAACCAGCGATATCACAATATCCATCAGCCGCTTGAAGAAGCGCTGTCCGATGGAAAGTCCGTTGTTTCGGCTAAGCATCAGGATACTGTCAAATAAATCAATCCGGTCTGCTCCGGTTATGATAATATCCGAAATCTTCGGGATGCTGTAGCAGCGAATCTCATGCCAGTAGCAGAACTTCAAAAACTCGTTTCGCTCCCGGGACGGAATATCTCCGATGATAATTGTGTCATATTCCTTGATCTTCTCTAAAATTACATCCATTCCCGCATCCAGCTTGATGGTCTCCCGAATCTGGTAGCGATCCTGTCTGGAATCGAGCTTTTGCATGAGCAGCCGCGGGCTGATATCTCCGTAGATGAGAAGCATCTGATGCGGCGGATATAGCTTGGCATAGAAATGTCTGGTCATGATTGTCCAGATAATTGCAAGTCCAAACTCCGTCAGCATCAAAAACGGAAAGTGCTCCAGATGCGTTCCGAATTTCCACTTGCCAAGCAGCGCTAACTGGAGATAAACGACTGCATTTTGAAAGCAGATGGCAAGGGTTTGTCCGAACAATACATCCATATTGCGCAGATAACCAACCTTCAAGCCTCCAAACAGCTTTAAAAACAGCACGCAAAAAAGGCCATATAGTCCAATCACCGCCCAATCTCCACGACGATAATACTGAACGAGCATCATTCCCCGGTAGATGTGATACCACTGCCAGGCAAATAGTGCTGTCTGTATGGCCACAAAAAGTACGCCTGCCCAGAACATGAAAATTCTTTTGTACTGGTAATTCTTATTGTCCATTGTGTATGCTCCTTTGATACTCCCCGAAGCTTCCCCATTTCTTGTCCTTGTCAGACAACATCGGCTCCATTCCTTCCGGAATCGGCCATTCAATACCTATCTGCGGATCGTCATAACGAATTCCGCCCTCATCATTCGGATGATAGAAATCTGTACATTTATATGTAAATTCAGCAACCTCCGAAAGCACATAAAATCCGTGTGCAAAATGCTTAGGAATATATAGCTGTCGTTTGTTTTCGGCAGAAAGCACTGTTCCAACCCATTTCCCGAAAGTCGGTGAATCCTCACGCAGATCAACTGCCACATCAAACACTTCCCCGCGAATTACCCGAACCAGCTTCGCCTGCGGATGTTCTTTTTGAAAATGCAGTCCGCGAAGTACGCCCCCGTGTGATGCGGACTGATTGTCCTGTACGAAGGAGATATTGATTCCGGCCTCCCGAAAGTCTCTATCATTATAGGTTTCCATGAAATAGCCGCGCGAATCCCCATACACGGCCACATCAATAATCTTGACATCCGGTATTGCGGTTGGTGTCACTGTAATTTTTCCCATTTATAAGCCCTCCGATACCATCATCAGATATTGACCGTACTCCGTCTTTAAAAGCGGCTCTGCCAGCTTTTGCAGCTGTTTTGCATCGATGAATCCGCGCTTGAATGCGATCTCTTCAATACATGAGATATACAGGCCCTGGCGTTTCTGGAAGGTTGCCACGAAGTTCGTCGCATCGAGAAGCGAATCATGGCTTCCGGTATCGAGCCATGCAAATCCACGGCTTAAGATCTCCACATACAAATCTCCCCGCTCCAGATAAGCGTTATTGACGGCTGTAATCTCTAATTCGCCCCGCGCAGAGGGCTTGATGCTTTTTGCAATGTCAACGACATCATTATCGTAGAAATACAGTCCCGGCACGGCATAGTTCGATTTCGGTTCCGCCGGTTTCTCCTCGATAGAGGTTGCTTTCCCATTCTCGTCAAATGCCACGACACCGTAAGCGCGCGGATCGCGCACATAATGTCCAAATATCGTAGCTCCCGGCTTCGTGCTTGTGCGGGCACTTACATCGCGAAGGATATGCGAAAAGTTCTGTCCATAAAAGATGTTATCGCCAAGCACCAGTGCCACACTGTCGTTTCCGATAAACTGCTCACCGATGATAAATGCTTCTGCCAGTCCGTTCGGCTGCGGCTGCACCGCATAGGAGAACGACATACCAAGCTGCTCACCGGTTCCGAACAGTTCTTCAAATGCAGGAAGGTCTCTCGGGGTCGAGATGATGAGCACCTCACGAATTCCCGCAAGCATCAGCGTGGAAAGCGGATAGTAAATCATCGGCTTGTCATAGATTGGCATAATCTGCTTCGATATTGCCTTGGTCAGCGGATATAATCTCGTGCCGGAGCCTCCGGCAAGTATAATACCTTTCATGCAGCTTCCTCCTATGCCTTGTACATCTCCTCGTAATAATTCCGGTATTCACCGCTTGTGACATTCTCCATCCATGCCGTGTTCTCAAAATACCACTGAATCGTCTTTCGGATTCCTTCTTCAAACATCGTCTCCGGCTCCCAGCCAATCTCTGCCTTAATCTTGTCCGGGGCAATGGCATAGCGTCTGTCGTGCCCCTTCCGGTCTTCTACATAGGTGATCAAGTCTTCGGAAATATGGGCTTTTCGCGGATCGTCATCCGGCAGCTGCTCTTTTAACACATCCAAAATGATGCGGATAATCTCTATATTCTGCTTCTCGTTGTGACCACCGACATTGTAGGTCTCACCGAGTCGTCCTTTTTCCTGTACCATATCGATTGCTTTTGCATGATCCATCACATACAGCCAATCGCGGACATTTTTGCCATCTCCGTAGACCGGAAGCTTTTTGCCATGCAGGGCATTGTTGATAATAAGCGGAATCAGCTTCTCCGGGAACTGATACGGTCCATAGTTATTCGAACAGTTGGTAATGTTCGCCGGGAAGTGATAGGTATCGATATACGCTTTCACCAGCATGTCCGAGCTTGCCTTGCTCGCTGAGTAGGGGCTGTGCGGCGCATACGGTGTTGTCTCATAAAAATACCCGCCGTCCTCCTCCAGCGATCCATATACTTCATCGGTCGATACATGCAAAAAGCGCTTATCCGCGGGATAGCTTCCGTCGGGCTGCTCCCACGCTGCGCGCGCACAGTTAAGCATCACAGCGGTTCCAAGTACATTGGTCTGGACAAAAACCTCCGGATTTTTGATGCTTCGGTCCACATGACTTTCTGCCGCAAAATGAACGACACGGTCGATGTCGTTCTCTGCAAACAGCTTGCTGATCGCTTCTTTATCAGTAATGTCCGCACGGACAAATTTATAATTCGGCAACTGCTCGATATCCGACAGATTCTCCGGATTACCGGCATAGGTGAGCACATCGACATTGATGATTCGAATGTCGTCACCGTATTTATCCAACATGTAATGGATATAATTTGATCCAATAAATCCGGCTCCGCCGGTCACAAGATATGTATACATATTCGGATCTCCTTTCTCTTATGCGAGGTATTGTGCGAGCGCATCCTGCCAATCTGCCATCCGCTCATTCATCGTCAGGCGAAGCATATAATTATCCAGCACTGAGTATGCGGGCCGCTTCGTGGCAGATCCGTATTCTTCGGTTGAAATTCCTTCTACTTTCGTGTCTCGTCCCGCCAGCCGGAATATCTCGGCTGCGAAGTCTGCCCAGGAGCAGCTGCCCTCACAGGTTCCGTGGAACACGCCATAGTTTTCTGTCGGCTCAAGCGCATGCATGAGTCTTGCCAGTTCGGCTGCGCTTGTGGGCGTTCCAAACTGATCGTTGACGACACGCACCGTATCGTGACTGTCTGCAAGGCGAAGCATTGTTCTGACAAAATTGTTGCCATCGCCATAAAGCCATGCGGTTCGAATGATAAAGTAACGCTTCGCAAACTGTTTCACCAACTGTTCTCCGGCAAGCTTCGTCCTGCCATATGCGGTTTGCGGCGCAGGGCTGTCAAATTCGGTATACGGGCGCTCCCCCGCTCCGTCGAATACATAGTCCGTTGAGATATGCACAAGCTTCGCACCGACTTCTGCTGCGGCGATTGCAAGATTTCGCGGTCCTATCGCATTCATGCGATAGGCAGTGTCCCAGTCACTCTCGCACGCATCCACTGCGGTAAATGCCGCACAGTTCATAATGACATCCGGTCGGTTTTCCCGGACGAATTCCAATACTTGTGCATGATTTGAGATATCAAGTGTGTCGATATCCGTACAGATCAGCGTCACTTCCGGTTGCGGAGCATATTCTTTTTGAATTGCTTTTCCAAGCTGTCCGTTACAGCCGGTAACAAGAATTTTTTTCATTGCATTATTCACCCAGTCCACTTTCCACTGCTTCTACGACCGCCTTCAAGGCTTCTTCTTCGTCTTCGCCTTCACATCGAAACTCGAGTTCTGCTCCGTATTTGATACACGCGCCGAGAACACTGAGCACGCTCTTGGCATTCGCTTCGTTATCCCCATAACGAAAAGATATTTTGCTCTTGTATTTCACTGCTTCGTTACACAAAATACCGGCGGGCCTCAAATGAAGACCGGTCGGGTTCTTTATCACAACTGTCTGACTTACCATAAAAACCCTCCATACTACACGCCCCGGGAGTCCCTTCTCCTACAGCATAATTTTTGTTATTAAATCGGCCAGCTCATGCGCTTTTTTCTCAATTACTGCCTGATCTTTCCCCTCAATCATGACACGCACAAGCGGCTCGGTACCTGACGGGCGAATTAACACGCGCCCCTGGCCGTTGAATTCTTTTTCTAATGCTTCGATTGCCTCTGCAATCTCGGCATACTCCATAAACTGTTCCTTTTTATGTCCGGGCACCTTGGCATTGACGAGTGCCTGCGGATATACTTCCATAATGGAAGCAAGCTCTGATAACGGTTTTTTCGTATCAACCATGACCTCAAGCAGATGCAATGCACTAAGCAGACCGTCTCCTGTGGTATTGTCATCCAAAAAGATTATATGTCCGGACTGCTCACCACCGATGTTGTAACCGTTTGCACGCATATTCTCAAGCACATAGCGATCGCCGACAGCTGTCTTTTCTGCATGAATTCCTTCGTTGTCACACATGACAAAGAAGCCGAGGTTCGACATGACGGTTGCAACAATTGTATCCTTCTTTAAGGTTCCCTTGCTCTTCATGTAGTTTCCGCAGATTGCAAGAAGCTTATCTCCGTCTACAATTTTTCCGTTTTCATCGACGGCAAGTAGTCGGTCTGCGTCGCCGTCAAAGGCGAGACCAAGGTTCGCTTTCTCATAAACAACCCGTGCCTGAAGCTCGCCCATATGGGTCGAACCGCAATTGGAATTGATATTGGTTCCGTCCGGGTCGATATGAAGTGGAATCAATTCCGCTCCGAGCTGTGTCAGTGTCTGCACGGATGTCTGATAGGACGCTCCCTCTGCACAGTCAATCACAATGCGCATGCCGGACAGATCAACCGGAACACATTTTTTCATAAAACGGATGTATTCATCCTGAAGGTCAAATCGATATTCCACTTTTCCGATTCCGGATCCGGTCGGCAGCGGTACCCCCGCCATATTGCTTGCGATCAGTGCTTCAATCTCATCTTCCAGTTCGTCCGAAAGCTTATAGCCTTCTCCGTTGAAGAACTTGATGCCGTTAAACTCCATCGGGTTGTGGGATGCTGAGATCACAACGCCTGCGTCTACTTTGTGCTTTCTGGTCAGGTATGCAACTGCCGGAGTGGGCAGCACGCCTACATGAATCGCATTCGCTCCCACGGAACAGATTCCTGCCACCAGTGCATTTGCAAGCATCCCTCCTGATATTCTCGTATCACAGCCGACAAGAATTGTCGGTTTATGTGCTTTTTCTTTGGTCAGTACATATGCGCCTGCCTGACCCAGCTTCATCGCCAGTTCAATGGTAAGCTCACTTCCTGCAACTCCACGGACACCGTCCGTTCCAAATAGTCTAGCCATTTAGTTTGTTTCCTCCCCGACACCGGGTTCCGGCTCCGGTATCTGATTTTCATTTTCTATCGGATCTGTCTCCTCAGGTTCTTCTTCCTGCGGTTCATCCGTTGTGATTTCTTCAACAGAAACGCTCACCGTTACCGGTGTATGGTCGATTCCGTTCTGAAGCTCTAATGCGACATCCACTTCATGTGTACCGGGTGTCAGCTGGCTTCCGTCTATACTTGCCTTGATATCTGCCGCATCAAATTGGTCGATATCCGAACGAATACCGCTTATATTTACACGAAGTACGCTGCTGTCAAAGGTTAGCTTCAAATTCTCGGGAAGATTGAGTACCTCGATTCCTGAAGTAAACAGATTGACCGTCTTGCTTGCCAACTGCGCAATACGAACGGTGACTGTAACCTTGGAGGCTGCCGGGTCAACAAGTGTTACGCCCTCGGGCAGATATTCTGTCACATCAATCGTCTGTGTTATATCATTTCTCGCTCCGGTAATATCGAGTGCGCTGTCAGGAATAACGATTGCGGTAATGTTATTGAGCGCAGCTGCTTTTCCCTTAATCGCAACCGTCTTCGGAGAGAATTCCATGTCGACATAGGTAAATCCTTCTGCCGGCTCTCCGAATGCTTTGCAGATTAAGGATACTTCCTTTGTATCAAGAATCTTGGCACTCACGGTTACCGTTGACAGGTTCAAGGTCAAATCGGTCTGTCCGATTACTTCTCCTGCCGCATCGTAGAGCACCGGAATCACATTATCGACGACATCTCCGGTCATACCGGTTACATCGATTGACGCAACGACATGATCAATCCGGTCAACTACCGATTGCGGTCCGGATACCTTTAACAGGTTCGGTGTTACACTGACTTCTCCGAGTGCACATCCCTGCGGAAGTGTTCCGGTTGCCTGCGCACCGATGATGAACTGTGCATGTGCAAGCTGTTCGAGCTTGATTTCCAAATTCTGTGTTGCTTTGCTGATTGTAACCTGTGTGGAATAGCGAAGCGGCGTGACATCGATCGGCACACGGCCGACATTGGTCTCATTGTCGATGGTTGCATTTTTCATATCAGCGACAGCCTTGAAGTCTGTGCTGCTTAATTTTTCAATATAGGAACGCTTGGCTGTCACGGTGAACACGACGGTATTACTGTCGTTGAGTACCTCATAGTATTTGCCCTGATCGGTCAGGTAGTTGCCGTTCTCAATGGCAACCGATGTGACAAATCGCGTCGATATCTTCGGGTCATCGATATTGACAACGACCATCCACAGGATGACAGCAAAAAATGCAGCCAAGATCTTTAATCCCAGATTATTCGTGATTGCTTTCCATATTCTTCTTGGCATGTGCAATTCTCCTCTTGATTTTCGTCAGTTTTGACTCTCCGTAGCCTGCATCCTGCAGCTCCATGAGCTGTTTTTTCAGTTCTTCTTCTGTCAGGCGACGAACAATACTTCCTCCCATTGCAGTTGACACCGCTCCGGTTTCCTCGGATACGATGATCGTCAGTGAATCGCTGACTTCGCTGATTCCGACTGCCGCACGGTGTCTGGTTCCAAGTTCCTTATCAAGGTCCATATTGTCCGACAGCGGCAGATAACAGGTCGCCGAAACGACGCGGTCTCCTCTGACAATGATTGCTCCGTCATGGAGCGGTGTATTTTTTTCAAATATGTTGATCAACAGCTGACTGGATATGAGGGAATCGATTGCAATTCCGGTTCGCTCATACTCAGAGAGCTGAATATCTTTTTCTACTACGATGAGTGCGCCGGTCTTAACCTTCGCCATCTCAAAGGTTCCTTTTACAATCTCATTGACCGTGCGCTCTGAAAAACGCTTGACCGCGCGATTGGGATCCCATACGAACAGTCCTGAGAAAAAGCGTTTGCGTCCGAGCTGCTCCAACGCCCGGCGAAGCTCAGGCTGGAAGATTACCGCGAGTGCGATAATTCCAACATTAATCGCTTTTCCGGCAATCCACAGAATCGTATTCATCTGGAATATTGCCGCAAGCAGAACGAATACCAGAATGACGATGATTCCTCGAAACAGCGCCCATGCGCGCGTGTTTTTTACCCATATCAGGATACTGTAGAGTAAAAAGGCAATAATGATAATCTCTACAATATCGATTCCCGTCACCTTCGGTATGGTCATCCAGAACATATATTTTTGTCGAAATGCTATCAGTGAGCTTAAGAATCCTTCCACGCTCTTAATCCTCCACTATTACTGCAAAAGATTCTCGTCAATGTCCATCTCTCTTGCAATGTCTTTTTTGGTAATCTTGGTTGTGTCATCACCGCTGAATTTCTGTACTTTTTTCTCGGTGTTTGAAACATAAATCTTCGGTACAGCCTTCACATAATAGTAATATTCATCGTCCTCAAACTGCACGCGATCGACTCGTGTGTAATCGAGGTTGAAGAAAAAGAATTTCAGTATGACTGCGACCAATGCGCTGACTACTACTCCGACAAGGATTGTCACCATTGTAAGCGGAAGCTTCATCTGTACATCGGCGATGAATACAAGCACGAATTCCATCACACTTCCCACTGCTATTGCAATGCTCCATGCATGGTCTACCGGAAGTCTTCGGACAATCCAGATGACTAATGCGCTCGCAAGCAGAATCGCAAGTATGATGACCATCTCGCGGTTTCCTATAAACTGATTGAATACATCCGAAAACTTTGTGAGAATGGAATCGGACTCTGTCATCTCTGCAATTGAGGATGCATTTGCAACGATTCCGTTCAACTGGTAATACATGATTCCGCCGGCTATCATCGCAAAGATCGATGCCGGTGACTCATCAAGCAGTCCGATTACCAGAGGCATCACATACGGGATATTAAACACGAATGCCAGCGGTGTAAGTACTGCATAATATCCTTTTTTCGGTGTAAACCGGAAATATAGCATAAACAGTACCAGCATCGTGAGGAAGCACACCAGACAGGCGGCTTTTGACAGCGCATACAGCTGCAACAGAACAAGTACCGCGGCAAATACTACAATCATATTTGCCGGAAGCAGTGCGCATGCCAGCGCGAGTACCAATATCAGTGTCATGTTGTTCGCACGGTTCATATAACCAAGATGCGTGCGAATGATATAAAATGTTATAAATGCAAGAATACTTTTTACAACCGGAACGAGATACACCTCAAACCGGATGCAGAAGCTTCGAATGCGTTCTTTTATCTCCAATAATGCCGTCATGATTCTCCTCCGTCCTGATTGAAGCTGCCAATCACCTTCTTGAGGTTGCGATTATGGCGCTTGATTTCTTTTTTTGCCTTGGAATAGTTCGTATGCGCATATGCGTATACGCCGAGCAGATAGACGGCGATAAATGCAAGGTAGCGAAGCAGCATATCAATCACAAACTGACGAATGTCCATCGTATGCAAGTTGGCCAAAAGTTCTGCCATGTTGCCGATTCCCCATGCGGCGAGCATGATTCCAAAACTGATCGTTCCATATACAAATCCCTTGATTAAATGCAATCCGACATAATCGTTGCGGTAATACCCGAGTACCGGATCGTATTCTCTGCCCTTCCGGTCCTCGAAGGACTGCAACTTGACCATGCGGCGTACGCGTTCATTATGAATCATATTGTCCCCCGTTATTTGTGTTCATTCCGGCCGGATGGCAGCCGGTTCTATTAGCAGTTCTGAGTCTCCACCTATGATATTACATAGTTAATTGTATTATAACATATATTGATGCGAAATACCAAGAAAAAAAAGACCGCCACAGTTTTCTGCTGTGACGGTTTATTTGTATCTTACAATGAACGGAAACGATTTCCCGAATCCTTCTTGTATGCTAATGTATCTATCGGCTTGGGCTTATCAATCGCACTCATCAGACTCTCGTTGATCTTGCCTTTACAGTTCGGGCAGAATCGACCGGTACGAATCATCGCTCCGCAGTTCTCGCACTCAAGTCCTACCGGTGAATCTTCTGAAAAAGCAAGGCGCTCCTCTCGCACCCACTGTTTTAACTGCTTGATGGAAACAGTCATATCATCTGAAATCTGTTGAAGTGTCGCATGCGGATTCTGTCTGATATATTCTTTTACTTCTCTGAATTTTTCTTCAAGCAGTTCTACACATGACGGACAGATTGTCTGTCCTCTTCCGATATGATTATACATTCGTCCACAACTTCTACAAGTTCTGACATCCATAACAAAAACCTCCTAATACCCTCCTCCTATGCATATGCACAGGACATAAATCTCTTGTACACCGGCACGCAAAAGCGCTTCTGCTGCCGCGTCAACTGTGCTGCCGGTTGTATATATATCATCAATAAGCAACACTTTATGTAATTTTACTATATTTTTCGTCACATGAAAAGCTTTTTTCAGATTATTTTTTCGTTCTGTGTCGTCCAATTCCTTCTGGGGTCTTGTATTTACAGTTCTTATTAGTAATTTATCATTAACCGCAATTCCTGTCAATCTCCCAAGCTCCCGGGCGAATAAGGCGGCCTGATTATATCCCCGTGTTGCCTTTCGTTTTTTATGGAGTGGGATTGGAACCATGCAATGCACGCCGGTTCGTTCGATCCATGCGCCGCAGCTTTCATATGCTTCTTTTGCAAAAACAGCTGCATAGTCGCGACGGTTGCTATACTTGAAGCGGTACATGCTTTTTACGATCGCCCCGCGATATACAAACACACCGCGCGCCTGTGTAAATACATGTTCTTTTTTCATGCAGTCGCCGCAGTACTCTCTTCGCAATGCATACGATTCCAGCGGTTTCCCGCAGCGAAGACAAAACGGCTGTTTTACCCGGAATACTTTCTTCTCGCACGCCGGGCAGATTCCCGGCCTGTTATCGCCAAGAATCGTCTGCGTCTGCACTTCATCGCAAATCGGGCAGGTTGACGGGTATAATAATTGTTTTAGGTTGACCACGGATTCCTCTTTCTACTCTCTCCTTCGAAAACGGGCGATCTGTGGACTCGTAAGGAATAGGAAACACCGAATTCCTTGCATATATCTTTCCATACGATTTTACTGTAGTGCTGGTGTGGGGGGATTTTTCCGGTACTAGTCTTCTGTGGCCCGCTCGATCATGCGCGCGAGAAGTCCGCTGTATCTGGCATGCTCTTTTGCGTTTCCAATCATCGCCTCGAAAACGCCGTCGTCTCCGACAAGTGTCACACAGCTTCGTGCTCTTGTCACTGCCGTGTACAGCAGATTACGGTTCATCAATGGCTTCGGTCCGCTCATGAGCGGGATGACTACCGCCGGATACTCGCTACCCTGCGATTTATGTATGGTAATCGCGTAGGCAAGCTCCAGCTCATCGAGTATCGCATATGGATATACAACCATACGGCCCTCCTCGAATTCTACGGTCACATTCTGGGCGAAGTCATCAATGATTCGAATAATTCCGACATCCCCATTGAACACACCCATTCCTTTCTCAATCGGGATGCCGTATCTGCTTCGAATTTCCCATTCCAGCTGATAGTTGTTCTTGGTCTGCATGACCTTATCACCCTCACGGAACACGCCGTTTGCGCGCTCTTTTTCTGATTTTGATGCATCCGGCGGATTCAGATAATGCTGAAGAACGGTGTTGAGTCGTTCGACACCAAGAAGCCCCTTTCGCATCGGCGTGAGCACCTGGATGTCGAGCGGGCTTGCCTCGACATATTTGGGCATCTTTTGCAGCACCAGCTGAAGTGTGACATTGATGATCTGGTCGGCATCATAGCGTTTGAGAAAGAAAAAGTCTTTGCTCTTGTTGTCGATTGAAACTGCTTCTCCGTGGTTGATACGGTGCGCGTTTACAATAATATCGCTCTCCTTTGCCTGACGGAAAATTTCATTGAGCTCCACCACCGGGACGCAGCCCGAGTGAATAATATCCTTCAGCACGCTTCCGGGGCCGACGCTCGGCAACTGATTGACATCCCCCACGAGAATCAGTCGCATTCCCGGTGTCACTGCTTTTAACAGCGCGTTCATCAACGGTAAATCTACCATTGACATCTCATCGATAATAACCGCGTCTGCCTCGAGCGGATTGCTTGCATCCCGGCCAAATCCAACGGATTCTTCTCCGCCAAGCTCCAGCATGCGGTGAATGGTCTTGGCTTCATATCCGGTTGTCTCGCTCATTCTTTTGGCGGCTCGGCCTGTCGGTGCTGCAAGCAGGAAGTCTTCGCCCTCCATATCCAGATAGTGAATAATGGAATTAATCGTTGTTGTCTTTCCGGTTCCGGGTCCTCCCGTGATTACAAGAACACCTTCCTGAGCGGCCTTGATGACTGCTTTTTTCTGCTGACTTGCAAGTTCAATACCGGTTATCTTTTCAATTCGATCCACACACGCTTCAACATGCCTCTGCGAGACATCCAGCGACACGCCAAGCACCTTCAGCATATATGCAACATTGGATTCCATGTTATAAAAAACAGTTGCATACACCTGATATTCGTCGATTTCATCCGGCTCATCCGGATAGATTTTATTGACATTTTCTTTTATCTGATGCTTGATCACGACCTTTCGCTCCATCGCAAGATCTGTCAGGTTTTTATCCAACGCATCCATTGGCACGCCCAACAACTCGACTGCCCGGGTGAAAAGCAATGGTTTCGGCAGATAGGTATGTCCCTCGCCGGCTGCCTGTTGCAGTACATACAAAAGCCCGCTTCGGATACGAAAGTCTGAATCGGTTCGAATGCCCACTCTTGATGCTATCTCATCTGCGATACGAAAGCCGACTCCCTCGATATCATCTGCCAGTCGATACGGATTCTTCTGTAGGATGCTATAGATTTCTTCGCCGTAGGTGTTGTATATCTTCACCGCAAGTGTCAGGCTGATTCCGTACTGCTGAAGAAAAATCATTGCTGAGCGAAGGGCTCTCTTTTCTTCAACCTGAATACAGATTTCCTGTGCTTTTCGCTCGCTGATTCCTTTGATACTTACGAGCTGTTCCGGTTCCTGCTCAATAATCCGGAAGGTGTCTTTTCCAAAGCGCCGCACAATTCGCGCCGCCAATGCTGCGCCGACTCCCTTGATAGCGCCGGAACCTAAGTACCGTTCGATTGCGATTTCATCTTCCGGTTCTTTTTCTTCGAACTGTCTGACCTTGAATTGTCTGCCGTAGCTCGGATGTTCGGTGTACTCGCCCTGCAGCTCGACATTCATTCCGTCTGTCACTCCCGCGAGGGAACCGACGCAGGTGATCATCGTCTCATCACAGACGAGCTCAAGTACCGTATAGCCGTTTTCAGCGTTTTGAAATATGATGTGGTCAATGTATCCTGTGATTGTTTCCATGTATTGTTCCTTCAGTTAATTTCGTTGGCTCGCCCCGGTTTCGCTGGCTTTCCGCTTCTTTGGTGGCTTTGGCGGGGTATATTGTGAATAAAAATAGGCAGGCGTATTTGCCCACCTATTTACATTCCTTTAAAATTATGTGTACGGAAATTCTGCTTCTGCAGTATCTATTTTCGCCAGCTATTCTGTTGCGTTTTCTTCTATCGCAGGCTCCTCCGCTGTTACTCCTTCTGTTGCAGCTTCTTCTGCTTCAGTTGCCTCCGGAATGTTATAGTTACGGCGCATCTGCTCATAGAGTGTCTGTGTAATCCGGTCACCGACCTGATCGACAATTTTGTCTGCGATCTGCTCGTTTACATGACCCATGAAATAATCTGTCATCTGTCCGTTGGCGGACTCGTCATCATCTTTTAAGGATTCCTGCACCTGTTTTAGCAGCTGTTCTACGAAGTAAGACTCAAAGTCTTTAATCGCCTGCTTCATCTCCTCCTCAGAGGATTGCGCATTGAGTTTGTCTACTGCGCCTGAAACTGCACTTGCCGATGCACTGTTTTTTGCCTGATCTGCAGTCTGTGTCAGGTAGCTGTACATGCTGTCATTAATACTCATGCTCATAGGCTACCCTCCTAGCGTCTCAGCTGATTTGCCTGACCAAGCATGTCATCAGCCGCCTGAATTGCTTTTGAGTTCAATTCGTAGGCACGCTGTGCAACAATCAAATTTACCATCTCATCTGCGACCTGTACATTGGAGCCTTCGAGATAATTCTGACAGAGCTTACTCTTAACCAGATTCTCATTGTCTGCTTCGTTAAGCGGATCTCCGGATGCTTCTGTCGGTGTAAAGTAGGTTCCTGCAATCTTTTCAAGTCCGGCCGGATTATTAAACTGGTAAGTACCAATTGTCTGTCCCAAACCGATATATGTACCATCCGGAAGCTTATAACCGGCTTCGCCAAATGCAGACATTGTTACCGAGTTCGCTTCCACTGCATCACCAAGTTCAATCGGATTACCCTCGGTATCCAACACGGAATATCCCTCTGAGGTTGCAAGTGTCAGACCATTGTTTCCAAGAGTCCAGTGGAAATCACCGTTTCTCGTATAGTAGGTCTCTCCATCCAGACCACGCACTGCAAAGAATCCGTCTCCTTCTATCGCAAAAGCAGTATTGCTTTCGGATGCAAGAAGAGATCCCGCCTTGAAGCTTGATGTGTTCGATGCCACGCGGGTTCCAAGTCCTACCTGTGCAGAGATTGGTTTATTCTCGCCGTTGGCTGTTGTTGTTCGGGTCTGAAGTGTCTGATAAAGTAGTGACTTAAATTCTGTTTTCTCGCTGCGGTAGCCTGTAGTATTGACATTCGCCAGATTGTTGGAAATGGTATCCACATTGGTCTGCTGTGCAATCATACCGGATGCCGCGCTCCATAATGCTCTCATCATAAGACGCTGCTCCTTATTCGTTTTCGCGCCCTTCCATGGACAAGTATTTTTCTCCCATTTGCAAAAACACAGTCAAATTCACATTCGAAAGGTTTCGCTTATTATTGTATCGGCAATACGCTCCTATTTCTTAAGTATTTCGCAACAATTCAAATCCACACGCGCAAAATTGTTGTTTCACAGCTTTCCTTTTGCACATGTTACTTCTTACGATTTCGGAACACCGGCATTCTTTCGTCTATGCGAATTTATCACTATACCTTGCCGACATTGTTTACGGCACGATCAAGCATCGTGTCAATTGTCTGCATCACTTTCTGGTTTGACTCGTATGCGCGTGTGATTGTAATCATATTTACCATCTCACTCACCACATTGACATTCGATGCCTCGATGCAGCCCTGCTGCACCTTGGCGTCTGACGGAGTAAGCACTGCCCCGTCTACTGTCTGGTAGAGGTTCTCACCATATTTTTCCAAATAATCGTAATTTTCAAAATCAATCACACCGACGGTATTTACGATCTGGTTATTCTGCCAGATGTTTCCGTTTTCGTCTACGCGAAACTCCACATTCGGGTCTATCCGAATCCGGCTCTCCTCTCCCGAATTGGTCTGCTCTGCACCATTCCGGTTTAGCACATAATCTCCGTCTTTCGTCACAAGATACCCTTCGGTGTTCACGGTAAAAGCTCCGTCACGGGTATATTTTACAGAAGTCTCTCCGTCCTTGCTTGTAAAGGAAACGGCAAAAAAACCGTCCCCGTCAAGCGCAAGATCATACTGACTATCTGTCACCTGAAAACTACCCTGCGTATAATCCGTATAGGTCTCACCTATTTTTACGCCGAGATTCACATTGCCAAGACGCACCGGCAGACCGTAGTCTGACTGGTCTTTGATCTTTACTGCCAAGTGATGGCTAAAGCTTTCGGAAGTTGCGCCTTCTTTCTTGTAGCCATTGGTGTCGGCGTTAGCAAGATTGTTCGTCATCACATCCATGCGATTCATCTCATTGACCATCCCTGACCATGCGGTATAGAGTCCTTTTACCATTCGTTGTCTCCTTAATTATCGTCAGTTTTACCCGCCAAAAATTCTACATATTTTCCGGTTCCGATTGCCACACAGGTCATCGAATCCTCGGCTGTCATTGTGTTGATTCCAGTCTTGTCCTCAATCAGCTCCTCAAGTCCGCGAAGCAATGCTCCGCCACCGGTCAATACGATTCCGCGCTCTGCGACATCGGCTACAAGCTCCGGAGGAGTCTTTTCAAGTACGCTGTGGATTGCTTCTACGATGCGGTTTGTTGCCTCGCGAAGCGCTTCTTCTGTCTCCTCTGCGGTTACGGTTACCGTTTTGGGAAGTCCGGTTACGAGGTTTCGTCCACGAACATCCATCGTTCCGCCATCCGGGAGCGGATAACAGGTTCCAATCTTAATCTTAATATCTTCTGCCGTGCGCTCACCGATCAACAGATTGTGCTTTTTACGCATGTAGCGCACGATCGCCTCATCAAAGTCATCTCCTGCAATCTTGATTGAGGTTGATACAACAGATCCGCCAAGTGAAATAACTGCGATATCTGCGGTTCCGCCACCGATATCTACGATCATGTTTCCGCAAGGCTTTGCGATATCAATTCCTGCACCGATGGCTGCTGCGATGGGCTCCTCGATGATTTTTACTTCTCTTGCTCCGGCCTGGAAGGTTGCATCCTCAACTGCCTTCTTCTCAACCTCTGTGACACCGCTCGGTACGCAAACACTTACTCTGGGCTTACGGAAAGTTCTCTTGCCGATTGCCTTCTGAATGAAATATTGAATCATCTTCTCTGTTACTGTATAGTCAGAGATGACTCCCTGACGAAGCGGTCTGACTGCCACGATGTTGCCCGGTGTTCTTCCGAGCATCAGGCGCGCCTCTTCACCAATTGCCTTAATCTTGTTTGTATCACGATCAAAAGCCACTACTGAGGGCTCCTTTAATACAACACCTTTACCTTTAATGTATACGAGAATACTCGCTGTTCCTAAATCAATTCCAATATCTGTTCCAACCATGAATGGTTCCCTCCACTGATCGATTACTACTTGTGCTATTTTTCCACATTCAGTTTTATTATATACAATAAGTCTTTTTTTTCCAAGGCATTTACCTAATTTTGTATGAATTAATTGTTACTTCATAAATCTTTTCGTTCATGCGCGCATGACTCAGATATTATGAACCGTTCCCCGGCTTTGAACAGTTACAAGTATTTCTTTAGATACTGTCCGGTATACGATTTTTTCACCTTACATACTTCCTCGGGTGTTCCCGATGCGATGACGGTGCCTCCACGGTCTCCACCCTCGGGTCCCATATCAATGATATAGTCTGCGGTCTTGATGACATCTAAATTGTGCTCAATGACCACAACCGTATTGCCACCGGTTGAAAGTCTGCGCAAGATTTCCACCAGCTTGTTGACATCCTCAAAGTGCAGTCCGGTTGTCGGCTCATCAAGAATATAAATTGTCTTTCCGGTGCTCCTGCGGCTTAGCTCAGTCGCGAGCTTGATCCGCTGCGCCTCGCCTCCGGAGAGTTCTGTCGAGGGTTGTCCGAGTCGGATGTAGGAAAGTCCGACATCGTAAAGTGTCTGCATCTTGTTGTGAATGGAAGGAACATGTTTGAAAAATTCGAGTGCTTCTTCAACAGTCATATTCAGCACATCGTAAATATTTTTTCCCTTATAGCGCACATCCAGCGTCTCGCGGTTATAGCGTTTACCGCCGCACACCTCACACGGCACATAGACATCCGGCAAAAAGTGCATCTCAATCTTGATAATTCCGTCTCCCGAGCATGCCTCGCAGCGGCCGCCCTTGACATTGAAGCTGAAACGGCCTTTTTTATACCCTTTTGCCTTGGCGTCCGGTGTCGCCGCAAACAGATCTCGAATCATATCAAACACACCGGTATAGGTCGCGGGGTTTGAGCGCGGTGTCCTGCCGATTGGTGACTGGTCAATGTCGATGACCTTGTCCAATTGTGTAAGTCCGATGATCTCGTCGTGTTCACCGGCAATGGTACGGGCACGATTGAGTTCTTTCGCAAGCTTTTTATATAAAATCTCATTGGTTAGCGAACTCTTTCCCGATCCGGAAACACCCGTTACACAGGTCATCACGCCAAGCGGGATGTCGACATCGATATTCTTCAGGTTGTTCTCTCTGGCTCCCTTTATCCTGAGCCATCCGGTGGGGGTTCTGCGTTCACCCGGCACAGGGATACGCCGCTTTCCGCTCAGATATGCCCCGGTAATCGAGTTGGGATTTTTCATAATCTCTTCCGCCGTTCCGCACGCGATGACTTCCCCACCGTGTTCGCCCGCTCCGGGTCCGATATCCACAATAAAGTCGGCTTCACGCATCGTATCCTCGTCATGCTCTACGACAATCAATGTGTTGCCCAGATCACGCAGATGCTTGAGTGTCGCGAGCAGCTTGTCATTGTCCCTCTGATGCAGTCCGATACTCGGTTCATCAAGAATATATGCCACGCCAACTAAGCCGGAGCCAATCTGTGTCGCCAGACGGATTCGCTGTGCCTCGCCTCCGGAAAGTGTTGATGTCGCGCGCGCCAACGACAAATAATCCAGACCTACATCCATCAAAAACTGCACTCGTGCGCGAATTTCGCGCAAAATCTGTTCTCCGATCAGCTGTTGCTGCTTCGTCAGTTCCATCTCACCAAGAAATTTATGAAGCTTTCCAATACTTATCTGGGTAATCTCATAGATATTTTTGTCAGCGATTGTTACTGCCAAGGCTTCTTTTTTCAGTCTCTGTCCCTTGCACACGGCACAGGGTGTGATGCGCATGAATTCTTCGTAATCCTGCTTTGAAGCGTCTGAGGCGGTCTCGCGATATCGACGGTTTGAATTCTTAATCAGTCCCTCGAACTCGACATCGTACACACCCTCGCCGCGCTGTCCTTTATAATGCACCTTCACGCTTCGATCTGCACCATTGATCAGCATATCGCGCACCTCGTCCGACAAATCCTTGTAGGGTGTGTCGAGCGAAAATCCATATGCCTGTGAAAGTGCCAGAAGAATGGCATGGGTATAGCTCTTCGGATCCGTTGATGACTGCCAGCCGTTCACCTGAATGGCACCTTCTGCCAGCGACAGATTCTTGTCCGGAATCATCAAATCCTCATGGAATTCCATGCGATATCCCAATCCGTAGCACTCCGGACATGCCCCAAAGGGATTGTTAAACGAAAAGCTTCGCGGCTCAATCTCATCGATGCTGATTCCGCAGTCCGGGCATGAAAAACTCATGGAAAAATTCATCGGCTCGGCATCTGCCACATCGACAACCATCAGTCCTTCTGCCAGTTCCAGCACATTCTCAATCGAATCGGTCAGTCGTTTTTCGATTCCTTCTTTTACAACCAGTCGATCGACCACAATCTCGATGTTATGCTTGATGTTCTTATCGAGCGAGATCTCCTCCTCCAGTTCATATAGATTTCCATCTACAATTGCACGCACATATCCGCTGCGCTTCGCCTGCTCGAAAAGTTTCTGATGTGTTCCTTTTCGTCCGCGAACAACCGGCGCAAGCAGCTGAATCTTCGTGCGCTCCGGAAGCTCCATGATCTGGTCCACCATCTGGTCAACGGTCTGGCGCTTTATTTCTTTTCCGCATTTCGGGCAGTGGGGAATCCCTGCTCTCGCATAGAGCAGACGGAAATAATCATAGATCTCTGTCACCGTTCCAACGGTCGAACGCGGGTTGCGGTTGGTAGATTTCTGATCAATCGAAATCGCCGGCGAGAGTCCTTCGATTTTCTCAACATTGGGCTTTTCCATCTGACCTAAGAACATGCGGGCATAGGAAGACAGTGATTCCATGTATCTGCGTTGTCCCTCTGCATAAATGGTGTCGAACGCAAGTGATGATTTTCCCGAACCGCTCAGTCCTGTAAGCACAACAAATTCATCACGCGGAATATCCAAATCTATATTTTTGAGGTTGTGCTCGCACGCCCCTCTGATTTTTATCCATTTTTTATTACTCATTCGCTAATTTCCTCCAACATTTTGCGAAGTTCTATCATTTGGTCGCGCAGCTGTGCTGCTGCCTCGAAGTTCAGATCTGTCGCTGCGGATTTCATCTTCTTTTCGACATCCTTAATCAGCTTCTCTAATTCGCCGCGGTTCATTGACTCGGGATCTTTCTTGAAGTTCTGCTCCTCCTGAGCAACCTTCTTGGAAATGGAAATCAATTCGCGCACAGATTTCTGAATTGTGGTCGGCGTAATACCGTGCTCCCTGTTGTAAGCTTCCTGAATTCCTCTTCTTCGATTCGTCTCATCAATCGCTACACGCATAGAATCCGTGATCGTGTCGGCGTACATAATGACATGTCCCTCGCTGTTGCGGGCTGCTCGTCCGATTGTCTGAATCAGTGAGGTCTCCGAACGAAGGAAGCCTTCTTTATCCGCATCAAGAATCGCAACCAGTGTAATTTCAGGAATATCCAGTCCCTCTCGAAGCAGGTTAATTCCAACGAGCACATCGAATACATCCAGTCGCAGATCACGGATGATCTCCGCCCGCTCAAGTGTATCAATGTCGGAATGCAGATATTTTACCCGGATTCCGACTTCTTTCATGTAGTCTGTCAAATCCTCTGCCATACGCTTGGTCAGCGTGGTAATGAGCACTTTATTGCCATTCGCGGTCTCCTTGTTCACCTCGCCGATCAAATCGTCAATCTGTCCCTCTACCGGACGCACATCGATACTCGGGTCAAGAAGTCCGGTCGGACGAATAATCTGCTGCGCACGGGCCAGCTCGTGATCTCGCTCATAATCTCCGGGTGTCGCAGACACAAAAAGCATCTGGTCAATTTTTGACTCAAACTCATCGAAATTGAGCGGTCGGTTGTCGAGTGCCGATGGCAGCCGGAAGCCGTACTCTACCAGTGTATTTTTTCTGGAGCGGTCACCGGCATACATTCCGCGCACCTGCGGCAGTGTAATGTGGGACTCGTCAACGATGATCAGAAATTCATCCGGGAAATAATTCATCAGTGTCAGCGGTGTTGCGCCGGCTTCCGTTCCCGCAAGATGTCTCGAATAATTCTCAATGCCACTGCAAAATCCGGTCTCGCGAAGCATCTCGATATCAAAGTTCGTGCGCTCAGAAATGCGCTGTGCTTCAAGTAGCTTGTCCTCACTCTTGAAATAGCGCACGCGCTCCTCCAGTTCTTTTTCGATATTCTCACAGGCAGCGTTAATTTTCTCCTGCGGAACGACATAATGGGATGCCGGGAAAATCGCTACATGTTCAAGTGACGCCTTGATCTCGCCGGTCAGCACATCAATCTGTGTGATGCGGTCAATCTCATCACCGAACATCTCGATTCGAATCGCATAATCACTGTTATTGGCAGGAAGGACTTCGATCACATCTCCGTGCACACGGAAGGTTCCTCTGTGGAAATCCATCTCATTTCTCGTATACTGAATATCTACCAGTGCGCGCAGGATATCATCGCGATCAACAATCATTCCCGGGCGCAGGGATACCATCATATTGAATAAGTCTTCCGGGCTGCCAAGACCGTAGATACAGGACACACTGGCAATGATAATGACATCCTTTCGCTCAATCAGGGATGCTGTGGCGGAGAGTCGCAGTTTGTCAATCTCCTCATTGATGGAAGAATCCTTTGCAATATAAGTATCCGAAGACGGCACATATGCCTCCGGCTGATAGTAATCATAGTAACTTACAAAATATTCTACCGCATTCTCCGGGAAAAATTCCTTGAACTCAGAGTACAGCTGCGCCGCCAGCGTCTTATTGTGTGCGATGATCAGTGTCGGCTTATTGAGTTTTTCTATGATATTCGCCATCGTAAAGGTCTTGCCGGAACCGGTGACACCCAGTAATGTCTGGAACTGGTTGCCCTCCCGAAAGCCTTTTACGAGTTCATCAATCGCCTGCGGCTGATCGCCGGTGGGACTGTATTCACTGTGCAAAACAAAATGATCCATGGTTTCCTCCGCCATCTGTCAAGGTCAAAAAATCTGCTACAAACAACTATCCGTTCTGTGAGCGTAGTTGCTATTATAGCAGATTTATTTTTATTTGTATATAGTTTTTCGAATGTATGTTCTTGTCTTCTACGAATAGTCGACATACTTTTTGGTGTAGCCGGTTTTGGTCCAGCGATGGGTTCTCTCAAGCTGTGACTCGGTTACATAGAAATACTTCGTGGAAATATTTCCGTTCGGTCCGCGGTCCGGAACCGGGTCATCCCATGTGACATCCACATAGCGGTACTCGTTGCCGCATTTCACATAATTCCATGCATGCGAGCCGCCCCCTGCGCTTCCACAGACTGCAATCGAGCGAATCCCTGCTTTTGACACTAACAGGTTAAAGGCTGCTGCATATCCCTGACACACAGCAGTCCCGTTCACGAGACATCCGTAAGCAGTGTATACATCAGAAGCGGAGTTCAACTCGTTTCCTTCGTAGTATTTACAGTTTAATACCAGATAGTCATGAATCGCTGTAATTTTTTCTTTTGTATTCATATCCTTCCGGATAATTCTGCTTAGAATCGCATCCGCTTTTTTATTGGCTTTGCTCATCTTCGTCTTAATCTGGGCTGTCGTAAGCCTGGTGCTTTGGAAGCCACAAACATCTCCATCCGAATTCCGCCAGCGCGCGATTGCATAGTTATACTCCGGATGCTGTTCCAGCACTTTCATGAACACCTCATAATACTTGGCATCACCGCAGTAGAATTTGGTCTTGTAATCCCTTTTTTTCAGTGCTTTGAGTGCTTTTTTATAGGCATCCTTTTCTGATTTGAGAATGGTAACCTTTTTGGCATAGGTGTCTGAAATATCGAACCGATAGGTAACTCTATTACCACTCCACTCACTCTTGTAGGAATAACCATCCATCACCTTACTGTTATTCAGTGCAGCCTGCTCTAACAATTCCACCAGATGCTTTGCATAGTTCTTGATTTCTTTTTCGGCCACACTGCGTTCCACCGACAAGGTCATGTTCACGGTTATGACAAGCTCAAGGTCTCCATTTTCAAATGCCTGTTCCATCACCTTGCGCGCCTGCGCATCTGAGCTTACAGTTACTGCGTCCACCGGGCGGCTTCCCGTAAAAAGCATGCATAACACAACTGCAAAGAATACCGTGACGCGGCGCCATAATCTATGTTCCATTCGTACCTCCGTAGTTTTTACAACTGTTGATACAGTTACTTTTCATCTATATCGGCAAAAACTACGATCTTCCACAGCACTGTTTATATTTTTTACCGGATCCGCAAGGACAGGGATCATTCGGATAGACCTTCTTGGTTTCGCGTTTCTTCGGCGCTGCTGCAACGGAATCATCCTTGTTGGTTCCTGTTACCTTCGCAACCTGCTCACGCTCTACCTTCTGCTCAACTCTTACATGGAACAGCAGACGAAGGGTATCCTCTGCAATTCCTGCAGTCATTGCGTCGAACATCTCAAATCCTGCCAGCTTATACTCTACTAACGGGTCACGCTGCGCAAAGGTCTGAAGACCAATTCCCTGACGCAACTGATCCATATCATCAATGTGTGACATCCACTTTCTGTCGATTGATTTTAACAGTACAACACGCTCAAGCTCACGAACTGCTTCCGGCTCGGGGAATTCTGCCTCTTTTGCCTCATACAGCTTGACTGCACGCTCTTTTAATGCATGCTTGAGCTCTTTGGAATTTTTGTATTCTTTTACCTGTTCGGGTGTTACAGGCTCCATCGGAATAACCGGGAGCAAAATCTGATGTAACTCGTTCAAATCCCACTCTTCCTGCGGTACATCATCGGAAATACAGGTATCTACTGCGCTTTCCACGAAATCCGTCATCATCTTGTAGATGGCATCACGCATGCTCTCACCGTTCAGTACACGGGCGCGCTCCTCGTAGATAATCTCACGCTGATCATTATTCACCTGATCGTAATCGAGCAGGTTCTTACGAATTCCAAAGTTGTTGCTCTCAATCTTCATCTGTGCCTTCTCGATGGCGTTCGTCAGCATCTTATGCTGGATCTCTTCACCCTCCGGCACACCGAGTGCGTTAAATACATTCATCAGACGCTCGGATCCGAACAAGCGCATCAAATCGTCTTCAAGTGCGATATAGAATTTCGACTCTCCGGGATCTCCCTGACGACCGGAACGACCACGGAGCTGATTATCAATTCGTCTTGACTCATGGCGCTCGGTTCCGATGATCTTCAATCCGCCTGCTGCTACCGCTTCTTCGTCAAGCTTAATATCGGTACCACGACCTGCCATATTGGTTGCGATTGTTACCGTTCCATGCTCTCCTGCATGTGATACGATCTCAGCCTCCATCTCATGGAATTTTGCATTCAATACCTGATGCTTGATTCCCTCGCGGTTTAACATCTTAGAGAGCAGTTCGGAGGTCTCGATGGTAATGGTTCCGACCAATACCGGCTGTCCCTTCTCGTGAGAAGCTTTGACCTCTCTTACAACGGCCTCAAATTTTTCTTTCTTTGTCTTATAAACTGCATCCTGATGATCGATACGGATAACCGGACGGTTCGTAGGAATCTCTACAACATCCATTCCGTAGATATCACGAAACTCTTTTTCCTCCGTCAGAGCAGTACCGGTCATTCCGGCTTTTTTCTCGAACTTGTTAAAGAAGTTCTGGAAGGTAATGGTTGCGAGTGTTCTGCTCTCGCGCTTTACCTTTACATGCTCTTTTGCCTCGATTGCCTGATGCAATCCGTCTGAATAACGGCGTCCCGGCATGATACGGCCGGTAAACTCATCGACAATCAGAACTTCATCATCTTTAACAACATAATCCTTATCGCGGAACATCAAATGATGTGCGCGAAGTGCAAGGATAATATTGTGCTGAATCTCAAGATTTTCCGCATCTGCAAGGTTCTCAATCTTGAAGAACTGCTCAACCTTTGCAACACCCTGCTCGGTTAAGTTTACGACCTTGTCCTTCTCGTTTACGATGAAGTCTCCGGTCTCCTCAATCTCGACACCCATGATGGCATCCATCTTGTTGAACTCACCGCTCGCCTCACCGCGCTGCATCTGTCTTGCGAGTATGTCGCACGCTTCGTAAAGCTTGGTTGATTTTCCACTCTGTCCGGAAATGATAAGCGGTGTACGCGCCTCGTCAATGAGTACCGAATCGACCTCATCGATGATAACATAATGAAGACCACGCTGAACAAGCTGTTCCTTATAGATAACCATGTTGTCACGCAGATAATCGAATCCCAGCTCATTATTGGTGATATATGTGATATCACAGTTGTACTGTTCGCGACGCTCGTCGTTGTCCATGCTGTTTAATACACAGCCAACCGTGAGTCCCAAAAATTCATGTACCTGTCCCATCTGCTCTGCATCACGCTTTGCCAGATAGTCATTGACGGTTACGATATGAACACCCTTTCCTTCCAGTGCATTTAAGTATGCAGGAAGTGTTGAAACGAGTGTCTTTCCTTCTCCGGTACGCATCTCTGCAATACGGCCCTGATGTAATACGATTCCACCAATCAACTGTACGCGATAATGCTCCATTCCAAGTGTACGCACCGCTGCCTCACGGACAAGCGCGTACGCCTCAACAAGAATATCATCCAATGTCTCACCGTTTTGCAAACGGTCCTTAAACTCTTTCGTCTTGTCTCTCATCTGCTCGTCCGTCATCTGCTGCATTTGCGGACGCAGTGCCTCGATTTTGTCTACCAGTGGCATAATTCTCTTGATTTCGCGCTCACTGTGTGTACCAAACATCTTTTCAACCAGACTCATATTTTACTCCTATCTACTATCCGACGGTTCTCCGTCTTACTATCTTTTCATCCAAGGGATTTGCCCTTATCCGAACTATTCTACCATGCAATGCGTTATTTAACAAGTAATAACTCTTTACAGCTTCCCCATTCTATAAAATGAATGCAAACACAATCGTAACAAAATGTAAATTTTCCATGAACAATTTGCTTGACTTTCTGTCGGAGCGTGTTACGATTAATCTAGTTTTCAGTGGTTGCGGAGTGCTTTCGAGTTGTTGACACCGACAGACAACCGGAGCAGATGATAGTGACACTGCCATAAATGCTGCCGGCAAGATTCGTGGCAGTTCCCGTCAGATGCGACATTTGTCTGGCGAAGTGCAAGCGAATCGTAAGTGTTTCGTCTGTCATAGATGAAAGCCGAAGACTATTTGTGCGAAGGACAAATCGAGTCGAGGCTGAAGGAACAGCGAGACACCGACAGGCAACCGGAGCAGATGATGGGAAGCTGCCATAAACGCTGCCAGGCAGCGAAGCAAAATCCTTCACTTGTAATTTCTCAATCACAATTTTCTAATTTCAAAAGGAGACAAAAGATATGTACACATACAAGACAAAAGGAACCTGCTCGACGCAGATTGATCTCGAGTTAGATGGCAACATTGTAAAAAATGTAAAGTTCTACGGAGGCTGCCACGGCAACCTTCAGGCGATTCCCAAGCTTGTGGAGGGAATGACTGTCGAGGAGATTGAACAGCGCATCGGCGGCATCAAATGCGGCTACAAGAATACCTCCTGCGGCGATCAGCTGGCAAAAGCTGTCCGCGAGGCGTATGAAGCAAGCAAATAGCATTTATCAAGGTTAAATCAAAAAAGAGTAACTATTCAGCCTCATCTGAATAGTTACTCATATCTTCCTAAAAATTCCTGCATTCTCGCGTTGTCGGAAGCAAACAGTTCTTCCGGCGTTCCCTGCTGTAAAATCACACCATGTTCCATGAACACTATATGATCTGCCACATTGCGGGCAAAATTCATCTCATGTGTAACAATGACCATCGTCATGCGCTCTGCCGCCAGGTCTTTGATGACGCGAAGGATGTCTCCGGTCAGCTCCGGGTCAAGCTCGGAGGTCGGCTCGTCAAAAAACAGAATCCGCGGCTTCATGGCAAGCGCCCGCGCAATCGATACGCGCTGCTGCTGTCCGCCGGACAGCTGGTACGGATACGCCTTCGCCTTATCCGCAAGTCCCATCTTTTTTAAGAGCTCCATTGCCACTTCCTCCACTTCATGTCTGTCACGCTTTTGCACATGAAGCGGTGCATCCATCACATTTTTCAGTACGCTGTAATGCGGAAACAGATGAAAGTTCTGGAATACCATTCCGTAGTTTTTGCGAAGGTTGTGCATCTTGGCCCTATCCGCATACTCCACAGTTCCGTCGTGTCTTGTCCACGCTGCTTTCTCTCCGACATAGCTGATGCTTCCGCCATCGATCTTCTCAAGCATGACCGCACAGCGCATCAATGTCGATTTGCCGGATCCGGACGGACCGATAATCGCCTGTACCTGTCCCTCTTCGACCGTCAGCGAGATATCTTTTAACACTTCGTGGCCATCGAAGCTTTTTTTGATATGATTCATCTCTAATATATTCATCGCTTTCCCGGCTCCTTATCTGTAATAATCCATCTTTTTTTCCAGTCCGTTCATGATTCTTGCCACTACCGCATTGAATACAAAGTAGAAGATTCCGGATACAACAAACGGAAGAAATGTGGTATTTTTCGCCGCAATCTGCTTTGCAAGCGTAAACATCTCCATATATGCAAGAGAAAATGCAAGCGAGGTGTCTTTCACCAGCGTGATGACCTCATTGGTCACTGCGGGTAATATACGCTTGATTACCTGCGGCAGTATGATTTTGAAAAAGGTCTGCCCCCTTGTATATCCGAGAACCTGTGCTGCCTCATACTGACCAAGCGGCATAGACTCGATTCCGGAACGATAGATTTCTCCAAAATACGCTGCATAGTTCAGGGAGAACGCAATAATAATCGCCGGATAACGGAATCCCGCGATATTCGCTCCCCACAGATAGTACGGTCCGTAAAAGACCACCATGAGCTGCAGCATGAGGGGTGTTCCTCTCATGATATCTATGTATAATTTTGTGAAAGAACGAATGACATGGAATCTTCCGAATACTTTTCTCTTTGACATTCGTCCAAATGCAATCAAAAGTCCCAGCGGCAAGGCGAAAAGTAAAGTCCAACAGAATATACTGATGGACTTTACCAATCCGCCTGCCAGCCCGGGTATCATTGTGATTGCTTCAGTGGCAACATCTACAAGCCAGGACCAAACCGACATCACATTTCCTCCTGTATGTACGGATGCATTTTACAAACGCACTATTTTCCGATACAAATCAAATCGGTAATATCATATTTCTCTGCAAGCTTTGCAATGGTTCCGTCTTCAGCAAGCTTGGTGATATCTTTATCAACCGTATCGCGAAGCTTGGTATTACCCTTTTTGAAACCGACTCCATACTGCTCAGAGTTGAGTGCCTCATCCAAAATCTTAAATCCTTCTCCACGGCTCTTGAGCTGATAGTTTGCAACTCCGATATCCATTGCAACTGCATCAACTGATCCAGCCTGAAGCTCTACAAATGCACTGTTGTAATCTGCAAACTCCTGAAGTGCTCCAAAGGTTGCCGAAAGCTCTGCCTGATCTTCCTCAAGTACCTGAAGTGCTGCACTTGCTGCCTGAACACCTACGGTCTTGCCCGCGAGATCTGCAAGAGAATTGATTCCCGCGCTCTCTGATACAACCATTACCTGACTGTTGTCAGCATATGCCTGTGACCACTCATAGTCATCCTCACGACCGTTGATGGTAAATCCGTTCCAGATACAATCGATGGAACCACTGTCAAGCTCCATATCCTTAGAGTCCCAGTCGATCGGCTGCTTTACAAGCTCCCAACCCTCCATCTCACACACAGCCTGTGCAAGCTCTAAGTCGAAACCGGTATAATCTCCATTGTCATCCATATAACCGTAGGGCGGATACTCCGCATCAAATCCGACGGTAAAAGTCTTTCCCGACTCGTCCTTTGATCCGCATCCGGTCAAACAAGCTACTGACATCACTGTCATCAATGCGATTGCTGCTAACTTCTTCTTCATGTCCTCTTCCTCTCTTTCGCATCATTCTTCACTTTACTACGGTGACATGTTATCATGGTGTCTTCTATTGTGTCAATGTCTGACTTAGTTTTTTCTTGATATCTTCGGTTTTAAGCGCTACATATTCTTCCCATGCTTCTTCCGGCTGAACAATCTTGGCTCCGTAGCTGTAAAATCCGTCTGAAATCGGCACCTTTCGAAGAACATAAAGTCGAAGCACCACTCGTTTCTGGTGTTGAAGATCATGAATGGTTAATACAATTGCGCCATAATCGCGCCTGTGAATATCTGTGCGCGAGGTAAAGCAAATTCCTGTTTTGCTGTAGTTGCGCACAATGACATCAATCTCCCGATCCTCTGTCAGATAGCGAACCGAAGCGTTCATATCTGTTTTGATTCTCGGAGCGCCACGGCGATTGACACGCACGCTGTCCTTCTTGGTTGTCAACACATGGCACAGTTTTCCCTGGTAGGTGTCCTTTCGAATTCTGCATCCGCTCCAGCCAAGCGGCTGTTTTCCGTCTACAATGTAAAATGCAAGAATCTGAACCTTGTCACTTTGAAAATCAATCAACTGGCCTTCGTGTTTAATCGGGGTTAAGTACAATCCGTCTTCTCTTGTAGCAACAACGATTGCGTCACACTCAAAGCGCATATCTGCCTGCGTCACACGAATCTGAATAATTCCATTAATCGGAATATCATGTATCTTCACTTGGAAACCTCCTGCTAATGATTCATCATAAATAATTATTTTACCGCATCATGTATTTTTTTGCAATTCGTACGCATATTTCCTGCTTTCCGACAGATTCTAGTACCAAAAAATGTTTGGAGGTTTTATGTTTCAGGAAATATATTCTGTCATCTTATTTGCAGCCTTATCCGTCCTTGTTTTATTCATTCTTACCAAGATCATGGGATATCGCCAGATGTCGCAGATGAGTCTTTTCGATTACATCAACGGTATCACCATCGGCTCGATTGCGGCGGAGCTTGCGACGAATCTCGAGGATTATCACCGTCCGCTCACAGCCATGATTATCTATGGTCTGCTTGCAACTTTTTTCTCATGGCTCGGACAAAAGTCGATGTGTCTTCGTCGTTTTCTCACCGGGAAACCACTGGTACTGTTACATCACGGCGTCATCTATGAGCAGAATCTTCGCAAAGCGAAAATTGATATTAACGAGTTTCTCGTCCAGTGCCGCATCAGCGGTTATTTTGATGTGTCAAAAATTCAGACGGCAATCCTTGAAGGCAATGGGCGAATCAGCTTTTTGCCAATCAGCAGCGAACACCCTGTGACACCTGCTGATCTGAAGCTTCAGGTTCCCTCAGAGGACATGACCGCAACGCTTATCGTTGACGGAAAAATTCTCGAGCACAATCTTGCCCATTCCGGCAAAAACAAAAAGTGGCTCACATCCCAGCTCAGCAGTCTCGGTTATCCGGACCCCAAGGAGGTTCTGCTCGCCACCTGTGATTTAAATAACAAATTGTGTGTGTTTGCCAAAAATCGCAATCAACACTCGGAGGATGTTCTTGACTGATTTTACCAGGACAGCACTTCTGCGCCGTCTTCAGTCACAAGTACCATGAGTTCCCACTGTGCGGAGGGCTTTCCGTCCTGCGTGTAGACCGTCCAGTCATTCTTATCATCGATATAGATGTCGGCTTTTCCCATGTTTACCATCGGCTCAATGGTAAAAATCATACCGGGAACCAAAAGCATCTCTGTTCCGCGCTTTGTATGATAGCCAACCCACGGATCCTCATGAAAGTCAATACCCACGCCATGGCCCCCGATTTCGCGCACGATCGTGTACCCGTTATTATATGCATGATCGTGTACTGCCTGGCCCATATCACCGAGAAAGCCCCAAGGTTTTACCTCGCGAAGACCGGCCTCACAGCACTCCTTTGTAATCTGTACGAGACGCTTTTTCTCCTCGCTCACATCCCCGATACAAAACATCCGGGACGAGTCTGAGAAGTAACCATGCAAAATAGTGGAGCAGTCGACATTGATGATGTCACCACTCTTTAGCACCGTGCCCGCATCCGGAATTCCGTGGCACACCTGCTCGTTGACGGAAGTACACACGCTTTTCGGAAATCCCTGATAGTTGAGCGGTGCGGGAATTCCTCCCATCCGGGTGGTAAGCTCGTATACCCAGTTGTCAATCTCCTCGGTTGTCACGCCCTCCCCGATATGCTCTGCAACATAGTCAAGCACTGCGATATTAATCTTGGCGCTCTCTTTAATTTTTTCAATCTGTTCCGGAGTCTTTATTATGGAATGGTCCGGCACAATATGCCCTTCCTGCCTGAAACGGGCGATTTTCTCATCCATCGCCATATGACACTGTTTATATTTTCTGCCACTATGGCACCAGCAAGGGTCGTTTCGACCGATCTTTATTTGTTTTTCATTCTGTAACATCTTACAACCTGTCCTCTCCTGCAGGTTTTTTCCTGCAAATCCGTAACTGCCCAATACCTTCACGGTTTTGATGCAAAAAATCCATCAATTATCCAGCGTGACCGTTCCCATCTGGATACCCTTCCAGATGCTGTCCTTCACCTTGTATTCATGTTCTTCTTCCAGCATTTTTTTATAGTTCTCTCCGGAGCAATCAAACGACTCTTCCGTGGCATCATTCATGGCCGCATGCAGCTGTTGATATTTCTGCGCAATTGCCATGCGGTGCACGCTATCTGACAATTCTTCTTCGGTAATACCAAGCCGGTTCTGTCCTTCTTCTCCGAGATCCATCCAAAAATCTGTAGCCATCAGTCTTGCATACGCTTCTTCGTCCTCTGAAAGCTCCATGCCCAGCTGCTGTGCCATATTGTAAAAAATGATGTCATGAACCGCCTGCTCCATCGCCTCATTTCTGGCACGAATGCGCACAAAGTTCCCGTTGATATGTGTATTCCAATAGGCCTTGGGATTGTCCGAATCATAGACAAGCGCCTGCTCCTGTATCACTTTTTCCTCGTACGCAACATAAAACGCCAGCTCGCGAAGCGGATATGCTGTCCCGTCAATCGTCACCGCCGTCTTATCCAGATTTTCTGAAAAAATAATCGTTTTCTGTCTCGCCCCGCAGCCGCAAAGGCTCATAAGCACAAACAGAAGCACTGTTACAGACAAGCGTCTGCAACAGTGCATGATTTTCTCCTGTTTCATTGATTTCCTCTCTGCTTAGAGCACGCGGCGCACGGAAAGAATCTGGCGATAGGTCGCATTCTGTGTCGCGATACCGACCGCTGTGCTCTGTGCTCCGACAATGCGTCCTCCACCGATATAGATTGCCACATGTCCGCTGTAGCAAATCAGGTCACCCGGCTTTGCATTGTTATAGCTTACTTCTCTTCCGCAGCTTCTGAGTGCCAGCGAGCTGTGGGGAAGACTGATTCCGAAATGTGCAAAAACACTCATTACAAATCCGGAACAGTCACAGCCGTTTGTCAGGCTTGTACCGCCCCATACATAGGGATTTCCGATAAACTGCTTGGCAAAATCGACAACCTCCTGACCACTGATATTGGTCGCATAGGCAGGGTCTGATCCACCTGTCAGCTGTGAATCATCTCCGCCTGATTCATTTGAGGTATTGTTATTGTTATTGTTGTTATTATTGGCTGCTGCAAGCTGCTCCTGACGGCGCCGTTCCTCTTCTTCTCTGCGGCGTCGTTCCTCCTCCTGGCGACGGCGCTCTTCCTCGCGGGCAATTCGCGCCTGCTCGGCAACGATAATCTCGTTCTGCTGACGAATTGTCTCCTTATACTGCTTGGCAAGATTCTCGGCCTGTGCCAGCTTCGTATCAAAATCACTCATGGTTGCGCGCTTTGAATCAAGCAGCTTCTTCAGTTCCTGTGACTGGTGTTCCTGATTTTCAAGAAGCGCCACCATCTCCTGCTGCTCCAGCTCAAGATTTTGCTTGAGCGTTGCAACCTGCGCGATAGTCTCCTTATACTCGTCGAGCATGTTGCGGTCATAGTCATAAATCTGATTAAAGTACTCCACACGATTCAGGAAATCTGCCATGCTTCCCGCTCCAAGCAGCGCTTCGATCATAACATTATCACCGCGCTCATACATGAAGCGAATGCGGCTCTTCATCTGCTCATACTGTGTGTCTGCCTGTTCCTGCGCAATTTCCAGATCCTGTGTTGCTTTTTCAATTGCCTGTGTTTTTAAATCAATCTCATCCTCAAGAATGGAAATATCCAGAAGGAGATTTACGAGTTCTGAATCAAGGGCATCAATCTCATTCTGAAGACCGTTCTGCTGTCTTTCAATGTCGTCAATCTTCCGGTTGACTTCATCAAGGTTCTGATTTGTCTCGTTAATCTTGTCCTTTGCATTCTGAATGGTTGTTGCTCCGACGCTCTGCAAGGTTCCAAATGCCAGTGTCGAAATAAGTGCGGCTGCAAGCAGCCTTTTTTTATTTTCCAAAAAATTCATCATTTATCCTCATTGTGGTATCAATCGGTCGCTGAAATGATATACTCCGGTTTGAAGAGCTATCTACACGAAGTATATCACTCCCGCACAGTAATTTCAACCAATCGTGTGGACGATCATAAGTTTGTCTCCGGCTTTGACCGTATCATCCGCCAGATTGTTTTGTTCCATAATCTGTGAAACCGTGACGCCATGCGCTTTTGCGATCTGCCACAGGTTCTCACCTTCTTTTACAATATATCCAATAATTCCCGGTCTGCTCTGCAGCTTTTCCCGATCCATCGGCTCCATCTGAAGATGTTCGATCGTCATCACCGGGTGGTTTTCAAACACAGCTGCACACAATCGAATCTGTGCCTTGCACTCAATCTGTTTCTGGTCGAGCAGCATCGTTGTCAGAAGGTCTATGCCCGGTTCCAGCTCATAAGTATAATTGCCTTTATCCGGCAATAATCCCGGTGCTTCAATAATCTCATGGAAGGGCAGTGTCTCAGAGACTGCCACAAGCGGAAGATCATCGTCTGCCGCTACATAAAGCAGCTTTAACTTTAATATTCCGTCTACTTCGAGATGTCCGTCCGCCGGAGTAATTTCTTCGATCTGCACACTTCCTGTGCTTGAACAGATCTGAAGCACTCTTGCCTCCTCCGGCAGTTCAATCCTCTCATTCATGCGGAAACGCGAATCATTTTTCACAAGCAGCTGCGGCAAAGATACTTCTTTTGTCCCGGTTGTCAGCTCATGTCCGAGTGCATAGGCATCCTGCAGCAGACAAAGCTCCCGCTCCTGCCAAAATGTCATATCGACTTCCAGCACAGTTTCCAGATTCAGCACGCGCTGTTCCCCGTCAAAATCTTCCATCGCTTCAAGTTCTCCGGTCAGCATACGCACCCTGATCCAGGATATCATGTCTTCATCCGCCTCCGGCACGGCAAGCTCTGTCTGCATCGGCACAGCCAGTTCCAGACACTGCATCTGCTGCGATTCCTCAAAGCTTCGATATACCATATGTATCAGAAGTTCCCCGGTCAGCTGTAGCTTTCCCTCTGTAAGCCGGCTCTCGAGTCCGCGAAGCTGCGAAGAATACCAGATAATTTCCTGCACATTCGGTTTATTGGAAGGAAGCGTCAGCTCACTGTGAAAACGGCTCGTATCTTTTTTCTGTTCCATCAGCTCGAGGGCCTGTATGCAGCTTGTTTTCTGCTGCACATCCTCCCCATAATCGCCCTCAAGTCCACAGGTCAGATGATGGGTCACCGGCTCCATCAGTTGGAGCTGCAAGGTAATGAGCGCACGAATCTCAAGCTTTCTGGAATTAATCAGGCCTACCGACAAATCCTCCAGCTCCGGCACAAGAAATACGGTATCATACTCCTGCGCTTCATCCATGCGGACGGTTTCCTGAAACGGCAGTTCTCCCTTCAGACTGCTCACAAATCCATCTTCTCTCGCGCTTCGATACAGCACTTCAAACTGCAGTGTTCCACGCACCTGCACCTGACTTTTCAGCGCCTTCACCTCGTCGATGCGCACCTGTCCTTTTTCCTCAATGAGTTTTAGAATATCCGGCTTATAATCTGCCAGATTGTAATCGTCATCCAGCGTAACCTGGGTCGTTGCTCTTCCCTTATCTGCCATCACACGGATCTGTGTTTCCTGACACGCCAACTGTTGTGATAATTCCATACAAAAAGACCTCCTTTATTTGAATCGCTATACAATAACTATTCAAACAAGAAGGTCTTTATGCATTGATAAATCAATCGCTTAGCACAACTTCATACGGATATCTCTGGTTATGATATCAGTATAGGAGAAGGACAGCAATTGCGGTGGATTCATTCCATCTGTGCTGTCTACAAGGATGGTAAATACGCTCGGGTAAGCATTCTGAATGACACCCTCCTGAATATCCACCTTGTTGCGTCCTCGATCCAACTGAATCACAACTTTGTTGCCGCATCGCTGGTGCACGGAAGCACGAACTTTGCTAATGTCAGATTGCTGCATCCTTCAGTTCCTCCCTTATGCTAGAATTCTTTCGTCGCTATTATAACACTATATCTAGTGTTTTGTCAATCCTGCAAAATCACTCAAACACAACATTTTGTTCATCACCCCGAAGTTTCACCACAATATATGGATTTGAGGTCTTTTCGTCTTGTGTCTTGGCATCCTCGCTTCCAAGCAACTCGGTGTCAAGTACAATCGCATTTTTGCTGCGATACAGTGAAAGAACCTGAATACTGCTTCCAGCCGGCTGAACACCGTAGCTTCGCGCAAGATAAAGGTATTCACCATCGGAAAAAACAAGCTTGATTTCCTCGTCTCCTCTCGAATCAATCTGTTCGGCAAGTGCCTCCGGAAGATCCTCATCTGCCACAACCGTATAGTCAATATCCTCCACCTTGCTTCGATCCGTCTCTTCTACTCCGCATCCCCCAAGCATGACACAGCTTACAAGCAGGCAAACTCCTGCGACCACAATCTTTTTCATATCTTTCCCCCAATTTCTGAAATCAGGCATTCCCTTTTTACCATTGTATTGTCAGGACAGTCCATTTTATGCTATGATAGGAAAAGATTTGTTATTGGAAAGGAATTTATCATGATTCGTCTGATATTCGTAATACTTTTTGTTATCTTGTTTTTAATTTTAAGCAGTCCGATTCTTCTTGTGGAATGGCTGTTAACCAAGCGGAATCGTCCTGCCTCAGAGCTTCGACAGCTTCGTATCGTGCAGTGGGCATTCCGTGTCATATGTTTTCTCAGCGGCGTAAAGCTTACTGTTATCGGCGAGGAAAATGTTCCTACTGACGAGGCCGTTTTGTATATCGGAAATCATCGCAGTTATTTTGATATTATTATTTCCTATGCCCGTTGTCCGCGCCGCACCGGCTATATTTCCAAAAACAATTTAGAGAGAATTCCTCTTTTATCAAACTGGATGCGTCGTCTCAACTGTTTATTTATCAATCGCGAAAATATCAAGGACAGCTTAAAAACAATTCTTGCGGGAATCGAGAATGTCAAGAATGATATTTCCATGTGTATCTATCCGGAAGGAACCCGCGTGCACGGTGAGACAGAGCTCGATATGCTTCCGTTTAAGGAGGGAAGCTTCAAGATTGCAGAAAAGACCGGATGCAAGATTGTCCCGATGGCTATTACCGGTTCTGCCGATATTTTTGAAAAACATATGCCATTTATTCGTCCGGCAAAGGTAATCTTAGAATACGGTGAACCAATTGATGTTTCACTGCTTTCGAAAGAGGACAAAAAAAAGCTTGGCAGTTACTGCCAGGCTATAATAACAGAAATGCTCGAGGGCCACAGACATTAAGAGCTGTCACTCTTTTTGAAGCATTTCTTACTCATGAATGAAATGCCCCCAAAATGTTAATCTCCAACGAACATTTTGGGGGTCTTTTTCATCTCTTTATCATATGTTCTTTAACTTTTCTTCGTCAACTTCTCCACAATTCTCGTGTATCCGCAAAAATGTGACGCCTTAACCAAAATCGTATCCCCCGGCTGTATAAAATCACATACACAGTTACACAACGCGTCTGTGTCTGTTCCAAAATAATCGAACTGTGTCGTAAAATCCGGATATTCCTCAACGCCGCGTACCAGTTCACGGGACAGCTCTCCTGCCGCAAACAGCCAGTCGATGTGCTTTTCCGCAAGATATGCTCCAACCTCGTAGTGGAGTTTTTTTTCATCGATTCCAAGTTCTCCCATATCGCCAAGCACTGCAATGGTGCGCCCGTCTGCCTGTGCAAGCACATCAATTGCTGCACGCATGGACACCGGGTTGGCATTATAGCAGTCATCGATTACGAGATAATCTCCCATATCAATCAGGTTGGTTCTTCCTCCGATGGTTCTTGCCGCTGCGATTCCCGCCACAATTTCATCGAGGGTCAATCCCAATGCATCGCCTACAGCTGCTGCCGCAAGGGCATTGTAGATATTGTGTTCTCCGGGTATTGCAACATGCGCGTTACGCGACTGTCCGTTTTGGTTCAGTACAAAATCAATTCCGCGAAGTCCGCGACTTACGATATCGTCGGCATATACGGCCTTTTTCCCGTATACTGCTTCTCCCGGAGCTTCTTCCCCAATTCCGTAAAAGACAGGGGCTTCGCCCTGCACGGCTTTAACGGTACACAGCTTGTCATCGTCACCGTTTAACACAACCGTCGCATCCGGTTTCAGATAATCAAACACCTCTGTCTTGGCCTTTAAGATTCCATCTCTTGTGCCAAGATATTCCAGGTGGCAGATTCCGATGTTTGTGATGACCATAATGTTGGGCCTTGCAATTTTAGCAAGCCTTGTCATTTCACCAAAGTCTGAGATTCCCATCTCAAGCACTGCTACCTGTGCATCCTCCGGTGTTGAAAAAACGGTTAACGGAAGGCCAATCTCGTTGTTAAAATTACCCGCCGTCTTATGTACGATATATTTCTGCTGCAGTACACGCGCAATCATTTCCTTGGTACTTGTCTTACCGACACTACCGGTAATTCCGACCACCGGTATGTTAAGGACATCCAGATAAAATGCCGCCAGCGCCCGAAGTGCATCTCTTGTTGATTCTACAAGAATACACGGGCCTATTATGTCCTCCGGCTTTTGTTCACAGATCACTGCAAATGCGCCCTGTTGAAACACTGCCGGAATGAATTGATGTCCATCAACGCGTTCTCCTCTGATTGCAACAAAGACATCTCCTTGTGTTACCTCTCTCGAATCAATCACGATACGGGCGGCTTCTTTTTTGCTGTCGCACGCTCCGGCGATCACGGTTCCGCCACACGCCTGCGCCATATTCTGTAATGTCATCTGTTTCATTTCTTATGCCCTCTTTGCATATTTTTCCATTGAGATACGAATCAACTGCTCGCACAGCTCGTTGTAATTCAAGCCAACTGCTGCCGCCTCCTGCGGAATCAGACTTGTAGGGGTCATTCCGGGCAGTGTGTTTGCCTCGAGGCAATACATTCTGCCATCCTCATCCATCAAAAAGTCCATGCGGGCATAGGTATCGAGTCCGAGCACGCTTGCTGCCAGTTCTGCCTGTGCCTGCATCTGTGCGGTCTGTGCCTGTGAAAGCTCGGCGGGGCAGGTCTCAACGGCACTTCCCGCTTTATATTTGTTCTTGTAATCGTAAAATCCTTCCACCGGAGCAATCTCGATAACCGGAAGTGCTTTTCCCTGCAATACTCCGACCGAAAATTCTCTTCCCCTGATATACTGTTCAACAACAATATTGTTTTCCCAGCGAAAGGCTTCCTCAAGTGCTTTATCATATTCTTTTTGATTGTTCGCAATAGATACACCGATACTTGATCCGCCGCAACAGGGTTTTACGACACAGGGAAAATCCGGTAATTGCTTTGACGGAATACCTTTTTTTATCGCGAAACCTCTCGGCATATTTACGCCGCCTGCTGTCAGAACTTTTTTGGCAAGGCTTTTATCCATCGCAAGTGCGCTTCCCAGATAATCGGATCCGGTATATCGGATGCCAAATAAATCAAAGGCTGCCTGAACTTTGCCGTTCTCTCCGTTTTCTCCGTGCAATGCCATAAATACAATGTCTGCCTTCCGGCAAATTTCGATGACATTGGGTCCAAAGAAGCAATCGGATTTGTCTTCTCTCGATGCTTTTACTGCCGCAAGATCCGGTGCAGTCTCAGAGATTGCACCAACCTGTGTGCTCACTTCCTCGCTGCGAGCAAACCAGTCGGTGATGTCCTCGCCTTCTGTTCCCCGTCCCATAAATACATCCATCAAAATGACTCTATGTCCATTCTCGCGAAGTGCTTTTGCTACATTGCTTCCCGTCACGAATGATACATCTCGTTCAGAGCTTAAGCCTCCTGCCAATACTACGATATCCATGTTTTCATACTCCTGTTTGCTTTTATTTATCATTCATTCGCTGTTTTGCTTTTTTACAGTTTTCGAACAATTACATCATACTCATTTTTTGTTCTTCTGACAAGCATAGCTTTGTGCCGGCTGATGGAATTCGTCATACGCCTTGCCGGCTTCGTATGTGGCAGTATCGCCAAATATCTTTTTTCGTCAGGTTACTGGGCACGGTCATGCGTACACATATAGCGCAGGCAAGATTCGTGGCAGTTCCCGTCAGCAGCGACATTTGTCTGGCGAAGTGCGAGCGAATCGTAAGTGTTTCGCCTGTCATAGCTGAAAGCCGAAGACTATGTGTGCGATTAGGACACATAGAGTCGAGGCTGAAGGGACAGTGAGTCACCGACAGGCAACCGGAGCAGTCTGATGGCGATACTGTCACAAGCGAAGCCGGAAAGATGCATGACAGTTTCGTCAGTACCGACAGGCAACCGAAGCAGTCTAATGGTGAGACTGTCACAAGCGAAGCC
>JAQXMB010000090.1 GCA_029012425.1 bacterium | reverse complement strand
TCCGGTTGCCTGCCGGTGACTCGCTGTTCCTTCAGCCTCGACTCGATGTGTCTTTCACACACATAGTCTTCGGCTTTCAGCTAAGAGGTGCGGAATGTTTATGATTCGCTCGCACTGCGCCAGACAAATGTCGCTGCTGACGGGAACTGCCGGGAACTGAGCCGGCTTTGCTTGTGACAGTGTCACCATCAGACTGCTCCGGTTGCCTGTCGGTGACTCGCTGTTCCTTCAGCCTCGACTCGATGTTGCCATGCATCCGTGGCGAACTGCCAGTGGCAGTTCGGTAGGTTCCTAATCGCACACATAGTCTTCGGCTTTCAGCTAAGAGGTGCGGAATGCCTACGGTTCGCTCGCACTGCGCCAGACAAATGTCGCTGCTGACGGGAACTGCCGGTAACTGAGCCGGCTTTGTTTGTGGCAGTGTCACCATCAGACTGCTCCGGTTGCCTGCCGGTGACTCGCTGTTCCTTCAGCCTCGACTCGATGTGTCTTTCACACACATAGTCTTCGGCTTTCAGCTAAGAGGTGCGGAATGTTTATGATTCGCTCGCACTGCGCCAGACAAATGTCGCTGCTGATGGGAACTGCCACGAATCTTGCCGGCAGAGTACGGCATGCTATTGTTCACAGTGTGGATAGGGAGTGCGATACACATATAGGAAACAGGTACTTTGGAGCGGCTGGTACTTAGCGTCCGTAGTTTGGACGCTTATGTACCACTGCCTGCGACAAGTAGCGAGAGCGTGCCTGTGCTATATGTGTACGCATGACCGTGCACAGTAACTGAATGGGTCGGGCACGAAGGCAGAACAGACATGCGTGCGGGAGAGTTGCCTGTCCACTACCCCTGCCACAATCGAAGCCGACAATTGATATGACAGCGTGTAGCATAAGCTTTGTCAATCGCATTTTAACAATTTTCGTTTATAAAGTTATGTATCTCTTCGCGAACCTGGATAGGATTATCCAGGTTCGTTCCATGATTGGCATTTTTTATCACAACCAGTCGGGATTCCTTGATTGACTGATGAATAAACGGCTGCTGGGATCTGGTCAATGCATCGTGGTCTCCGATGAGAATCAGTGTCGGGCATTGGATGCTTGAAAGCTTCGGCCGACTCTCCATACTTGTAACCGCTTTCCATACACGGTTGAAATTACTATGGTTTAGTGAACCGACAACATCCATGATGTACTTTCTCGTCGCATCGTCCGAGCCCAATGCAATTCCCATGCTCCATGCAATCCAGCTCATTGGCATGAGTCTCAGACACAAGCGGTTAATGGGAACAACAATCCGCTCATAGAGATTGAATTGATTCGTGCAGGGAGACCCGATTAATATGAGTCGTTTCACCTTTTCGGGCACATGGATTGCCAGCTGGATGGCAGTGTGACCACCCATGGACAGACCGCATACAATCGCTTTTTTTATCTGTAGGTGATCAAGCAGGGCATTGGCATCCTGCCAGAAGATATCAGGAGAAACGGCACCTTCGGGTAAGGAGGATCTGCCGTGACCGCGCGCGTCAAGACGAACGACGCGATAATCGGTAGAAAAAAAGGCAGCCTCATTGTTCCATTGTCTTAAATCCCAGGATGCACCGTGAAGGAAGAGGATTACCTCCTCGCCTTTTTCGGTGTCTTCATAGTATAACCTGGCTCCGATGTGTTCAAAATACGGCATTAGTTACCTCCATTCTCTGAATCGTACAGTCCGCTTCGTAATAGTTCCAGATATTGATCAAATTTGGCATATTCGTTTTCATCAAACTCCAGCTTTTGGCTGTTGACTTCCCGAACAAAACCCTCTGCAAGCCAGGTGACGGCAGTTATGGCAGTATTGGGTGATATCCCTTTTTTTAGCTTGGTCCAGTCAATGTTTGAAGCAGTGTCAGAATAGCTTGCCCGAACCATCTGCTGATTTTTTTCTTTAATTTCAGATGCAATATCAGGATGGCTCTCATAATATGCACTATATAAGAAATTCCACAGATCCGGATACTGATTGATGAAAGCAATTCTAATATGCGATATCTGTTTTAACCGGTTGAAAAAATCGGTATTGCTCGTGTCTATTTCCTGCTTTACGCTTTCACTTAAAGCCGCAGTAAAGCGATCATAAATGGCGAGATAGAGCTGCTTTTTGTTCTCGTAGTAATGATAGAATAATCCCTTTGAAATGCCGGCCTCTGCTACAATTTCGTCCACGGTGGTTTTCTTGTAGCCGTATTTGGCAAATTGTGCCGCAGCAGCATTCAGTATCAGGGCATGCTTCGGTGTTTCAGACATGATTTGTCACCTCTCATCCAATAAATTATGGCGTTTGCTCGATTTGAAAACCGACGAATATCGTCTGTTTATTTGAATCATAACACAACCGACGAATTTAGTCAATAGGTGTTTCAGATCAGATGAGTTGATTTATTTATTGATTGTGATACGATAAGTGGTGGTTGATTACTATTCAGAAACAGGGATTTGGCGAATGTGATTCTGAATAGATGAAGTTTATTAATATTTATTTTTTAAGAATCGAGATGACGAATAAAATGGCAGAGTCTTTGGAATTATCAGAGGCAGAAAAACAAAAAAAACAGTATGACACAATGACAAAACAACCAATCGGGAAGCTTCTGGTGACATTATCGATTCCGACAATCATCAGTATGATGGTGACGAATATCTACAATATTGTGGACACAGCTTTTGTCGGAGTATTGGGAACGAGTGAGAGTGGGGCGACCGGCGTTGTTTTCGGATATATGGCGATTTTGCAGGCGATTGCATTTATGTGCGGACAGGGCGGAGGAAGCTTAATGTCCCGAAGGCTCGGCGAAAAAAAGCTTAGCGATGCGTCAAAGTATACTTCCACGGCTTTCTTTTTGTCCTTTTTTCTGGGATTTGGCATGGCAATCATAAGCTTTCTGGTGTTAGATCCGCTTGTGCGTGTGCTCGGAAGTACGGAGACGATTGCACCCTTTGCAAAAGCATACATTGTATTTATTCTGTTGGCGGCGCCTTTTTTTACATCGTCTCTTACGATGAACAATCTTTTGCGCTATGAAGGAAAGGCGGTATTGGGAACGGTTGGAATGCTGATTGGCTCGGTGCTAAATATTGGTCTGGATGCGCTTTTGATGTTTGGCTTGAAGCTTGGAATTGCAGGGGCGGGAATTGCAACCGCTGTATCGCAGATAATCAGTTTTTCCATTTTGCTTCGCATGTTTTTGCGAAAACGGACGCAGACGAAGATTTCCATTCGTCTCGTCTCAAGAAAACCGAGAGACATTTTTAATGTTCTGGCAACCGGATTTCCGAGTCTGCTCAGGCAGTCGCTTTTCAGTGTGGCAACGATGCTTTTAAATGGTACAGCCGGTGTGTATGGCGACGCGGCGGTATCAGCGATGAGTATTGTCTCGCGTATCAGCTTTTTCCCGATGGCGGTTGCAATCGGAATCGGACAGGGATTCCAGCCGATTTCAAGCTTCAATTATGGAGCGGGAAAGAAACATCGCGTGCGACAGGCTTTCTGGGCAGCACTTTTTGGTGCGGAGCTTGCACTTTTGGTATTATCAACGCCAATTGCCATTTTTGCTCCGTATATCATTCGTCTGTTAAGAGATGATGCGCAGGTTGTCGCTTATGGCGTGCGTCCGCTTCGCCTGATGTGTGCAGGACAGCTTTTTGTGCCGCTTACCATGATGGTTGAGATGGGATTTCAGAGTACGGGAGCAAGACTGCTTGCAAGCTTTGGCTCGAGCCTTCGAAGCGGACTTCTTTTTATCCCGATGCTTTTGATTTTATCAAAGGTGCGTGGCATGAGCGGTATTCAGGAGGCACAGCCGGTTTCACTTGTTTTAACATTTTTTGTCTGCATCTATCTGTGCAGACTCTTTCTGAAAAGGGTTAGGAGTGAATAATACAGGCAGGATGTTAGTTGAAGCGTGATAGGAGATGCTTCTCTGATTCAGAAGAAAAAATAAAAAAAGTATTGACTCTCTCGTAGCGTAACCGTTTACGATTTGTGTGAAAGGAGGAAAAATGAAGACTGTAAAAGAAGTTTCTAAGATAACCGGAGTAAGTATTCGGACTTTGAGGTATTATGATGAAATCGGTTTGTTAAAGCCAACGGAATTAACAGAGACCGGTTATCGGCTCTACGACAACAAGGCGTTAGAAAAGTTGCAGGAAATTTTGTTCTTTAGAGAATTGGAAATACCGCTGGTTGACATTAAGAAAATCATGGATACTCCCAATTATGATAAAGAACAGATTTTAATCACGCAAAAAAGGTTGCTGGAGCAGAAACGAAATCGTTTAAACGGGATTATTGAGTTGATCACAGATGTAATGAAGGGAGTAAATACGATGAGCTTTGAAGCGTTTAGTAATGATGAAGTGCAAAAAATTGTGAATCATACATTAAAATGTATGTCCGGAGAGAGTATTGATGAACAGGTGCAGCGGTTTGGGAGTCTGGAAAAATATAAAGAACATTTATCATCCGGATTTGCCAATGAACAGGCTATGGCGGACTTAATAAAGTGGTATGGAAGCAAAGAAAAGGCAATGGCGGCCATCATGCAGTCAACCGGAGACGCTGAGGAAAAAAAGCAGGAACAGGACGAAAATACCGAAATCTACAAGCTGTTTATGTCTGCAAAAGAAAGCAACAATATGGATATGGAACGCTCCGCCGTGGAGCTGCTTGCTGAAAACTACAAAAAGATGTTTGCGCTCGATAATGCAAGAAGTATATTACTTGATTTATCAAAAGAATATCTGCAGAATTCGAAATTGGCGGAGATTACTGACAGTCAGTTTGGAATCGGTTGTTCAGAATATGTTGCAAATGCCATTCATCGGTACTATGGAGTGGAGTAAGTTTGTTTTGACAAAAAATAGTCTGTATGTTACTATTAGTAACATACAGACTGTGAGACAGCAATTATGTGAGGCTGAGCGTGAATCGATTTTTTTGTATGCGATCCAATGACTCGCAGAGACGATGGAGGAGGTTAATCATGATATCTATGATAGGAGCAGGAGCATTTTCGCTTGTGATTATTTTATCAATTCTGATTATTTGCGGGTTACCACTCGGTGAATTGACAATGGGAGGGCAGTATAAGGTTTTTCCCGCAAAATTAAGAATTGTGTTAGTGATACAGCTGATGCTGCAACTATTTTTTGTCCTGATCATTTTACAAATGGGAGGGCATATGCCGTTGTGGTTTTCGCATCAGGTGACGAAAGTGATTGGCGTTGTCATGGCTGTATATCTTTCCTGCAATACGGCTATGAATCTTATCTCGAAAAGCAAGAAGGAAAAATACATCATGACACCGCTCTCGATGGTTACAGCAATCTGCTTTTGGATAACTGCGTTGCAAATGTAATATAATTCCAAGTTGGTATGTCATTGACAGTAGGGTTTGGATGCAGGTATCTGTTTAAATAAAGAAAATAAAACTGGCAGCAATACCAATCGAATTGCAGATAATATGCGAAATCGTACTAATTACGCAGTTTTCGGATCTGTGATATATGATGGAGTAGAGGATACTGTCAATGAAGATTGTCGCGATATCAAATACCACAAGACCAATCGCGCCCACAGCAATATGTCCAACTGAAAAAGAAACAGATGAAACCAATACGCAAATCCAAAAGGGGAAATGCTTCATGGATTTTCCTACAAAAAAGCCGCGGAATGCAATCTCCTCGCCGAAAGCCGCGATGATGACTTCTACAACCAAAAGTGGAATCTGGTCAAAGGAAAGCAGGGAACTTGTCCGTCCCAATACATGGTCCACAAAAGCTCTGTCAAAAATCAGATTTCCGACAACAAGCGTCAAGGTTGCACTCAAAGCAGGAAGAAGTCCCAAAAAAAGAATACCGGTTTTCTTTAAATCGGAAAAGAGTGTTTTGAAACGAAGTCCTGACTCCTCGCTGCACGGTTTCTCAACAAATTCCACAATAAAGAAAAACAGGATACCAACAAACACCGAATATCCGGCAATCTGTGATGACGGTACGATTTTTGTTGCCGTGAGCAGAAGCATAAGAATGATTCCAATCATTGTGGGCACAGTTGTTTTTTTCATTTCGTTTGATGGATTCATAAAAATCTCCTTTGTTAATAACTGTTAAAAATTATTTTACCAGTATTTTTCAATTCTGTAAATGGGACTCGGGGACGGGGGTTTAGGTTCAAAATTGATCAATTATGAATCAATAAGACGATGACGACGAATATCAGCAACCATATGGATACGATTTTTACCTGGGTATCGTGAACGATGCTTTTGATTATATTGATTGATAAGAGGTATGAGATGAACGAGATAATCTGGTTATTTCCAATTCTATTTATTTTGCATGATATGGAAGAAATAATAGGATTAGAATCTTGGTTAAAAAAGAACATGGCGTTTCTGGAGCAGAAGTTTCCGAAAATCAGCAAAACTTTTCAGCAATACAGTACAAGAGGAATGGCTGCGGCCGTTATGGAGGAACTGATATTATGTATTGCAATCTGCGTGATCACGAGATTTACAGGATTCTACGGATTGTGGTTAGGAACATTTTTGGCTTATACATTTCATCTGGTGGTACATCTGTTTCAGAGTATTGTATTAAAAAAATATATACCGGCGGTTATTACCGGTATGATTTGTTTACCGATAAGTATATGGCTGCTGGTTATCAGTATTGGCATGTTACATTATCCCTGTCTGCAAGTGATTTTGTATGGTTTCATAGGAATTGTTATCATTGCAGGAAATTTGAAAATTGCGCATTGGATCATGCATAAATGATTTTGAAAAACAATCATTCATCTATGAGGAAGAGAATATGGATACTTTGATCCTGGGACTTTTATTGTTAAAAGACAGAACCCTATATGAGATTCGCAAACTGCTTAGTTCCTCAAGCATACAGCTTTTGTATAGCTGCAGCACAGGCAGTATTCAAGCAGCAATAAAGAAATTGGTGACGAATGCTTATGTAACAGCCGAAGAGGTCGAAGAGCACGGAAGAACGAAGAAAGTGTATACGATCACAGATGCCGGAAGGGCATACTTTGAGCAATGGATTAATTCTGAGTTTTCGATGGAAAGTAATCGCAATCAGGAATTAACCAAATTCTACTTTATGGGTTTTTCCAAGGAAGAATTCAGAAGAGAACGATTAGAAAATCATGTTGAGAATCTGAAAAAAGCTTATGAGTGTCTGCGCGTCGTCTATGAGGAAGGTAAGAAAACAGTTGCGCCAAAGGAATTAGAGGATGTATTCCGCTATCAGCTGCTTACCGCGAAATATGGTATGGACTCCGCAGCATTTCAGATCAAATGGTTTGAGGAGACGATGAAAGAGCTTTGGAAATGAGGAAAAATTTCATCAGCTCATGAAAATTGAGAATGAAAATTTATCGGTAGTTGAGGTGAAAAACAGTGGACATATACCAAGCCTGGAAGCCTTCTCGCAGAATGGACCTATGGGACGGGGGTTGAGGTTCATTACAGATGCCCGAGAGAGTGTGTAGCTTTTTTCACGCGAGGGTAGAGTTTTCAGCTTGTCGTTTCCAACGCAAGCGAAAGTAACGCCATCAGTTCCTCCGGGGTTTTGTCCATTCCTTTGGATGCCCAGGTGCAGATAATGTTTAGGATGCCACCGCTACTGTAGGACAAGGCATATTCTAAAGCCTCCGCATTTTTTGCAAGTTTGCGGTTTGGCTTTTGCGTGTGATAGATCTCGAGAGAGATTTCATTAATGAACTGCTGCATGACAGATACCAGACCATTGCGGTAGAGCAAAATAGTCAGATCTTTGTTTTCGTACCAGAAATGAAGTGCGAATTCACTGGTGTGCAGGTAGCTTTTATCAGATGAGCGATATAGCTCATCTGATTTTTTTGCCCATAAACTATGAATATGAAAAAGTAGAATTTCATCCATAGAATGAAAAAGTCTGTAAAAGGTCCTTCTGGAAAGATCTGCTTTGCCGGAAAGCTCGGAGATACTTATCTGGTTGTAGGGTTTTTCCTGCATCAAATCGAGAAGAGCCCGGACATACATGTTTTTTGACTGCAATGCGATGGGATTGGTTGTGGGATTCATGGTTTCTCCTTTGAGTGACACAAATTGCTACTTTTGTAGCACTTGTCTGTAGTTGATTGACATACCGGTAGAACAACTATATCATACATTTACAAGTGTCACAAGTGAGACATGTTTTCAACGGAGGAATTGAACATGACAAGACAGTATTTATATACCGAACGAACCCATCTGATGTGTCCGAACATGAATTTTGGAATTGTGGCTGAGATGAACCGCACATTTGATGAGAATCGAATCCGACATACACTTTCACTTCTTGTTCAAGCGCATCCCTTTCTATCTGCGCTGCTCGGGTATGAAGAAGAAACCGGGCAGTTTTATTATCATATTACTTCGGATTCGCAGGTGGATTTGATTATTAAGGATGAAACGATAACCGGGTTATATGACAAGTCGGTTATGAGCGAATACGAGAGGCTCATTTCAACAGACTGGGATTTGATCCGTGAAGGAATGTTAAAAATTGTATGCTGGAAACAGGAAAACAAGTTATGTGTTTTGTTGGTATTTCATCATCTTCTTGCGGATGGAAGAGGTGCTCTTTCACTGGCAAAAGAGTTTGCAGAGTATTATGTACATGGAAACATACCTCAATATGTTGAGGAAAAGCTGATCTCTTCAGTGGATGATTTCCCGAGAGGGTCAGAACTTCCGGCTGTAAGTAGAATACTTGTTGACCGTGCAAACAAAACATGGAAGAAAGAGAATCATCTGGTTTGTTATGAAAGGTATCACGATTTTGCGAATCAGTATCTGCAAAAAGATCGGGTGATTCATGATACTTTTTCATTTGATAAAGAGCGCATGAATGAAATTCAAGCACAATGCAGGGAGCACAAGGTAACTGTCAATGACTATCTGACAGCAAAAATGCATGAGGAGGAAAAGACAAATAAAATAATCATTGCAAGTGACCTTCGAGAACAGCTTTCGTGTTATGCGAAAGGAGCCCTGGGTAATTATTCGACCGCATTTAGCGTGCATATTAAGGGAAAAGGCGAGGATACGATGATTACAGCAAGAAAGATTCATAATCAGGTTCAGAAAATTATGAATACGCCGGTATCCCTGTATTTGATTTTGCAGTGCTTTGCAAGACTGAATCCTGAGCTGCTTGATGCAGCGGTAATCGCAACACGAGGTGATTTTGAAAGTAAAGCAGGAAAATTTATTGGAACGGTTTTCTTCGGCTTTGAAAGTCCAACAGGTTATAGTATTACAAATCTCGGAAAAATTGAAAGCAGTTCCATTGACAATGCAATGTTTATTCCGCCTGCATCGCCGGCTGTAAAAAAAATACAGGGAATTCTTACGGTAAACGGACGCATGAATGTATGTGTCAGCCGAAGGAACCTGGGGGACGGGGTTTGAGGTTCATTTTTATGATGCAGATGTTCACGAAAAAAATAAGAGCTGATTCTTTTGAATCAACTCTTATTTTAATGCAGAAGATGGGACTTGAACCCACACGATATTGCTACCACAGGCACCTGAAGCCTGCGCGTCTGCCAATTCCGCCACTTCTGCATGTCGAACTGACGAGATATATTCTATCCGTTTTTATTGTTACTGTCAACCTTTTATTTGGAAAAAATTTTTGATATTTTTTTTAAATGCTATTGACAATACGATGTCTGTTTGTTATGATAATACGGTCGTCGAGCGAAACGCTTAATGATATGCGGAAGTGTCGGAACTGGCAGACGAGCAAGACTCAGGATCTTGTGCATATTGCTTGCGTGTGGGTTCAAGTCCCATCTTCCGCAGTCAAAAAGAAAAGTCTCAGGTGGAAACCTGAGGCTTTTCTTTTTCCGTACCGAAGCGTCCCTTGAACCCAAGGTTCAAGGTCTCCGCTTCGCTCCGGTCGGCGTAAAGCCGAGGTCCACCGGACCTCGTGCGCCCCATCTTCCGCATGAAAAAGACAAACCTCAGGCATTTGCTTGAGGTTTCTTTTTTTGTACCGCAAACCCCGTCACCATGGTCCGTTCCTTGTGTGCGTACATACTGTGAATTAATTGTAACCGAGCCGAGGATGTTTTGAATGTATGGTATTTTCTATAGACAGATTGCCACTTGGCAGTCTGTCTATATTATCTCATTCAGAATTCAAGTAGAATATCCGGTGCTTATTTGATATAATAAGCAATCGATTAATATTCTAAATTTTGTTGTCTGAGGTGAAGAAAATGCTTGAAGTAAGATATGCAGAAATAGAAGATAAAGATTTTTGGTATCGTTTGGATAAACACTTGCCAGAACCTGAATTTGAAAAGAAAGTTCGGGACAAGCAAGCATATATATTGATTGAAGATGGTGTGAAGGTTGGATTGCTAAGATACAACTTGTTCTGGGATAATACTCCTTTTTGTACAATGCTTTTCGTAGATTGGTCAAAACAGAAAAGAGGGTATGGCCGTGAATTGATGAAGCATTGGGAAAAAGACATGAAAAAACAAGGGTATGGTATGCTGATGACTTCGACACAAGTTGACGAGGATGCACAACATTTTTACAGAAAGCTGGGATATAAGGATTGCGGTGGATTTACCGTTGATATTCCGGGATATGAACAGCCAATGGAACTGTTTATGAATAAAGGAATATAGGAATATAGGAATATAGGAATATAGGAACTTCCGGTTTGTCGATGTGATATCATTTCTTCGGGTTGTTATCTGCCCATTCTTAATCATCACATCATTCATGGGCAGATATATTTCAGAAATCAGTCATATTCCTCTGCCCATTCAAGCCGTTTCGTATTAGTTCGGGCAGAAATATCACAAAAAAGTGTCGTTTTTTTCAGTCCATATCATGCATTTTTTGTTGGTATGGGCAGAGAAATTGCAAAAAGAAGCTGTTTTTCTCAGTCCATATTATTGAATTATATTGCTCGGGGCAGAAAAATGTGCTCACATTGATATGTTCCTTGTTATTTAGCAATTTCTAAGCCTCATCTTCTTGCCCTTCGGACAAGAAGCATCCCTCGCTCTAATGAGCTCGGTTAATTCCCATATTCGCTCCGGGCGGCACAATACTATGAATCGCAAACCCCGTCACCCTGGTCCATCCAGCTTAATGCCTCGTTCAAATCTAAAGTCTTTCTTCCATCTTCGTTAACAAAAAAAGGAATTCCAATTCCGCCAGCTGCTTTTATTGAATCAAAAACCGGATCGTTGTCTCGCATTGTAAGATATTCCTTCAAATTCTGTGTATCTGATGTTATATCAATAAATTCTGCTTCAAATCCTTTTTCTTTCTGAATGGCTTTGTAATTTCTGCAGTCTATACAGATATCTGTTCCGTATACCTTCATATCGTTTCTCCTTATATCGTAAAAATTTTATGTATTTTACAATATAAAGGGGCTAGGTGTCAAATGCCAAGTGGAAATAGTGTTTTGAAACCAGGACAGCAACCGGTTCTTTTGTTGACAATAGTTGTTTATCTAAGTAAGCTAGCATAGAGGAGGGAAAAGAGAATGAAGAACATAATGAAACAATATTTTGATTGTTGGCTAAATAATAACTCCGAAGAACTTTTTTGGATTTTTGCAGATGATGTCATATACAGTGAATGTTATGGTCCGGAATATCATGGGATAAATGAAGTAGTGCAATGGTTTATGGATTGGAATAAAAAGGGGAAAGTGCTAAAGTGGGATATAAAACAGATGCTAAGTGCTGAGAATAAAGTAGTTGTGGAATGGTATTTTGAATGCATGTATGATAATGAATTATCGCAGTTTGATGGTGTGACACTTGCTGAATTTAATGAAGATAATAAAATTATTTGTTTAAAAGAGTTTGAATCAAAGCACGAACATTATTATCCATATCATTAATTAGATATTTTGCAACGATTCAGAAGCAAGGCATAAAAAAATTAGCGTAAACGATTACATTTTTAAACCTATCTCTCATTATCCGGCCGAAAAATGCGAGGATATGTACGAACAAATTGTGTATGATGAGCATATCAAAACAGAAAGGAGCAGTCATATGGAATGGGTTGAAGGCATGAATGCTGCGGTAAACTACATGGAAGAACACATTTTGGAAGAGCCGGACTTAATTGAACTTGGAAAACGGGCCGGATGTTCTGCACATCATTTCCAGAGAATCTTCACATACATAGGTGGTATTACGCTGACCGAGTATTTGAGAAAACGAAGAATGTCGCTCGCAGCTGTTGACTTGAAGGACGAGCACGCCAAGGTTATCGATGTAGCACTAAAGTATGGTTATGATTCGCCTACTGCGTTTGCCAGAGCATTTCAAATGATTCACGGTATCTCGCCATCTCAGGTAAAAGACGGCGGTGTATCATTAAAAGCATTTCCGCCCATTGTTTTTCAGATGACTGTTAGTGGAACACAGGAAATGAATTACAGAATTGAGAAAAGGGATGCAATTCGTGTGGTTGGAAAAAAGATTCCATTGAAACCAACCTTAGAAGAAAACTTCCGGATTACGCCAAAGTTCTGGTCTGACTGTGCAAGGGATGGAACGATTGAAGAACTTGCCGGTATGATGGACACTCCGATTTACGGATTGATGGGCGTAAGCACCTGCAATGAAAAAGATGAATGGGAATATTATATTGCAGTAGCTTCAACGAAAGAAACGAATGATTATGAAGCGCTCGTTGTTCCCCAGTCAACATGGGCTGTTTTTTACGAAGAAGGCCCTGTAATCAAAATGCAGGAGTTAGAAACCAGAATTGTGACACAGTGGCTGCCTACAAGTGGCTATGAGTATGCCAATGCGCCGGAGATTGAACGGTATCTGAATCCTGATTTGGAAAATGCGAAATATGAAATATGGTTACCAATCGTAAGAAAAGAGGAGGTTTTGTAAAATGGACGAGACATTTATGTTATTTTTAAATGATATTCCTGCAGAAAATCAGGGGTTTGTATTAGAACTTGATAATTATCTTACTTCGAAGGGCAGTAAGAGAACGATTAAATCAGCAAAGAGCGGATTTGTTACTTCGTATGCTTCACCGGTTACCGGAAAAACACTTCTGAATTATGTGTTCAGGAAGAGTGGCGTGAAGATGCGAATCTATGCGGCGAGTATCGGAGAGCATGCAGATATTTTGTCAGACATACCCGATAATATGAAGAAAGATATCATAAAGGCGGGAGAATGCAAAAAATTAAACGGGTTGAAATGTTCGCCGACATGTGGAGGCGGTTATACATTTACATTGGATGGTGAAGAATATAAAAAATGTAAAAATATGGCGTTCTTTCACGCTCTGACAGAAGAAAATTATGATGCAATCATGAAGCTGATCCGTTCGGAACTGGGAGATATGTGATATCTGTATGGAGGCATGGATAGGAATCGATAGAAATATGTTTGTAACCTTTGTAGTTTCTGAAATTTTAATGTCCTATTCAAATGAAGGAAAAGATTACTGCCTTCAGATATTTTATTACAGGGGCAAAGACAGAAGTGTCTCCGGCGAAAATGAAATAGATTTGATTATTGAAGAGGATGG
>JAQXMB010000089.1 GCA_029012425.1 bacterium | reverse complement strand
TTCATTCATCATCTTCATCGCTTCGATAATTCCAACGACATCGCCGGCTTTTACCTGCTGCCCCTCAAAGACAAATGGTTCTTCTCCCGGTGCTCCCGCACGATAAAAGGTTCCGACAAGCGGCGCTTTGATCGGGCATTTTTCATTTGTATTGTTTTCTTCTGCCCTCTGATCCTTCCATTCCGTAGGCGCACCCGCCACCGCATTTCCTGATAAACCGGCCGTAGGACTTGCTGTTTCCGGCATTCCTTTTTTTAATCCAAGCTTCACGCCTTCGATTTCCAGATTACATTCTGTCAGGCTGCTTCTTTCAAAATAATCTATGAAATCATATACACTTTTCATATCCATGGGTGTTTCCGCCTTTATGCTATATGTGCATCAATGTAATCTACAATATCCTTAACCTGAACAAACGCCATAAGTGCTTCATCATCAATTGTAATTTCAAACGCTTCCTCAAGTGCCATATTCATCTCTACTGCATCCAAAGAATCAATATCCAGATCATCCTTTAAGCTCGCTGTCAATGTTACAGCATCCTCATCACAATTAATTGTGTCCACAATAATTTCCTTTACCTTATCAAAAGTCATTTTCTTGTCCTCCACATTCTTAAAGATATTTAGTTAAATATATTTAGATAAATACATTGAGGTTATTATATGCTGACACCTTTCTTCTGTCAAGCATAAATTTTTGCAAAAAAACAGAGCCGCAAAAGCGACTCCCCAAAATGTGAAACTAATACTTGATATACACGGTTATTGCAATCTGTACTGCTAAAATAAGCGGCATACCAATCACAAAATACCAATGTTTTGTTTTATGGCGAAACACATACATTCCAATCCATGTACCGATACTTCCACCCATGATACTTGCTAAAAACAAGCTTTTTTCCGATATTCGCCATGCTCCGTTTCTGGCTTTTTTCTTATCAATACCCATTAGAAAAAATCCTATGATATTCATAAACAATAGATAACTTTCAACAATTGTCTGCCATGTCATTGCCCTTCATTCCTCCTTTTGTCATCTTATCGGACTTCACTACTTTTTTCAATGGATGAATATTTTCCTTTCTTTTCTACATACTAACTTCATAACAAAATATGTATCTATTGGAGGAAAAAAGACTTGAAAGCGACAGGCATTGTGCGTAGAATAGACGACTTAGGACGCGTAGTTGTTCCAAAGGAAATACGGCGAACCCTTCGTATCCGCGAAGGCGATCCCTTAGAGATTTTTACCGATCGTGAAGGCGAAATCATATTAAAAAAATATTCTCCGATTGGAGAGTTAAGCCAGTTTTCCGGTCAGTATGCCGAGGCAATGGCTCAGACAACCGGACATCTTGTCTGCATCACAGACAGAGATCATGTGATTGCTGCATCCGGCGTCGGAAGAAAAGAATTTGAAGGTAAGCCGATTAGCGCCGAGCTCGATGCATTGATTGAAAACCGTGGTACACTCGTTGCCTACAAGGACGAAAACAGTTTTATCAAAATTACCATCGATGACAAGGGCGAGTATGTCACACAGGCCATCAGTACAATTATCTGCGAAGGTGATGCCATCGGCTCCGTCATCTTATACGACAAGGATGAACACTCTCGTATGGGTGATACAGAAAACCAACTTGTGCTCATCGCTGCCGGATTTCTCGGAAAACAGATGGAACAATAAAACACCACAGAAAACTGCCTTATATGTAACAGATACATGTGAGGCAGCTTTCGTGGTGCTTTTTTACATCATCTCTACATTCATAAAGCGATCCCAGTCTTCCGTATCACCGGTTCCCGTCACTCCAATCGCGTAGCTTTGTTCTTCTCCCTGAATTACAATGCGATAAAGATCTCCATCCTTTTCAATGTCGTAAATCTCACCACCGGCAAGTTGTGCACACAGATTTGCATATTCCGAGGGCTCAACCTGTATATCCGGTACTTCCTTTTGCAACACACCGTCTGCGTTGTAGAGCTTATATCCCTCCTCAATCACATATTGTAATCTGGGCTCTACGATATGAAACTCCAATCCGTTTGTTCGCATTGTGCGCACATCACGATTACAGCTGTTTTTTTCTAAAATCTTCACATTGTCAATCGTCATAAAAAATGACTCGGGTCCAAATCGAAGTTCCCCTATATAGGATTCTTCAAACAAAAAGTTTTCCAGCTCATTCTTTGTAGAAAAACGCATATTTTCCTCCTTATAAAAACATTCCGACAATCGGTATTGTAACAATCGATGCAAGTGCACTAAATACGGTTCCCTTCATGCAATAATCATCGTCTGCACCACATTCCTTTGCAAACAGACCAATGACACTTCCAATCGGCATTGCCATTTCAATAATAAATACCCCAAATACCACCCGGTCAAATCCCAATCCACGCATTCCGATTGCAAGTCCAATCGGAAGCGCAAGCATTCGAAGCAGAATAAATGCATACATGCGAAGATCCTTCACATAGGTTTTCAGGTCCGCCTTGGCAATCGACACTCCTATCATAATCATGGAAAGCGGGATCGTCGCATTGCCCATATAATCACAGAGTGAAATGACAGGAGCTGCCACATTAATTTTTACTGCAAATATGACGAGTGCAAGCACTGCTGCCACCACACCGGGATTCATTATTCGCATCAGTGAGGTAGACAGTGGCACTTTTTCGTTTGTCGAAATGCCATTTTTCTCCCTTGCAGCCCGTCTCGCAAGTGACATGCCATAGGTGTAGACCAATATATTATAAATCAATACATAAAAGGATACATACACGACACCTTCATCCCCATAAAGACTTTTTGCCACCGGAATTCCCATAAATCCTAAATTGGAAAAAGTAGCCATGAGTGTATAGATGCTTTTTAGGTGTTTCGGGGGATGAAGCACCCGGGCCAACACAATTCCAACGACAATTGCAATTGCATAATATAAAAATACTAACTTCACATTTCCCACAATTTTGTCAGCACTGATCGCATCTGTATCTCCGAGCACACCGCTTACCACCAGCAGGGGATTAAATACATTTACAACGAGTTTGGATACACAATTTGCACCCTCCTCCGTTAACCATTTTTTCTTATATACAATCGTTCCGGTCAGCATCATGGCAAATAACACCAACATCTGACCAAGTATCACTCCAATATCCATCTTTTATCCTTTCAGCTGATTCAATAACTCATTTCTTCTGCTTCCGCCAAGGTATCGCTCATTGTACATCAGATAACGGTCACACCGGTTCATCGCCAGAAATACTGCTGCCTCCTTACTCATCGTAAGCCCGGTTACAAAATAGAGCATTTCCTTTCCATCACTGTCTGCAAATGCATCCTCACAGAAGTCAAACGCATATTCGATTGACTTTGCAATCGCTGCACTCTCCGGTGTATTCACAAACTGCTTTTTCTCAAATACCACATGCAGCGGTTCCTTCAAAGCATCAAGAAGCAGATTTATGACACTGATTCGCTCATCGAGTGACGCATGCAAAAGTCTCTCATATATTTCACTGTCCACCTGACCTTGCAAAATCTGAGCAATTCCATAGTCGTCTTTATATTTATAGTATAACTCATAGTACGCATGAAAATCCGCGCAAACCTCCGGAAGACGCAAAAACTCTGCAATCACTTCTTCCGTGACAGGAATTTCCAGTAATTCGTAGGTACTAATCAGTGTTCCTAAGTCTTCCCATCCGCGCGCCGTCACAAACTGCAATCCATCAACATCCATCTCCACACGATAGAAGTTCTTCGGACGAAGCTGCAGATAGCTCTGAATCACACTGTGAATTTCATGCTCCTTTGCATACCACAACCACGGCTGCAATTGTGCCTCAACATTCATCAGGCGCACACGATCCAATGTCACCATATCAAACATTCGAACGGACTGATTATACTCCGGCGGATTTCCGGCTGCAACAATGATCCATCCATCCGGTACCTCGATATTACCAAAGGTCTTACACTGCAAAAATTGCAGCATTGCAGGTGTCAATGTCTCCGAAACACAGTTGATCTCATCGATAAAAAGAATGCCCTCCGGTTTTCCTTCGTCACGAATGGCACGATACACACTGGCAATAATCTCGCTCATGGTATATTCCGTTACCTGATATGCCTTCTCGCCAAATTGTTCTTCACAGATCATCGGAAGTCCTACCGCACTCTGCCTTGTGTGATGGGTGATGGTATATGCAACAAGTCCTACACCACATTCATCCGCAATCTGTTCCATAATCTGTGTTTTACCGATTCCGGGCGGTCCCATCAAAAGAATCGGTCTTTGTCTGATTCGTGGAATACGGTAGGTCCCATCCGCCTTTTTACTTAAATACGCTCGTACTGTATTTTTAATTTCTTCCTTCGCCTGCGTAATATTCATATAAATCCTCTTTCCCTAACTTTAGTCGCATGGCCCACGGGGGCACCTGCTCCTTCTCATAGTCATTCAAATAGATAAATGCGCATTTGTACTTCGGCTTTACTTTCGGATAGATTCCATTTCCATCAGTAAAATACAACATTCCTCCAAGCTTTGCAATTTTTCCTTTTGCAATCAGCTCATCCACATAAGTAAATGCCGGTCGAAAATCTGTATTTCCTCCACCCTTGATCTCAAAATCTGAGAGGATTTGCTTCGCCTGCTTAACCGACATAATCTCTAAATCCTCTCGAATCTCATCATCGCACTGTAGCAGATGCACCTTGGCAGTTGTAAAAAATGCATTTCCCTCCAGCAGAATGGACAGCGTCTCCTTCAAAAAATTTCTCACGAGCGTTCCGCTTGTGGAATAGCTCGTATCAACCACCACAACAAATTCCTGAATGCGCCGCTCCTCCATCGTCTCAAGCGGCTCGACCAGCGGCAAATTTCCGTAGGTTGAAAGGCCGAATGTATAATAGTTCAAATCGAATTCATCCTGATTACTGTGCAGTTGTTCGTGATACACAGCAAATTTCTTTAAAAAATCCCGATAACTGCGTCGTCTGTTTTCTGCCTGTATCTGAGCCTTGGCAAGTCCCGCTGCCTGATCTGTTTCCTTCTCACTTTTTTCTTTTTGAAATTGCACCTGCCTTGCAATCTTCTGCCATTTCTTCTCCGCTTCGTTATTTCCGGATGGCGACGGACCTTGTGCTTTTGTATCCCTCATGCCCCACAAGCCATGATCATCTGTGTAAAACTCTCGTGCAAGTTGCTGTAATTGCTCCTTCGGGCGCTCCTTTATCAACTCGTAGATCATTGATGCTGAAACAGCTTTCTTTGCTCTGATTTCCTCATACATCTGCTGTCTGTTCCAACTAAGTAAGCGCTTCGTACAACGCTTATCCATCTGATCAATCAGATATTCCACTGCAATATCACACGCAATGCTCCAAACCTTCGGCTCCTTTGTTTTTCCTGTCCAAAGATGTGCATACAGGCAATGAAGTACGCTGTGTAAATATGCGCGTTCGAGAAACTGCTCGTTTTCCTGAAATACCTTCAGATATCTTGCCGGTGGATAATAGAGATGTATTCCTTCCGTCGCAAACGCAAGCAGCTTCTCATTTCCAACCGGTTCCAATGCACGCAGTGCCGTCTCAAAATATGGTAATTCCAGATAGATTTCGTCTCGGATATATGAAAGGACTTCTCGTCCCATACGCGCTTCCCATTCACTTTGTGTCTCAATATGCTTCATACTTTACTCTTCCCGTTGCAGTGCATTCCTCCATCGAATCATTCCTGCCACACCCTTTGTCCAACCTTCTGATACTCCTCGCACAATTGCCGCACAGACTGCCTCATCCGAGATGAGCGGCTGTCCGCACAAATATGCTAAGGTTCTTTCATCCTGCATTTTCACCAGAATTTCCATAATTGCAATTTCATTGCTGCGTACATATTCTAAATACCGTTTCTTTGCATCCTCAGATAAATCAATCGGGTAAGTTAATCGATAAATTGCCATCTTCATGAGTGTAAGGAGCTGTTCTTCATTGCACGCTTTTTCAAAAACAGCATCATATGCCTGCAAATCCGGTCTTCCTTCCGAAAACTGCTTACGCACCCGATAACCTTCCCCTTCAACATGAAGACTGAATATATGTGCAGGTCCGATTTCCTCATAGCTTTCTGTATACTCCGGATACAAAATCTTTGCCTGCGTAAAACCATCTTCATTCATAAATGTTACCGTAAGCTCTGCTGTTAATTGATTCAGAAGCGCTTTTAATCCCGAATTGCATTCAATGGAAGCTTTCATATTCAACAAATGAAGCCCTCTGCAGTTCATAAACGCGTCACTGTGTATCTGTGTGAGCAGTGGTCCTACAGTTAGTTCCTCCAGATTTCTACAGTCAAAAAACGCATATGTTTCCAGCGTTGTCACTGTTTCCGGCAGCGTCACCGCCTTAAGATATGAACCATTCATCGGTCGGACACCGAAACTAGTCGGATTTGTTCCATCACCTAACCCGGCCTGATCCAATTCCTGTAGCTGTTCTTTTGTTAGTCTTGCTCGCTGCGCAAAACAATATGCACCGATCGTGGTGATGACTCCATCTCCTACCTGCTTAGGCACATCAAAGATGTCTTTTGTTCCAAAAGCACGGCATAAGCGCAGCCGTCCTGCTTCCACCTCTTCACATAAATAAATATCTGAATTATTTCCATAATAAATCATTGTTTTCGCTCCCAGCTCGTCTGCATGATCTCTCCTGTCACACTAATTCTTTATTTTACTGAAACAGATGCCATTTTTCAATGAAAATGCGAACTTGTTGAAGATTCGTTCTTATGTTATACTTTAACCAATTCTTTATATTATTTCACTAGACTTTTGCGAGGTTTTTTATGAAGCAGAAAATTCGAACGCTTACCATTTTATCAATAGGAACAGTCAGCTGTATGATTTTATTCCTGATTATGACACGCGCTACTGCAACCACCAATAATTTTAATGGTGTATTGCAAGCATGTCAGGTTGCACTCTGTCTTCTTATGGTATGTGCCGATTACAAAAAAGGAGTGATCCTCTCGTATGCGGTTTTAGCCCTTTCACTCATTTCATCCTTACGAGTAATGATTCTGTTCCACAATATGATGCCTCTTCCCGGTGTCTGTAATCTTTTCATCTATTTTATTGTACTTAGCTTGCTCAGTCGCCAGCTTAACCGCAAAGAGCAGCAAAGCAAAACCGATTTTCTGACAGGTTTATTGAATCGACGCGGTCTGTACGACTTGCAAAATAAGAAACTTTCCGCCCGCGCTCCGTTTTATCTGGTTTATTTCAATCTGAAAAATTTCCCTGAAATTAACGATACACACGGTCATTTTTATGGAGATGCCGTATTGAATACCGTAGCCGGCCGCATGCGGAAAATTGTTGGCAAAAAGGGCTCTCTCAGCAGAATCAGCGGTCATGAATTTGTGATGCTTTTATCCGCAAAGCACGATCCCGTTGAGATTACAGACTCAATTATTACATCCATAAGCGAAAAGATTTCCATTCAGAATGACGATTCCAATATTGATTGTTTTCTTTCTGTATATGCCGGAATTGCCAAATATCCGGACGATGCGACTGATTTTGAATATCTATTAAAGTATGCTAATATCGCGATGTTTCATGCCTCGCAAAGCAGTGCACAACGAATTCGTTTCTTCAACAAAGATATGGAACGACTTCTGTCACGCCAGTTTGAAATTGAACAATTTCTTTTGGACGGTTTTTCACGGAATTCTTTCTATTTAGACTATCAACCGCAATATAAATTAGATGGAAAAGTTTTGCGCGGATATGAAGCACTCCTTCGTCTTCGGGCAACAGACGGCTCTGTCATTTTACCGGAAGAGTTTCTGCCTGTTGCTGAAAAGTCTGATTTGATTCATAAAATTGACAATTATGTTCTTCGAAACGCAATGGTTGAGTTTAAAGATATTCTGACCAAGTCAGACGAATTCTTAAAGTTAGCTGTCAATATTTCTATCAGAAGCTTTACTTCGCCGGATTTTGTATCTTCTCTTTCAAAGCTTTTGGATGAAGTCTCCTTTCCGGCTCACTTTTTGGAATTGGAAATCACAGAAGACAGTTTTCTCCATTCCTTCGACGATTCCTTGAGAAATATGAAAGCACTTCGTGCAATGGGGATCAGTATTGCTTTGGATGACTTTGGTTCGGGATATACATCTCTCGCTTACCTTACCAAGCTCCCAATCAATCTGCTTAAGATTGATAAGTCTCTGATTGACGGTTTAGAGAATCAAATAATTAGTCGTGACTTTGTGCATATCATCATCTCGCTCGGACATCTGATCGGTTGCGAAGTACTTTCTGAGGGAGTGGAATCGGAACATCAGATTGCTCTATTGCGTGATCTTGATTGTGATTGTATTCAAGGCTATGTATGGAGTATGCCGCTTGCATATTCGAATGCCAAACAGCTTGCTGCTGAATCAAATGAATAAAATATTCTTACATCATAAAAGCCCGGAATACTCCGGGCTTTTATCTTTTACTTTCCAAACAAATACTCTTCAAATTCTTCAACCGGAAGAGGCTTTGCATAATAGTATCCTTGAATATAGTCACATCCAAGTCTTCTTAATCGCTCTAACTGTTCTTTTGTTTCTACTCCTTCTGCAACCGTCTGCAGCTTCATCATTTTTACAAGTTGTGAGCAAAAATCCAACACATTTCTATCGGATCCCGGTTTATCGTTTCTGATAATACTCATATCCAGCTTTAAGATATCCAACGCCATATTGCTCAATGTAATAAGAGATGAGTAGCCGGTTCCGAAATCATCCAATTCAATCGTAAAGCCATTATCATGCATTTCTTCGATAATCTCTGATAACTGTTCCGGATTATCCGATAGCGCAGACTCTGTCAATTCTACATGAATCAGATTATGAGGAATTTCGTAGGAATCAATGAGAGTCATAAATCGCTTTGCAAAATCCTGCTTCTCAAAATCTCTTCGGGAAAGATTGACAGAAATCGGAACGCACTCTCTACCCTCTTCCATCCATTTCTTTAACAGTTTACAGACCTTATGTACCACATACTCATCAACTTTTGAGACAAATCCATTCTTCTCAAACAGTGGAATAAACTCACCCGGACTCATAAACCCAAGATCCGGATGAATCCATCTTACTAACGCCTCTGCTCCTCCGGTTCGATTAATGTGAAGATTATGTTTCGGCTGCAAATAAATAAGAAATTCCTCGTTTTCGATCGCCTTTTCCATATTCTCAAGAATCTGCTGTTGCGAAGTTAGCTTACGGCTCATTTTCTCATCATATACAGCGCAACTGACCCCATACACGCCCTTAATGCTCTCTACAGCTAATCTTGCACGGTCAACCATTGCCTGTACAGATAAATTGCGATCAAATTTTGTATAATAAATACCATGCTTCCAGATTAAATTCGGCACCGGCGCATTTGCCAGTATTTCCTGTGCTATTTTCCGCCCCTCCTCCGGTGTCTGAGAAACACCATACTGCAGGCATACAAACTTATCCGCATAAATTCTTCCCCCGAGAATATAATTGGGAATGATTCTTTTTCCGGCTGCGGCTAAATACTTTAATAGCTCATCACCTTTCTCAATCCCATATTTTTCATTGATCATTTTAAAATTCTCGATATCAGAAACAAGAATCCGATACTCAGTCATCGGATTTTCCTGTAATATTTCTTCTACGCAACGAAAGAAACTCTCTTTTGTATACAATCCGGTTAATTCGTCTCTCTGATCCTGAATGAGCGCGGTCACATCCTGATGACTGCCACTGATTCGGACACCTTTTTTGTATTCTTCATCACGCACGCCTCCGCAACGCACATAAATCAGTCCCAAAGCCGGATGGTTCCATGGATAGCGAATCTCTGCATGATTGCCGGCAATGATCTTCTCCACTCCTTCACCGACCACATCATAATAATCCGGATGAATATTGTCATACCACATGTGATATGTTTCTTCCGGTGTTATCTCCTGCGTAATTCCAAGCAGCTTTCTCATCTGATCATCCGCATACATTCTTGGTGCACAGTCATTATCCAGTTCAATGGTCCACAAACCAATATTTGATTTCGACAAGATATGTCGCATCATCTCGCGATTTTTCATAGCATTTTAAGTGATAATTTTTGAATTATCACTTGCTCCTTTCTCCTTTTGTACACAGTTCCATCCAACTCAAATACTATGGACTCTTGATTGATAATCTGTAAAGTGATACATCATCCGGTCTACGCAAACCGCTTCTTTTATTTTCAATGTCGATTACCATAAATTCGTTTTTTATTAACAGTAACTTATATTATTATATTCCAAATTGTAATACATTACAACAATATTCACCCAAATGGAATGACAACATTTCATTTCTCAAATAATAGTTTCAACTTTTATATCAAATCTTTCTGTTTTCGGATTACATGCAAGTGTACAAAATATACATTCCCCCGGTTGAATCTGCCAATCATAAAAGTCTTTATGTGGAAGCGCATATCTTTCAAGGATTGACATAATTGTTCCTCCGTGTACAACAAATACCCATCTGATATCTTCTTCAATATGCATATGCTCACAGCAAAATCGCTCAAATGCACGACAGCATCGATTACGAAAATCCTCTCGCTTCTCCGCTCCCGGAAAATCTGTTTTTCCCCCACTGTCGATAAATCTTTGATAATCTGGGTTTCCCTCTAATTCTAAATAATTCTTATATTCAAATTGTCCAAAATCCATTTCCCGAAAATCATCAATAATCTGTTGTTTTACATTAGGAAACATGGTTGTTGCCGTCTCCACACAACGCAGCATCGGACTGACTGCAAGTAACACATGATTATCTCCCAAATGCTTCGCATGATCTCGCAACATTCTTTTTTTCTCTGATACTGTAAGTCTCCCTGCGTCACATAATGGTTCGTCTGTTATTCCAACATATCGCTTCTCCATATTCCCTGCAGTCTGACCGTGTCTGATAAACAATATTTTTCTTGACATACTGTCCCTCATATAACAAAACAAGCTGTGACACATTTTTGTGCCACAGCTATTTCTTCATATAGTTATTTCGTTTCATCTGACAAGGGTTCAACAATCAGTTTCACGCCTTCTATTGCAACTACTTTTGCCATCTGATCCGCTGCAATTACTACATCATCCCGATAAGAGCGGGCAGTCCATTCCTGTCCGCCTGCAATTGCATTTCCTTTTCCTTCTCTGTTATCAATGTCTGTTGTAACACGCACAATGGAATCAATTAATCCTTCACTGTTTGTCCTTGTACGCTTTGGTGTGATAAATCGTTTTACAAATGGTCTTGTAAAACAAATCAGTACGATAGAAACCACCAGAAAAACTACAATCTGTATAAATACATTCAATCCGGCTGTTGCTGCAATAAATGCCGCTACCGCACCGCCTGCAAGCCAAATTGTTGTAAGACCAACGGTAATCATTTCTACGACTACAAATGCAATCAAAAGAACAAACCATAATGCTGACATTCCATAAGCTGACACAAATTCTGTTATTACAGACTCTTTATTCATAGCAACACCTCCGTATCATATCATTTTTTATACGCAAAAATGCCCAGTTCCGGAATCGAACCAGAGACACGAGGATTTTCAGTCCTCTGCTCTACCAACTGAGCTAACTGGGCAAAAATTGCGGGGACAGGATTTGAACCTATGACCTTCGGGTTATGAGCCCGACGAGCTTCCAGACTGCTCCACCCCGCGATATTAAATTAAATGGATGGAGGTGGATTCGAACCACCGAAGCAATTTGCAGCAGATTTACAGTCTGTCCCCTTTGGCCACTCGGGAATCCATCCATAACAACTATATGAAGTTGTAAAGCCGATGATCGGACTCGAACCGATAACCTGCTGATTACAAATCAGCTGCTCTGCCAATTGAGCCACATCGGCATAATAATTACTGAATAATGGGACCTACAGGGCTCGAACCTGTGACCCTCTGCTTGTAAGGCAGATGCTCTCCCAGCTGAGCTAAGATCCCAGAAACGACCCAAGCGGGACTCGAACCCGCGACCTCCGCCGTGACAGGGCGGCGCTCTAACCAACTGAGCCACTGGGCCATCAAAGGTATTGTACCTTCAAAATTTCACACAGATCCATAAACCTTTACTTCTGAAAGCCGGTCATCTCGATTCCGCTTCGCTCCATCTCGATGATTTTGCTCCGCAAAACCGCGCCCGTCAACTCACACAGCTCCGTGAACAAGTTCCCTCACTGTGTTCGTTTCCGTGCTTCCGTCTTTCTCCGCTTTTGGTCAAGCCCTCGACCGATTAGTGGCAGTCCGCTTCATGTGTTACCACACTTCCACTCCTGTCCTATCTACCTGATACTCTTTCAGGGGTCTTACTTCCTTATAGGAAGGGATATCTCATCTTGGGAG
>JAQXMB010000088.1 GCA_029012425.1 bacterium | reverse complement strand
ATCTGCATACGAGAAGCGCGGTACTGCTGTAACCGTTCCTGAGTGGGATGCTGAGAAGTGTATCCAGTGTAACAACTGTGCATTTGTCTGCTCACATGCTACCATCCGTCCGTTCTTACTGAGCGATGACGAAGTAAAGGCAGCTCCTTCTAACATCAAGTTAGCAGATATGAAGCCGAAGGCTGGCGAGTACAAGTACACCATGAGCGTATCACCGTTAGACTGTATGGGATGCGGCGAGTGTATCACCGTCTGCCCGACCGCAGCGATCTCTATGGTACCTCAGGAGTCACAGGCAGCAGAGCAGCCCGTATTTGACTATTTAGTAGCTAACGTAGGAAAGAAGGATATCGGTCTTTCTGATATCACACCTAAGGGCTCACAGTTCAATCAGCCCTTACTTGAGTTCTCAGGCTCTTGTGCTGGATGTGCTGAGACCTCTTATGCAAGATTAATTACCCAGTTATTCGGTGAGCAGATGTACATCTCTAACGCAACAGGATGTTCTTCAATCTGGGGTAACCCGGCTGCAACCTCACCTTATACTGTTAATAAGGATTCTAAGAAGGGTCCTGCATGGTCTAACTCACTGTTCGAGGACAATGCTGAGCATGGTCTTGGTATGGAAGTTGGACAGAAATATCTCCGTGACATGGCAATCGAGTCTGCAAAGGCTTGCGCTACTTCAGACAAGGCATCTGCTGAGCTGAAGGCTGCATTCGATAAGTTCATGGAGACCAAGGATAACACCAAGGCAAATGTTGAGCCTACCAAGGCACTCGTTGCTGAGTTAGAGAAGGCTGCTGCAGCAGGATGTCCTGATGCACAGGCTGCAATTGATAAGAAGGATTACCTCGGAAAGAAATCTGTATGGATCTTCGGTGGTGACGGATGGGCATACGATATCGGATTCGGCGGATTGGATCATGTACTTGCTTCAGGCGAGAATGTAAATGTTATGGTATTCGATACCGAGATGTATTCTAATACCGGTGGTCAGGCTTCTAAGGCTTCTAACATCGGTGAGGTTTGCCAGTTTGCTGCTGCAGGTAAGGAGATTGGCAAGAAGTCACTTTCTGAGATTGCTATGAGCTATGGTTATGTATATGTAGCACAGATCGCTCTTGGTGCGAACCCTGCACAGGCTGTTAAGGCTATTGCAGAGGCTGAGGCATACAACGGACCTTCATTGATTATCGGATATGCTCCTTGTGAGTTACACGGTATCGCTAAGGGTGGTATGAACCATTGCCAGGATGAGATGAAGAAGGCAGTAGCTTCCGGTTACTGGAACCTGTTCTCATTCAACCCTGCATTAAAGGCAGAGGGCAAGAATCCGTTTACCTTAACTTCTAAGGCCGGTGACGGAACTTACCAGGATTTCCTGAACAACGAGGCTCGTTATACGCGTCTGATCAAGCCTTTCCCTGAGAGAGCAGAGAGATTGTTCAAGGAGTCTGAGGAAGCTGCAAAGGCTCGTTTCGAGCACTTACAGAAGTTGGTTGAGTTATACAAATAATTCAGACAGACATATGGAATGATTTTTCATACCCTGTAGGCTTTGCCTACAGGGTATTTTTATTGTAAAATAGTAGTAAACCAATAGTAGAAAAGGTCTGTTTTTGCCTGAAAATACGCGATTCTACCGCCGGTAGGTAGCTTGGAAAAGAGGAAACTGATAAGCTTGGATTCGAAAGGATGTAGCAATGGATAAAGAGAGGATGGGGGCGTTTATTTCCCAGATTCGAAAAGAGAAAAGGCTGACGCAGAAGGAATTGGCTGAGCAGTTGTGTGTGACAGATAAAGCAGTGTCAAAATGGGAGCGTGGAGTGAGTTATCCGGACATTTCAATGCTGGAACCGATTGCAAAGATCTTAGAGATATCTGTATTAGAGCTTTTAGAGGGAAAGAGAATCAGCGATGACATCGTAATCGAGAAGGAAGAAGCTCAACAGATTTTATGTCAGTCGATTTCTATTTCGGATGATGAAATAAACCGGAAGCATATCAGAAGTAAGTCAATTATTTTGATTGCAACACTTGTAATCATGCTTTTACTTTCATTGATACTGAATTTCCTGAATTACGAACGAAGTGAGACCCAAACGAGTGTTTCGACAGATTCGAAAGCATATGAAACGATGCTTGATGAAAATGGAACGGTTGTATTCAAAAACCCACAACAGGCACTTGATCAATTGATGAAGGATCTCGGAGCGCATAATTCGTATGAAAAGGAGGTTCAGTAATATGAATATCGTAAATGCAATACTTTTGATGGCACTTGCCTTTGTTCTTTTCTGGCAGGCAAAAATTGCACCTAAGGGAACCTTCCATGAGAACAGTTTCTCGCTTTCGGTCAGCAAAGGAATCCAGGGATTTTTTGCACTTCTTATTATTTTGCATCATGTGTATACTTTTTTGGATACGAGAGGAATGCATATGTATCAATTGAGAAGTGTTGAAAATATCGGTGTGCTGTTGATTGGATTTTTCTTCTTCTGTTCCGGATATGGGTTGATCATCAGTATTCATACGAAAGACAGGTATCTGAAAGGATTTCTTGTAAAGCGTGTGTTGATTGTATTGATTCCGTTTTTTATATGCAATTATGCGTATCTGAGTGTGGAATTATTGTTAGGAAACAGATTCCGTTTGTCGGAACTGATTGCTACATTTTTTGGAGTGCTGTTGTTGAATTCACAGATGTGGTTTGCTGTGGAGTGTATGTTGTTGTACTTATTATTCTACCTGCTGTTCTCATATGTTAAGAGCGAAAAGCATAGTATTATTGTAATTGTATTTGTAATTATGGTAATGGTCGTTTTTGGAATGCTGAATTGTAACGATTATAAGCTGTGTAATTGGTTCTGGGGCGAATGGTGGTATAATACGACATTACTTTTTCCCATCGGTATGATTGTAGCAGAAAAAAAGGATACACTTAAAGATTTCGCGATGAAGCATTACGGTCTGCTTATGGCGTTCTCCCTAATCGGATTTGTAGTATTCCGTGTACTTTGCGGAAGAGAATTAGAGCTTCGCGGCTACTGGACACCGTATTTTGGCGATAAGCTTCACGCGTATCTGTTACAGGTTCCGGGTGTCATTTTCTTTGTGATGCTCCTGACACTTCTTATGCTCAAGGTAAGAATTCATAATCCTCTGCTTGATTTTTTGGGAAAATTCTCATTAGAGATTATTCTTGTTAATGGTGTGTTTTTAAGGCTTTTCTTAGGAATTGTTCAAACATATGGATTCATCTGTTACCTGTGTCTGACCTTTGTGGGAACAATGCTTGCAGCAGTACTCTTATACAAACTAAAAAGAAGTATTCTAGAATTAAAGTAGTCTTAGATGACAGAAGGAGGATCTGATGAGTCAGATATTGTTGTGGATCGTGTGTTTATTAACAGCAGGGGTATTGTTGTTTGGAGTGAAAGTTGCAAAGAAGGGTGAGTGGCAGGAAGATTTCTTATCACTTTCGACATCGAAAGCTTTGCTTGGTATATTTGCAGTATTGATTGTTCTCCATCATCTTGCGCAATTGATGGGAAATCTGCAGATGAATCCCGGGCCGCTTGCATATTTAGAATATGTAGGCGTATGTTTTGTAGGAATGTTCTTTTTCTTTTCCGGTTATGGATTAATGTACAGCAAAAATAATCGCGAGGATTATTTTAAGGGATTTATGAGAAAAAGAATGGGAAGCATTCTCATTCCGTTTTACTTCTGTATTGTTATTTTTGTTGTATTTTCACTTGCGATGCAGATGCCGATGCAGCCGATGGAGATTGTTGCTTACTTAAGCGGATGGTGGCTGCTCAACACACAGATGTGGTATGTGGTCGAGATTGCATTCTTGTATCTCGCATTTTACATCATTTTCCGTCTTGTAAAAAACGAGACTGCCGGATTATGGCTGATGGGACTTTTTATCACTGTGATGGTAATTGCTTCGATATTAATCGGTCATGGACCGGAGTGCGAGAGCAACAAGTGGTTACAGGGTGAGTGGTGGTTTAATACGACTTACATGTTTCTTGTTGGTATGATTGTTGCAAAGAACGAGGAAAAGGTTGTTGCATTTGCAAAGAGAAATTATCCGGTTCTTCTGATTATTAACCTCCTTGCAGCTGTCGGACTCTCTTTCCCGACGATAGCAAGAGTACAGGAAGGTGCTTACTATTGTGAGTATGCGGAAGGTATGACTTTGCCTGTTATTTTTGGAATTAAGTTTTCAACTTTCCTGCTTCAGTACGGAATGGTATTTTTTGCAGTTGCTGCTATTTTACTCCTGATGATGAAGGTAAAATGTCAGAATGCTGTTATGACATCTCTGGGAAAAGTTTCGCTGGAACTGTATTTAATACATAACTTATATCTGATTATGTTCGGATATATGGGAGTTGGTGGTATTACCAATCCCGGTATCTTTGCAGTCGTTATTATTGCATGTGCGATTGTGACCGCATATGTGATTTACATACCGATTCATTGGTTGATAAAGCGCGTTTGTAAATAAGAAGCGGGCATTTACAAAATCCCGTTTCGGTGTTAGAATGTTGCATAGACTAGTAGCACTGGGAGGAAAACTATGCTTCAGATTGAGGAGTGGTTTCGCAGACCTCAGCGAAAACCGGAACGGAAAACGGTGCCGATTACCAAATCGGTAGCGGTGAAACGCGAAGAAGTGGTAACGCCGAAAAAAGATGTGAAAACCTCTCTCGAGGATTGTATCGAGGATATTTTTGAACCTGAGGATTCTGTTACAAATGAGAAGTGTGCGAAGGAAGCACGGGAGAGTGTTTCGCTGCAGGATTCTGTTGCAGAGGCAGAGGAGCTTGAGCATATTTCGGAAGAGATGGGGCAGGATGTATCAGAGATGATTGATTTGAATAAAGAGGATCTTTTGTTACAGCAGATTGATGAATTTCGTGAGAAAGCAAAGCAGTTGCAGGATTTGATGTCCAACCGTAAATCAGAGGTTGAGGAGCTGCAGTTACTTGTGAATGAACGAAAAGCCAAAGCAAATGATTTGGACGAGCTGATTCATGTGCGTCAGGAAGAAGCAGCAAAGATTATGGGAACTGTTTCAGATAAGATTGAAAAAATGTCACAGGGTGTTTCTGAGGATATGAATGAGATTACTGTGACAATGACAAGGGAAATGAGCGGCCTGACACAGAATCTGACACAAAACCTGACTCAGAATATTACGCATGAGATTAATCAGGCGAGCGAGAAGGCCAGAGAAGCATTCGAAAGGGCAACACAGGAAGCAATCGATCAGAACACGAGAAGTCTTGAAGGGCTCAAGGAGCAGTTAGAGCAGTTTAGCAAGCGCGAGCAAATCGAAGAGATTTCTACAGAGATGAATGACAAGATATCAACCTTGAAGAATGACATTTCTGCCAAGATTCATTCGGAGGATGTCAAGTGTTATCGTAACATTCGTGCATCGATGGATGAACAGAGTAAGCTTTTGACAGAGGGTGATGAAAAGACCAGACAGCACTTGCAGGAGCAGTTTGAACAGCTTGAGCAAAAGGTTAAACGACAGGGTGTTTGGGTGAAGCTGATGTTTGGTTTGTCATTGATAAGTGTTGCCGGAATTGTTGCAATGCTTTTGATTCAGATGAATGTCTTTTAATTAGAATGTTGAGAAGGAAGTTTTGATTATGAGTAAACAGGTATGGAAACCGGGGAATATGCTTTATCCCGTTCCGGTAGTGATGATTAGCTGCCAGAGAGCAGGCGAGCGCCCGAATATTGTGACTGTGGCATGGGCCGGTACGATTAATTCTGATCCCGCGATGCTTTCAATTTCCGTTCGCAAGGAGCGCTTTTCACATGATATCATTGCTGAAAGCGGCGAATTCGTAGTGAATCTTGTAAATAGACAATTGGTGCAGGCTTGCGATTTTTGCGGTGTTCGTTCGGGAAGAGATGTCGATAAGTTCAGCGAAATGTCATTGACACCGTGTGTAATAGAGGGTGTGAGTGCTCCGGCAATTGAAGAAAGCCCGGTTGCGCTTGCATGTAAAGTAAAGCAGGTAATTGAATTAGGAAGCCATGATATGTTTCTGGCGGAGATTGTCGGCGTAACCGTTGATGAAAAGTACATGGATGAGAAGGGCGCATTCCATTTGGAGGATGCGGATCTGGTTGCTTATTCTCATGGTATTTATTATTCATTGGGCGAAAAATTAGGAACCTTTGGTTATAGTGTAAAAAAGAAGCGGGATTAACCGCTTCTTTTTTATGAGAAATTGTTCTATGTTACTTTACAAGTAAATCCATCAGATAACCGTAGACCTCCATATGTTGTTTTTTCCAATTGTCGCAGATAACCTCTGCGATTTCTTTTTTTGCAACCGTTACGGTCAAATCGATTCGGGAGAGGTCGCCTTCCTTCAGCTGACAGCGAACAGAATATTGACCGCCGGGAGCTTTGAAGTAGTCGGAAAAAACAGATGCTTCCTTTTTGATCAGCAGTTCATTTGCACCAAGGTATTCTGCGATATCCGACTGAATCCCTTCTGATAGCTTTCCTTTAAAATAGCTGAGGGTTTCGGAACCCGCAGGTGTGATGGAATAGCGTGTATTATTATGTGTTGCTTCTTTTTTGACAAAAGCACTTTCATCAAGTTCATGAAGTGCTTCCTGAACGGTAAAATAATTTGTATATTCTTTTTCCAGGAAAAAGTCGGAAAGCTGTGTTCCTGAAAGCGGAGCAGAAGATTGCTCAAGCAAAGCCAGAATCATCAGCTTATAAGTCGTAAGCGGTTCTGCCATTAGTTACTCCTTTCGGCGTGGATTTCTTTCCGATTGTATAATCGGCCCTGCCAGGTATTTCGTTCTTTTAATTGATTATGAATACGATTAAGGACGCTTTTTTTATTGCCGCTCCATTGCGGCGCAATTAATAGATTTTTTGGCCCGTCACCGGTAATCCGATGGATTATGATGTGCTCGGGTATTTGCTCGATACAGTCAATAATAAATTGACAGTAGTCTTCTTGTGAGAAAAGAGGAAACGGTTTCTCGAAATATTCATTTGCAAGTGCGGTATTTTTTAACACATGCAGTAACTGTAATTTCAATCCTGCAATCGGAAGCTCACAGACGGTTGAAAGCGAATGAAGCATCTGTGAGGAATTCTCTCCCGGAAGTCCTAAAATCAGGTGCACAATTACCGGAATATCTGCATCCGCAAGGCGTTTTATTGCATCGGCGCTCGTCTCATAGGTAAATCCGCTTCGCACATGGGATAATGTCACATTGCATGTGGTCTGCACGCCAAGCTCGATCCAGATTTCTTTTTGAAACCTCCGGCGCAGTTCACATAGAAGTGCAATGACATCGTCGCCAATACAGTCCGGCCGCGTGGCGATTGATAAAATGAGAATATCGTCTGCGGCAAGGGCTTCAGAAAAAACAGTACGCAGATAGAAGATATCTGCGTAGGTGTTGGTGTAGGCCTGAAAATATGCAATATAGGAAGTACAGGTTGCTTTATTTCTTATTCGCTCCTTTGCCTGTTCAAGCTGAGCAGTTATGGAAATGTTTCGGTCCGCGGCAAAGTCGCCGGAGCCACCTGCACTGCAAAAACTGCATCCGCTTGTTCCTATGGTGCCATCACGATTGGGGCAACTGAATCCGCCATCAAGTGAAAGCCGGTACATTTTGGTGCCGTAAGTATTTTTTAAATAACTGTCCAGACTGTAGTATCGTTTTCCGTGCCAGTCCGGTCGAAAGAACTCAGATGTCATGTTACTGAATATGATCGCGAACAGCCTTACTTACAACATCTGCAACGCGTGGGTCAAATGCTTCCGGCATAATAAAGTCATCGCACAACTGCTCATCAGAAACAAGTCCGGCAATTGCTTCAGCAGCAGCAAGCTTCATCTCTTCCGTAATCTGTTTTGCATGTCCTTCAAGTGCACCGCGGAAGATGCCGGGGAATGCAACAACATTGTTTACCTGATTCGGGAAATCGCTGCGGCCGGTTCCAACGATACGGGCACCGGCGGCTTTGGCAACATCAGGCATAATTTCGGGAACCGGATTTGCCATGGCAAAAAGAATTGCATCCTTGTTCATTTTTGAAACCATCTCAGCAGAAACAATTCCGGGCGCTGATACACCGACAAAAATGTCAGCGCCAACAAGAGCATCGGCAAGCGTTCCTGTTGCGTGAGAGAGGTTGGTCACCTTGGTCATTTCCTTTTGCATCCAGTTTAAGTTCGGATAATCCGGACCGATGATACCTTCTCTATCGCACATGGTAACATCGACAAAGCCATAACGAAGAAGAAGCTTGGTAATTGCAACACCTGCGGAACCGGCGCCGTTGACAACAACCTTGCATGCTTCTTTTTTCTTGCCGACAACCTTAAGTCCGTTGATGATACCCGAGAGTACAACGATAGCAGTTCCGTGCTGATCATCGTGGAAAACGGGAATATCAAGCATCTCCTTTAAGCGTGTCTCAATCTCAAAACAGCGGGGAGCCGAGATATCTTCGAGATTAATTCCGCCAAAACAAGGGGCGATGTTTTTGATTGTCTGAATGATTTCTTCTGTGTCCTGTGTATCGAGACAGATTGGAACAGCGTTGACATCTCCAAATTCCTTGAAAAGAACACATTTTCCTTCCATAACAGGCATTGCAGCAAGTGCACCGATATTACCGAGACCAAGAACGGCACTTCCGTCTGAAATGACAGCAACGGTATTCGCTTTAATTGTATAATTGTAGGCTTCCTTAGGATTCTCTGCGATTATCTTGCAAGGCTCTGCAACACCGGGGGTGTATGCGATTGCCAGCGCCTCGCGGTCCTTAACCGGTGCTTTTGAGGTGGTTACAAGTTTTCCGTTCCATTCTCTGTGCATCTGAATTGCTTTTTCCTTCTGGTCCATCTGTATGCTCCTTTATGTATCTCTGGTTGTAATAGTCCATAGCAATGATACCATTATTTTTTTTTGAAATCAAGGCAAATAAGACTTCCTATCAGGGGACAAATAGTGTATAATCATGGCATTAAGTGGTAAATTCTTACGATTCTGATAGAATGTCATATGAAGAAACATCATTTTATATTCCATATTTTGTACCAATTACACAATGAGTGATTAATAGAATAGGTAGGAGAAAAAAGTATGTCCAGTATGCGAGATAAGTACGCAACATTGAGTGTTGCAGCCTTGAGAGATTTGGGTAAGGCAAGAGGCATCAAGAATGTATCAGCGATGAAAAAAGCAGAAATTGTGGATGCGATGGTTGCTGAGGATGATCGCCTGAAGGAAATACGAAAGCAACAGGAAGAAAAGGCTGCTTCACGAACCGGTCGTCAGACACCATCCGAAAAGGAGGAAACTGACCGTGCGGATGTGAAAGAGGAGTCTGCTGCTCCTGCAAAAGAGCGTCAGACAAACGAAGAAGGTGAGCAGACCGAGCAGATGAATACGAACCTTGACAGTGGCATTACTGTCAGTGGAATTATTGAAGTGCTAGCGGATGGATATGGTTTTATCCGCAGTGCAAATTATCTGCCGGGAGAAAATGATGTATATGTCTCTCCGTCACAGATTCGTCGTTTTCGACTGAAGACCGGAGATATTGTTAGTGGTAATACGAGAATCAAAAATCAAAATGAAAAGTTCTCCGCGCTTCTCTATATCTCATCAATCAATGGCTATCCGCCGTCAGTCGCAGTGCGCCGTGCCAATTTTGAGGATATGACTCCCATTTTCCCGAACCAGAGACTTCGTCTCGAGACCGGAAAAAGCGGACTTGCAATGCGGATTGTGGATCTGGTTTCACCGATTGGAAAAGGACAGCGCGGTATGATTGTTTCGCCGCCCAAGGCCGGTAAGACTACCTTATTAAAAGAGGTTGCCAAGTCGGTTCTCATGAACAATCCGGAAATGCATCTGATCATTCTTTTGATTGATGAGCGTCCTGAGGAAGTTACCGATATGAAAGAAGCAATTCAGGGCGATAATGTAGAGGTTATCTATTCGACCTTTGACGAGACACCGGAACGACACAAGCGAGTATCAGAAATGGTCATTGAGCGTGCAAGACGACTGGTAGAGCACAATAAAGATGTTATGATTTTGCTTGATAGCATTACCCGCTTGGCAAGAGCTTATAATCTGACGGTTCCGCCGAGTGGACGAACGCTTTCCGGAGGTCTTGATCCGGCGGCACTCCATATGCCCAAGCGTTTCTTTGGTGCAGCGAGAAAAATGCGGGAGGGTGGAAGCTTGACCATCCTTGCAACAGCCTTGGTTGACACCGGAAGCAAGATGGACGATGTCGTATATGAGGAGTTCAAGGGAACCGGTAACATGGAGCTTGTGTTAGATCGCAAGCTGTCAGAAAAGCGCGTATTTCCGGCACTTGATATTACAAAATCAAGTACGCGCCGCGAGGATCTGCTGCTTGATGCGGAGGAGCTTAGTGCAGTCAATATCATGCGAAGAGCAATTAACGGTATGAGAAGTGATGAGGCGGTTGAGAATATATTAAATATGTTCTCGAATACCAACAGCAATGCAGAGTTTGTTCAGCTGGTTAATAAGAAGAAAGTATTATAAAAAGATTGGAAAAACTTCTTGCATAACTATTTTGTGTATGCTACAATAAATAAGCTGTTGTGAGAGCAATGGCATGAATATCGTTCATCAGAAGATGTAACATAAATCTATCGATAAGATAAATTCGAGTATGTGAGGTGAAAAAGATGCAGACAGAAATTCAGCCCGAATACTATGAGGCAACCGTTACCTGTAACTGTGGTAACACATTTGTCACTGGTTCAACAAAGAAAGAAATCCATGTTGAAATTTGTTCCAAGTGTCATCCGTTCTATACCGGACAGCAGAAGGCTAATCAGGCACGCGGACGTATTGAGCAGTTCAACAAGAAATACGGCATGAAATAAGAACATGGGAACAAAGGTTGAAGTTGCGACACTTCAACCTTTTTTTACATTGTTTTGCAGATGAGGTTTTGTATGAGATATTCCGGTATTGGCGGGCAGGCAGTAATGGAAGGTGTCATGATGAAGAACAAGGATACCTACGCTGTGGCTGTTCGCACAATGGATAAAAAGATTGTTGTTGAGACAAAGGAATACAAAGGAATCTGTCCGAATAAGAGAATCCAGAATCTTCCGCTTGTGCGCGGAGTAATCAATTTCATTGATTCACTGGTGCTTGGCATGCAGTCGCTGTCATTCTCCGCATCTTTTTTTGAGGAGGAAGACGAAAAGAATCTGACAGAAGAACAGGCGAAGAAGAAAAAAAAGAAGGATGATGCTGCAATGGGTGGAACGGTCGCACTTTCGATTGTTCTTGCAGTTGCTATTTTTATGATCCTTCCATTCTATCTGTCCAGATTGTTTGCGAATCTTGGCTGGTCAGAGACGCTGATTGCCGTTGCGGAGGGAATTCTTCGTGTGTTGATTTTTATGGCTTATGTTGTTGGAATCTCGCTGATGAAGGACATTCAGCGCGTATATATGTATCACGGCGCAGAGCATAAGTGCATCAACTGTATCGAGCACGGAATGGATTTGAATGTAGAGAATGTAAAAAAGAGCTCAAGGATACATAAGCGCTGCGGAACGAGCTTTCTGTTTTTTGTAATTATCATCAGTGTGATACTGTTTATTTTTATTCGCGTAGATTCTGCGGCGCTTCGACTGCTCATTCGTCTGGCACTTATTCCTGTGATTGCGGGTATTTCTTATGAGTTGATTCGTCTTGCAGGAAGAAGTGAAGGAAAGATTATCGGTGCACTCAGTAAGCCCGGTATGCTTTTGCAGCGATTGACAACAAAAGAGCCGGATGATGAAATGATCGAGGTTGCAATCGCTTCCGTGGAAGCGGTGTTTGATTGGAAGGAATATGTAGCTTCAATAAATAATGAGACAACACCGTAAGGAGGTTGTGCGATGACTTTTAGGGAAGCAGAACAAAAAGGAGAGCGCTTTTTGGCAGAGGCAGGGGTGCCGGATGCGAAAATTGACGCATGGCTGTTGCTGGAGATGGTCGCAAAAATAGACCGAAGCTTCTATTTTGCCAATCCCAAGGCAGAGATAGAGCCGGAACAACTCGTTGAGTATGAGCGGGTACTTGAAAAGCGCGCAGAACGCGTGCCGCTTCAGTATATCACAGGTGAGCAGGAATTTATGGGTATGACCTTTAAGGTCAACTCCAATGTACTCATCCCAAGACAGGACACAGAAACACTGGTTGAGCAGGCACTTCGTGTGATTACACCCGGAAGGCATGTGCTTGATCTGTGCACCGGTTCCGGATGTATCCTGCTTAGCATTTTGAAGAATGCTTCAAATGTAACCGGTGTCGGCTCTGATGTAAGCAAACAGGCACTGCTTGTTGCGAAGGAGAATGCCAAGCTTCATGGATTAGAAGCAGAGTGGGTGCGCAGCAATCTGTTTGATAATATCATAGGCGCGTTTGATGTGATTGTGTCGAATCCCCCTTATATTGAAAAAGAAGAAATCGTAAAGCTTATGCCTGAAGTTCAACAGTTTGAACCGATGGAAGCACTAGATGGCGGGGAAGACGGACTTGATTTTTATCGTGCGATTGTAAAGGCAGCCCCCGGCTATTTAAAGGAAAACAGCTATCTGCTTTTTGAGATTGGATGTGAACAGGCACAGGCAGTTAGCGGATTACTTGCTGAGGAAGGTTTTTGCGAGATAGAGACAGTGAAGGATCTCGCCGGACTTGACCGCGTGGTGAAGGCACGGTGGACTTTATAGGTAAGGAGAAAAGCAATGTTTGATAAATTGGATGATTTATTACACCATTACGAGGAATTGATGAATTTGCTGAGTGAGCCGGATGTGGCCAATGACGCAAATCGTTTTCGCAAGCTGATGAAGGAGCAGAGTGACCTGCTTCCGATTGTTGAGGCTTATAAGGAGTATAAGCAGTGCAAGCAGAACATCGAGGATTCACTGACGATGTTAGATGAAGAGTCAGATGAGGAGATGAGAGAGCTTGCGAAAGAAGAGTTAAACGAATCGAAGTCGCGCCTTGAGGAACTTGAGCAGGAGCTTAAGATTCTGCTTCTTCCGAAAGATCCGAACGATGAGAAAAATGTAATTGTCGAGATTCGTGCCGGTGCCGGTGGGGAAGAGGCAGCATTGTTTGCAGCGGAGATTTACCGTATGTATGTCCATTATGCAGAGGGACGCGGCTGGAGAGTGGAGACACTCGAAGCAGATGAAACCGGAATCGGTGGAATGAAGTCGGTTGAGTTTATGGTTAAGGGAGACGGTGCATACTCAATTCTAAAGTATGAATCCGGTGTACATCGTGTACAGCGCGTTCCTGAAACTGAGTCACAGGGCCGCATTCAGACCTCAACCTGCTCGGTAGCAGTTATGCCGGAGGCAGAGGAGGTCGATGTACAGATTGACGAGAAGGATATCCGCATCGATGTCATGCGTGCATCAGGAAACGGTGGACAGTGTGTCAATACTACGGACTCAGCCGTTCGTCTGACACATTATCCGACCGGAATTGTCATTTACAGTCAGACCGAGAAGTCGCAGCTTCAGAACAAGGAAAAAGCATTCGCTTTGCTTCGCGCAAAGCTGTATGATTTAGAGCTTCAGAAGCAGCAGGATGCAGAGGCGGCAGACCGCCGCAGCCAGATCGGTACAGGAGACCGCGCAGAGAAGATTCGTACCTACAATTACCCGCACGGCCGTGTGACAGATCACCGTATCAATCTGACACTGTACAAGCTCGACAAGATCATGAACGGAGATATCCAGGAAATTATTGATGCATGCATCGCAGCTGACCAAAGTAAAAAGTTAGCCAATATGAACGAATAGCACGAACGCGAAATATAATAAAGATCACATGGACTGTTTACAGGAAGATGTGATCTTTTTATATTTCATGTGAGTCAAACGAACACCGAGATGTAGCGAAGCGGAATCGAGGTGGCGTTCGTGCTATGAGTATAGGAAAAACAAGTCAGATGCCAAGGTTTTTGGTGCGAGTTTGAAAATGCATAGATGAGATGTGAAAATAAAGTGATAAATTCAAAAAACTGTTGAGAAAAAACTCCATTTGGTAGAATACTAACCAAGGAGAGTCCTGCCAACAAGTGGACATTCAAAAAGCGTTAGTGTCGCCACAGATAGGGAAAGATGAACAACAAGTGAAATGTAAGCGAGAAAACAGATGACATCTAATAAAAGAAATAAGAAGATATTAAAAGTAATGAAAGCAATCGTAATTTGTGTGCTCTCCTTATCAATGTTGATATTTTGTGCCATTTTTATTGCGCATGCGGTTGTTTTTTCGAGGGCTGATTATGACCGGTATGATTCAGAACACTACTTGTTATATGAAGATATTGATGTAGAAAAGTATCCTCGTGAACAAATATTTGTACAGTCAGAAGAAAATACAATTTCGGCATTTTACTATCCGACTACAGATAGGAAAGGATTAATTGTTGTTGCCCCCGGACATAGGGATTCCAATGATATGAAATTGTACGAGATATGCTATTTTGTTGATGCCGGCTTTTCCGTTGTATGCCTTGATTATACCGGTTGCTATTCCAGTGGCGGTGACAGTATGTGTGGGTATAGTCAGTGCGTATATGATTTGGATGCGCTTCTTGACTATATAGAATCGGATAAAAAGTTTGAAAATATGCCAATTTATTTATTTGGTCATAGTATGGGTGCGTATGCAGTCAGTGCAGTGCTTTCGTATAATCATAATATTGAGAAGGTTATCGCAGCATCAGGATTCGATACACCTGAGGAACAATGGCAATATTCAATAAAAAGATATACAGGTATTTTTTATCCGATCATCAAACCGTTTAACACCTTATTTATTAATATCAAATATGGCAGTGATAAGGACTTGTCTGCTGTTGACGGAATGAATTCGGGCACAATACCGGTTTTGATTATCAGCGCAGAGGAAGATAGCTTTTATGGAGGACTTAGTCCTATTTATGAGAAGCAAAATGAAATTGTGAATCCGAATTGTACATTTGTGTTGATGGATGAGGAGAACCATAATGGGCATTATGACTATTTCCTAACAGATGCAGCACTTAAATATCAGGCAGAAAATCCTACTGCGCCGATCGATAAAAAACGATACATGGAACATGATGAAAAAGTGATGAATATGATGATTGATTTTTTTGAAAATGAATAATATGGCAGAAATATGACTAAGGGGGATCTATGAATAAAGAAGATATGATGATGCTCGAAAAGAAAATGTGGGAAGCCGCAAAGAATAGAAACAAAGAAGAATTCCTGGATGTAGTTTCAGAAGAAGCTGTAATGGTTTGTGGTGGTTATCGATGTACCGGAAAGGAATATGCAGATATTATATCTGTTTTTGATTGTAAATGTTATAACATCGTCAATTTTGAAGTAGTACATAATGATAGCAATACGATTCAGGTTCATTATGTAATTACATTAGAAGTAAATGATGAGAAAAATATAGATTTGGCGGGAACATTTCATATTACTACTACATGGAAAAAATATGAAAATCATTGGAAGGTGGTATTTAATATGGCTCAGAGAATTGTAGAACATGACATGCAAGTGTTCTAAATGCGAAGATCGTATCATTTGATGCAACTACCGGTTGCGCAATTGATTCATAACGCATACTTAACTTGGTGGAAACAATTGAACCAGCCTGTTAATCTATACATGCGACGCGGAGCGGTGAAAAAATGAGCTGAAAAAGGAGACGAACCATGAGTTTAGGAAAAAATCTACAATACTTACGCCAGCTTAGTGGGAGCATGACACAAGAAGCATTGGCTGATAAATTGAATGTAAGCCGTCAGACCATCTCAAAATGGGAGATGGATGCGGCAAATCCGGAAATGGAAAAGGCACTTGAACTTTGTAAGATATTTAATTGTTCTCTGGATAATCTTTTTCGGGAAGATTTAGATAAAAGAAGTGACAAGTATAGCAATCTCCGGATTGAAGAGGTTGCGGGTTTTCGCTATGTAGAATATACAGTGATTAGCACAGATCCTGAAGGGGATGCAATTGATAGAGTAATTAAGTTTGCCAAAGAAAATGGGGATGAAAATCCAAGAATAATCGGTTGGGATTTTCCTAAATTATCTATGGAGCAGGTGAATGTGTTTCATATGCATGGATATACTGCTGCATGGATATTACCTCAAGGAATCAATTCTGTGGACCTTAAGATAAAGGAGCAGAATGCTCATAAGTATGTTGCGATTCATATTGACAGACCATTTGACAATCCATTTGTTACAATTCCCGGAGCATATGGAACATTGAATGATTTTATGAGAACAAATGGACTCATTCATGTTGAAAATGAAGTTATTCCTTGTTTTGAAACATATGGTGAAAATATGGATGTATATATTGCATGCAAGTAACCGGAAATGCTTTTATTCAAAGAAATTGAAAGGTTTGAATTCGTAAAAAAATATTTGTAACGCTACATTATGCCACCAATGTTTTTATTGGTGGTATTTTATTTTCTAGGCGTTTACAATACTCTGAAGGAATATTATTATGAAAGAAATTTGGTGCAGTTATTCCTTCATCATTACCACCAATGAATGCAACAAGCGGGGATACGGTTCAAATTCTGGGGGAAAGCTTGTTAGTCTTATCTCTGGGATACATATTTTATCGATTTTTGATTATTCCGGTTTCTAAGGTTACACATATTGATAATAAAATGGGAAGAAGCGCTTATATTATTTTACCTACATTTTAAAAAACATCTCCCAATACAAAATGAAAGCAGATAAAAACATACATGAAATAAGTACGAGTGTTTTTACCGAATTTTTTTGCCTGGTTACAAAGAAGCGAATCCCATATACGAGTGTTGCCACAAGA
>JAQXMB010000087.1 GCA_029012425.1 bacterium | reverse complement strand
TATCGCAAATATGTCGGAAAGACATTGACCAATAAGTAAGCGTTTACTAAACAAAAGAAAACCCTGTAGTCGGATTCGTTCGTCTACAGGGTTTTTCTATAATTAATAAAAAAGATTAACGATAAATGCTACAATACATCCGCAGGCGCATCCGGTCATGACCTGGCTGGGAGTATGACCTACGAATTCTTTGAGTCGTTGTTGTGACAGCTCGGGATTATCTTTGCTGAAAATCTGAAGCATGGTGTTAAGCATCTGAGCCTGTTTACCGGTTTCGAGCCGGACACCCATAGCATCCCGCATCGTAATCATTGCAAGGATCACACAGATTGCAAATGGAAATGAGTCCATACCGTATACGAGTCCGGCGGATACTGCCACACAGCTGACGGTGGAAGAGTGCGCGGAGGGCATTCCGCCGTCGCCCCAGAACCGGCTGATGTCCAGTTTATGATTAATGATGGCATAGAGAATGGTTTTTGTGAACTGTGCCGAGAACCATCCGGCGATGCCACCGATTAGAACCTGATTATGGAGTAGTTGTGTAAAAAAAAGACTGATTGACATATCGTTTCCCTTTGCTGTATCGATAGTAATGTGCAAAAAAACCGATTTTTATTCTATCACACGCCTATCGTTTGCACAAGTTTCGATGGTAGGAATCAGGAATATATGATAAACTATTGATATTGAAGGATGGGGGATGCGATATGCCGAAATCAACCGGACAAAAATTAAAAATTCTTTATCTTGCGAAGCTGCTGCTGGAACGATCAGACGAGAAGCATCCGGTGACAACAAAGGAAGCCATCGACTACCTTGCTGCACAGGGAATTCGGGCAGAGCGAAAAAGTATCTATGATGATATGGCTGCACTTGAAGACATAGGCATGGATATTATTTCAATCAAAGAAAAACCGGGTGGATATTATCTTGCAAGCCGTCAATTTGAGCTGCCGGAGCTGAAGCTTCTTGTAGACGCTGTTCAGGCATCCAAGTTTGTGACAACGAAAAAATCAAGAGAATTAATTGCAAAGCTTGAGACATTGACCAGTCACAGCGAAGCGAGTAAACTACATCGTCAGGTTGTGGTTGCGCAGCGCAGTAAGTCGCAGAATGAACAGATTTATTACAGTGTGGATGAGATTTATGCCGCGATGGCAGCAAATGTTCAAATTCAGTTTCAATACTGTGAGTGGTCTGTAAAAAAAGAATTGGTTCCCCGTAAAAATGGGGATTTTTATCATGTAAGCCCATGGCTTCTCACATGGGAAGATGAAAATTATTATCTGATTGCTTTTGATTCTGACTCGGATAAGTTAAAATACTATCGAGTTGATAAGATGCTTCACCCGGAGCAGACGACAACGCCGCGCAAAGGACGGGAAGAATACGAAAAGATAGATGTTGCACAGTTTGCCAAAAAGACATTTGGTATGTTTGCCGGTGAGGAAACGGATGTTGTATTAAAAGCGGAACTGCCCATGGTCGGAGTGATGCTTGATCGTTTTGGCATTGATGTTGCGATGCGACCGTTAGATGAGACTCATTTTCGGGTTCGAACCCGTGTGGATGTCAGCAGACAATTTTTCGGATGGCTGACAGGACTTGGAAAGAGTGTTGAGATCGTATCTCCGGTATCTGTGCGGGAAGCCTATCAGAACTATCTGAAAGAAATACTTGGTGAATATGAGGAGAGCAGGAAATGAAACACGAGGCGCAGTATTCAAATTATAAACAATGTGTGATGTGCGGAAGATACCTTCCGCTTGATTATACACTGGATTATTGTCAGGCGTGTGAGGATGATGTGCTTTTTAAAGAAGTGCGGGAGTATATCCGTTCGCATGATGTGTCGGAATACGAACTGGCAGAGGTGTTTGATATTCCGCAGGCCAAGGTGCGAAAATGGATTCAGGAAGGCCGCATTGAATATGCCAATGCAGATAATAAAATTATTGGAACGGTATGTGCCCGTTGTGGGAAACCGGTTTCCTTCGGCACCTATTGCACCTCCTGTATGCGAATCATGAACGGTGGACAGGAGCGACGATACATATCATATGGAGAGTCCGGAGACGACGGTCGTATGCGTTTTTTGAAAGATGAATAAGGATAAGGTTCTATGAATAACAATCCCCACATGTTGCATCTGGCAGCATGTGGGGATTTTGTTAAAAAGATTGACAATCAATTGGTTCCGGAGGCTTTACCGGTCTTGATAGCTGCAGCAACAAATCCGCAAAACAGTGGATGCGGGCGATTCGGTCTTGATTTAAGCTCCGGATGTGCCTGAGTGGCAACAAACCAGGGATGGTCTTTTAACTCGATCATTTCAACAATGTGACCATCCGGGGAGAGACCGCATAGTGACATGCCATGCTGCGTTAATGAATCGCGGTAAGCATTGTTGACCTCATAGCGATGTCGATGACGCTCATGGATCAGATCACACTGATATAACGCTCTCGCTTTCGAATCGGGAGTTAATGCACAAGGATATGAACCAAGGCGAAGCGTTCCACCGATATCTCCGTCAGCATCCTGATCAGGAAGCAGTGCAATAACAGGATATTTGGTATCAGGATCTAATTCCATACTGTTTGCATTTTCAAGCCCACATACATTTCTTGCGTATTCGATGATGGATACCTGCATACCAAGACACAATCCAAGATAGGGAATGCCTTGTTCTCTTGCATAGTTACATGCGCAGATCATTCCTTCCACACCGCGTGTTCCGAAACCGCCGGGTACAAGAATACCGCTGACATTGGAAAGAAGAGAAGCAACGGTCTCATCGGTGACAAGCTCAGAATCAACCCATTTGATGTTGACCGTGGCGCGGCTTGCAATTCCGCCGTGCTTCAGCGCTTCAACAACGGAGATATAGGCATCGTGAAGCTGTGTATATTTTCCGACAAGAGCGACAGTAACCTCCTCGGTCGGATGGCGAAGTGCATCGACGAGCGAAGTCCAATCTGTTAAGTCAGGCTCAGGACAATCCAATCTCAGACATTCGCAGGCAACACGGGCAAGGTTTTCTTTTTCCATGGCAAGCGGGGCTTCATAGAGATATTCAACATCCAGATTCTGAAGTACATGCGTGCTTGGCACATTACAAAAAAGTGCAATTTTTTCACGAATGCTTTGGTCCAGCTGATGTTCACTTCGACAGACGATGACATCCGGCTGAATACCCATTCCCTGAAGCTCCTTGACAGAAGCCTGTGTCGGCTTCGTTTTCAGCTCACCGGAAGCTTTGATATAAGGGATGAGTGTGACATGGATGAGCATGGCGTTATCATGGCCGACATCATGTCTGAACTGACGAATGGCCTCGAGAAACGGCTGGCTTTCAATATCGCCGACGGTTCCGCCGACTTCAATAATTGCAATGTGTGTCTCGTCGGAAGAATCATTTCGGTAAAACCGATCTTTGATTTCATTCGTAATATGCGGAATGACCTGTACGGTTCCGCCACCGTAATCACCGCGGCGCTCTTTGTGCAGCACAGACCAGTAAATTTTTCCGGTTGTAACATTGGAGTTTTTGGTTAAACTCTCATCAATAAAGCGCTCATAGTGACCAAGATCCAGATCGGTTTCTGTTCCGTCATCGGTGACAAAAACTTCTCCGTGCTGGATGGGGTTCATAGTTCCCGGATCAATGTTGATATAGGGATCAAACTTTTGCATCGTGACTTTGTAGCCGCGTGCTTTTAACAGACGGCCGAGCGATGCTGCGGTGATTCCTTTTCCTAAACCGGAGACGACGCCGCCGGTTACAAATATGTATTTTACAGACATAGTGTTACCTCCTTGGACAATAAAATGATGGTATATTTTGTCGTGTATAAGTCCGTTTAGAAATAATACCCACCGATTATAGTAAAGGAGTGGTCGAAAATCTATTAAGAGACATAAAAACAAAATAAAATGAAGTGAAAAGCTAATTTCACAAAGAAAATCCACAGAAAGTTCATGAACTGTGTATTGAATTTGAACAGGTTTCCGCCTATAATACATGAGTAACTGCATGGTGAAATGCAGACGAAAGCACAGAGAAAGTTGGTATTATTTATGGACAACGGTAATTTTGGCGATGGTAATCGCCAGAACAATAACAACAATAATGGAAATCAGGGTGGCAACGGGCCGAAGAATAACAAGAATGGTCAAATGATCATGATTTTTGTGCTCATCACCCTTGTAGCTCTGTTTGTCATGAGCCTGATCAGCAAATGGCAGACCCAGATGACTGCCAAGGAGATTAGCTACACCCAGTTCCTTGAACTTGTAGAGGCAGATAAGGTAGAAAAGGTTGAATTCACTTCCACTGAAATCCGGATTACGCCGGTTCGTGTCAAGGACGAGATTGTACCGATCACTTATTACACAGGACTTATTCGTGATGATGATCTGCTTCCGCGCCTAAAGGAAAAAGGAATTGACATTAAGAGCGAGATCCCGGACAACACAGCCGGTTGGATTTACAATATCGTAAGCTTCCTGCTTCCGCTTGTGTTACTGTGGATTTTGATGGGATTTTTGCTTCGCCGTATGGGCGGAGGAGCAATGGGCGTCGGAAAAAGCAATGCCAAGGTTTATGTTGAGAAGAAAACCGGTGTAACCTTCAAGGATGTCGCCGGACAGGATGAGGCAAAGGAATCTTTGCAGGAGGTTGTTGATTTCCTGCATAATCCGAAGAAATATACACAGATCGGAGCAAAGCTTCCGAAGGGAGCACTTCTTGTAGGACCTCCGGGTACCGGTAAGACACTTCTTGCAAAAGCAGTTGCGGGAGAAGCCGGAGTACCTTTTTTCTCATTGGCAGGTTCTGATTTCGTAGAGATGTTTGTCGGTGTCGGAGCATCCCGTGTTCGTGACCTATTCAAAGAGGCACAGAAGCAGGCCCCCTGTATCATCTTTATCGATGAGATTGATGCGATTGGTAAAAGTCGTGACACCCGCTATGGCGGAAATGACGAACGAGAGCAGACATTAAATCAGCTGCTGGCTGAGATGGATGGATTTGATACCTCAAAGGGACTTTTGATTTTAGCGGCAACAAACCGTCCGGAAGTTTTGGATAAGGCATTGCTTCGTCCCGGTCGATTCGACCGTCGGATCATTGTAGATAAGCCGGATCAAAAAGGCCGTCTTGAGACATTAAGGGTTCATTCAAAGGATGTCAAGATGGATGAAACGGTTGACTTGGATGCAATAGCACTTGCGTCGGCAGGACTGGTAGGCTCCGATCTTGCCAATATCATTAATGAAGCAGCGATCATTGCAGTAAAGAATCACCGCCAGTTTGTAAATCAGGATGATTTATTTGAGGCATTTGAGCTTGTTGCAGTCGGTGGTAAAGAAAAGAAAGACCGCACGATGAGTGAGCAGGAGCGAAAGATTGTTGCTTACCATGAGGTTGGCCACGCAATGGTTGCGGCGCTTCAGAAAAATACCGAACCGGTACAGAAAATCACAATCGTTCCCAGAACGATGGGAGCACTTGGATATACACTTCAGACACCCGAGGAAGAGAAATTCCTACAGACCAAGGATGAATTGGTTGCCAAGATTAATACTTATATGGCCGGTCGTGCTGCGGAGGAACTGGTATTCCATTCTTCTACCAGCGGAGCTGCCAATGATATTGAGATGGCAACCCGCATTGCACGCGCAATGGTAACCCAGTACGGTATGTCTGAGGAATTTGGAATGATGAGTCTGGAATCTGTTGAGAATCGTTATCTGGATGGTCGTCCGATACTCACCTGCGGAGATGAGACTGCGGCACAGATTGATAAGGTTGTTCAGAAGATTATCAAGGATGCATACGCGAAAGCAGTAAAATTGCTTGATGAGAATCGCGAGATTTTAGATCGTATTTCCGATTATCTCTATGAACATGAGACAATTACCGGAAAAGAATTTATGGAAATGTTCCGGGAAATGAGAGAGAGCGATGCCGTTTAATATTCAAGAGGAATTAAAGCTGCTTCCGGATAAGCCGGGAGTCTATATTATGCACGATGCGAAGGATGCCATCATCTATATCGGAAAAGCGCTGAGCCTGAGACATCGTGTGCGCCAGTACTTTCAGGCAAGTCATAGTGAAGGCCTGAAGAAAGACCGCATGGTTGCCCAGATTGTGCGGTTCGAGTATATCATCACCGATTCGGAGCTTGAGGCACTGGTGCTTGAATGCAACCTGATTAAGGAGCACCGTCCGAAATATAATACGATGCTTACGGATGACAAGACATATCCGTATATTAAAGTGACGCTGGGGGAGGAATTCCCCAGGGTCCTTTTTTCGCGTCAGATGAAAAAAGATAAATCGGTCTATTTTGGACCGTATACGAGCGCAGGTGCCGTGAAGGATACCATCAATCTGCTTCACCGCCTGTATCAGATTCGTACCTGCAACCAAAACCTTCCAAAAGAAATCGGATCAAAACGGGCATGTCTGAATTATCATATCCATCAATGCCAGGCACCCTGTCAGGGCTATGTGGATAAGGAGACATATGGAAAGCAGATTGCGGGCGTTCTTGATTTTTTGAACGGAAGATATCAGCCGGTGATTGAGATGCTTCGCACAAAGATGGAAGAAGCTTCGGAAGCACTCGATTTTGAGAAGGCGATTGAGTTCCGTGATTTGATTTCAAGTGTGCAGCAGATTGCACAGAAACAGAAGATTACACATTCCGATGGAGAGGATCGCGATATTCTTGCACTTGCCTGTGATGACCGGGATGCGGTTGTTCAGATTTTCTTTATCAGAGATGGTCGAATGATCGGCCGGGATCATTTTTATCTGAGGATTGTAAATGATGATACGCCTGCCCAGCTGCTTGCGTCGTTTGTAAAACAGTTTTATGCAGGCACACCTTATATCCCGAGAGAACTGATGCTTCAGACGGATCTTGAGGAACGGGAAGTCATTGAAGAGTGGCTCAGTAAAAAGAAGGGAAACCGAGTCTATATCCGTGTCCCCAAAAAGGGCATGAAAGAAAAGCTGGTTGAACTTGCTGAAAAGAACGCAGCGATTGTGCTCAGTCAGGATCGCGAGAAAATCAAGCGTGAGGACGGCCGTACGATCGGAGCAGTCAAAGAGATCGCAGAATTGATTGGACTTCCCAAGGATCAGATTCATCGTCTTGAGGCATATGATATATCGAATACGAGTGGTTTTGCATCGGTTGGTTCTATGGTTGTATATGAGAACGGCCGTCCGAATCGCAATGACTATCGCAAGTTCAAACTTCGAACCGTGACGGGACCGGATGATTACGCATCGATGCATGAAGTGCTGACCCGCCGGTTCAGCCATGGTTTGGAGGAGCGTAAGGAGCGCGAAGAAAAGCAGTTAGACGAAGAATACGGAAGCTTTACCAAATTTCCGGATCTGATTTTGATGGACGGAGGAAAAGGACAGGTGAATGTTGCACTCCAGGTGTTAGAAGAGCTTCGCCTGAACATTCCGGTTTGCGGAATGGTGAAAGACGATAACCATCGCACAAGAGGGCTATACTTCAACAATAAGGAAGTTCCGATTCACAGAGACAGTGAAGCATTTCGCCTGATTACCCGTATTCAGGATGAAGCCCATCGCTTTGCAATTGAATACCACAGATCGCTGCGAAGTAAGGAACAGGTACATTCCGTTCTTGATGATATCCCGAATATCGGGCCTGCAAGAAGAAAGGCGCTGATGAAGAATTTTCAGTCGCTGGATGCCATTCGCGAGGCAACAGTTGAAGAGCTTGCAGCAGTAGCATCGATGAATCATGCAAGCGCCCGGACGGTATATGATTTTTTCCATAAACCCGATTGATTTTCTTTTGGCAGTGCCGTAAAGTAGTAGATAGATAGCGCATGGCGCATGACATTTGGAGGAGAAGGCTATGACTAAGAAAGAGGTTTCAGTTGCAAAGATTGCCAGACTTATGGAGCTGACAAATTATACAGAAGATGTTTCGTTAAAAGCAAAGAAAATCAGCATGTCGGAGATCAATCGTCCGGCGTTACAGCTGTCAGGATATTTTGAGCATTTTGCCGAGGGGCGCGTGCAGATTATCGGAATGGTTGAGTTTGCATTTTTGCAGCAGGTCAGCAAAGAACAGAAGCAGATATCTTATGATAAGTTTTTAAGCTTTGACATTCCCTGTGTTGTATTTTGCCGTGGTTTTCAGCCGGATGAGGATTTCCTTGAGGCAGCGCATCGCCATAATGTGGCGGTGCTTGGAACAGAACGGGCAACCTCTGATTTTACTGCTGCAATCATTCGAACGCTGAATGAGGAACTGGCACCCTGTATCACGATTCACGGTGTACTGGTCGATGTATACGGTGAAGGACTTTTGATTATGGGAGAGAGCGGAATCGGAAAAAGCGAGGCTGCGCTTGAGCTGATTCGAAGAGGACATCGTCTTGTGACCGACGATGCGGTTGAGATAAAGAGAATTGATGATAACACTTTGATTGGAACATCTCCCGATGTGACCAGACATTTTATTGAGCTTCGAGGTATCGGAATTATTGATGTGAAATCGCTGTATGGTGTAGAGTGTGTGAAGGATAAACAGCAGATTGACCTTGTCATTAAGCTGGAGGATTGGAAAAAGGATAAGGAGTATGACAGACTGGGCATGGAACAGGAATACATTGAGTTCCTTGGAACCAAGGTTGTATGTCACTCACTTCCGATTCGTCCCGGACGAAATCTTGCTGTTATCTGCGAGACGGCAGCAGTTAACCACAGACAAAAGAAGATGGGCTACAATGCGGCGCAGGAGTTGTATCGTCGTGTACAGGAAAATCTGAATCGAAGCATGAACGATGAAGATGATGATGAATAGTTTTTATCATCGCTGGCAAGATAGATGAAAAGAAAGAAGATTGGAGTAATACCGGCAATGGAAAGAAGAAATGCGTGGGACAGTTATCCCGGAGACAAAAAACAGGTCGTATTTGATTTTGCGGAGGATTACCGCAGATTTATCTCTGAGAATAAGACGGAGCGCGAATGCGTAAAGACTTTTCAAGCAGCTGCAGAAAAAGCAGGATTTATCTGCCTGAAGAAGGCAATCGAAGAAGGCGTTGCGCTGAAACCGGGAGATAAAGTGTACTACAATCAGATGGATAAGGCACTTGCACTATTTATCATAGGAGAGGAGCCTATTGAGAAGGGAATGAACATCCTTGGAGCGCATATCGATGCTCCCCGACTGGATATCAAGCAGAATCCGCTTTACGAGGATAATGAACTGGTTCTCTTGGATACGCACTATTACGGTGGAGTAAAAAAATATCAGTGGGTAACACTTCCGCTTGCACTTCACGGCGTAGTTGCGAAAAAAGACGGAACCGTTGTAGAGATCAATATCGGAGATAAACCCGGTGACCCGGTTGTGGGCGTAAGTGATCTGTTGATTCATCTGGCGGGCGAACAGCTTGAGAAGAAGGGCAACAAGGTGGTTGAGGGCGAGCAGTTAGATGTGTTAATCGGAAATCTTCCCGCGGAAAAGCAGGAGGATAAAGACAACGAGAAGGAGCGCGTAAAAAAGACCATCCTAAATCTTCTGAAAGAGGAATATGATATAGAGGAAGAAGATTTCCTGTCAGCTGAGATCGAAGTAGTCCCCGCCGGAGAAGCGAGAGACTATGGCTTGGACCGCAGCATGATCATGGGATATGGACATGATGACAGAGTATGCGCATATCCTTCCTTCCGTGCAATGATAGAGATGGATAAGCCGAAGCGAACAAGTGCCTGTCTGCTTGTTGATAAGGAAGAGATCGGAAGCGTCGGAGCAACCGGTATGCAGTCGAGATTTTTTGAGAACGCAGTTGCAGAGCTGCTTGGCTTGTGCGGTCAGTACAGCGAGCTTTCCGTGCGCAGAGCGCTTGCGAATTCAATGATGCTCTCATCCGATGTCAGTGCCGCATTTGATCCCAACTTCCCGTCCGTCATGGAAAAGAAGAATGCCGCATATTTTGGAAAAGGCATTGTATTCAATAAGTATACCGGAGCCCGCGGAAAATCGGGATCGAATGATGCCAATGCAGAATATATCGCAAAGCTTCGCCATATTTTTGATGAGAATCAGATTGCATTCCAGACAGCGGAACTTGGCAAGGTAGATCAGGGCGGCGGCGGAACAATCGCTTATATTACCGCGAACCTTGGGATGAGTGTGATTGACAGTGGAGTGGCAGTGTTGAATATGCATGCTCCGTGGGAGATTATCAGCAAGGTTGACCTCTATGAAGCGTTTCGCGGATATACGGTATTTTTGAAGGAAGCATAGGATTAGACGATGATAGATTATCAGCAGTTTGAGCGCAGCTTAACGGCGCTTTTGCCGAGAGAACAGATAAAAAAACAGGAGCCGATGAAAAAGCATACCACCTTCCGCGTCGGAGGATGTGCAGACTATTTTGTCATGCCGCATCTTGCCGAAGTGCAAGCGGTGGTAGCTTTGTGCAGGGAATATGAGGTTCCGTTTACAATTATCGGAAACGGAAGTAATCTGCTTGTTTCTGATGCGGGGCTTCGCGGTGTGGTACTTCAGATCGGAAAAGCCATGAGTGAGATTACGGTTGAGGGAAATGTCGTCCGTGCTCAGGCGGGAGCTATGCTGAGTGAAACCGGTAACCGTGCCGCAAAAGCACAGCTTACCGGAATGGAATTTGCAGCCGGTATTCCCGGCTCCATTGGCGGTGCGGTTGTGATGAACGCCGGAGCGTATGGCGGAGAGATGAAAGATATCCTGACAAGTGTCATCGTACTTACAGCAGACGGCAATTTGGAAAAGCGTTCGGCAGATGAGCTGGAGCTTTCTTATCGACACAGTAAGCTGATGGCTGATGGTTCGATTGTATTAGAGGCAAGCCTGCAGCTTGAAAAGGGAGACCCGCAGGCAATTCGAAGTTACATGGATGAGCTTCGCGCAAAACGAATTGAAAAGCAGCCGCTTGAATATCCGAGTGCAGGTAGCACATTTAAGCGACCGGAAGGATATTTTGCAGGTAAGCTCATTCAGGATGCGAATTTGAGCGGTTATTCAGTTGGTGGGGCACAGGTGTCAACGAAGCATTGTGGCTTTGTCATTAATCGAGGAGATGCGAGCGCAAGTGATATTATGACACTGATTAAGGATGTGCAAAAGAAGGTATTTGAGAGAAACGGTGTCTGGTTGGAGACCGAGGTAAGATTACTGGGAGATTTTTCGTAACTCTCCTATAAGGAGTGTGGCAGGTATGAGATGTATTATTTTGACCGGCATGTCCGGAGCGGGAAAAAGTACAGCAATAAAAATGATTGAGGATATGGGCTATTACTGTGTGGGTAATCTGCCCATTTCCCTTGTAGAGAATTTTGTGGAGCTTGCAGAGAATGATCCGGAGCTTGAGAAGGTGCTCATCAATGTGGACATTCGAAGCGGGCAGCATATGGACAAGCTCTGTGATGTGCTTGATCGATTAAAGGAAGCAGGAAAAAACCTGGAAGTACTGTTCCTCGAGGCAGAGGACACCGTTCTGATCAAGCGCTATAAGGAGACAAGACGAAACCATCCGTTGGCGGAAAATGAGCGGATCGATAAAGGTATTGCGGAAGAGCGAAAGCGCATGGGTCCGCTGAAGCATCGCGCAGATTACATTATTGATACAAGTAAGCTGCTCACGAGAGAACTGCAGGCGGAGCTAAAAAAACTGTTTGTCTATAATCAGGATTTTAAGAATCTGTATATTACCGTTTTGTCATTTGGATTTAAATATGGTATACCGGCAGATGCGGATCTCGTGTTTGATGTGAGATTTTTACCGAATCCCTATTATGTGGAGGGGCTTCGTCCGCTGACCGGATTAGATGAACGAATTCAAAGCTTTGTTATGGAATCGCCATTATCCGGTGAATTCTTGGACAGACTTGAGGATATGATTGGATTCTTGCTTCCAAACTATATCAGTGAAGGAAAAAATCAGCTGGTAATAGCAATCGGATGTACCGGAGGAAAGCACCGGTCTGTTACACTTGCGCAGGAATTATATCGAAGACTCAGCGCACAGGAGAACTATGGACTTCGCATCGAACATAGAGATATAGAGAAGGATGCACTTAGAAAATAGTAGGAGATAAAGATGTCATTTTCGAGTGATGTTAAGCAGGAATTGGCAGGACAAATAGACAATCGAAGACATTGTCAGCTCGCAGAACTGATGGCACTGTTAAGTGCAGAGGCAAAACTCGAGTACACGAGGGGCGGCATGTCTCTGTGTTTTTGTACAGAAAATGAGCTGGTCGCTGCCAAGTATCGAATGCTTGTAAAAAAACTGTTTGATATAGATGTTGCGCAGGAAATGAGTATGTACACACAGATTTTGCGTGTGGATCAGCCGGAAGAGCTGAATCATATGCTCATGGGACTTAAAGTGATGGATGCAAATGGTAAGCTGCAACACGAAGATTTAAGCGCAGACGGGCTGCTGCTTCAAAAGAGCTGCTGTAAACGGGCTTTTGCGAGAGGCGCATTTCTTGCATCAGGTTCCATCAGTAATCCCGAGAAGTCGTATCATTTCGAGATTGTATGCCCGAGTGAGGAAAAGGCGATTCTTCTTCAACAGATGTATGAAGATTTTGATTTGGATGCGAAGATTGTGTTGCGAAAAAAGCATTATATCGTATATCTGAAGGAGGGCGCACAGATTGTGGATGCGCTCAATGTGATGGGCGCGCATGTTGCGTTAATGAACCTGGAAAATGTGCGTATCATCAAGGAGATGCGCAACTCGGTAAACCGGAAAGTAAACTGCGAGACCGCAAATATCAATAAGGTTGTCAATGCCGCGTGCAGACAGGTGGATGATATTCGCTATATTCAGAAAAAAACAGGGCTTGACAAGCTTCCGGTTCAGCTTCGCGAGATGGCATATTTGAGATTGGAGTATCCGGATGTATCACTGAAAGAACTCGGGGAGTTATGTGATCCACCTGTCGGAAAATCCGGAGTCAATCATCGCCTGAGAAAAATCAGTGAGATGGCAAAAGCGCTGGGGAGGGAATAAATATGAAGCTTCTTTTTGTATACAATCCGCATTCCGGCACAGGAAAGATAAAAAACAAGCTGTCTGATGTAGTCGAAACGATGGTAAGAGCCGGTTATGATGTTACTGTTTATCCGACACAGGCAGCAGGCGATGCAACAAGAATTGTCCGTGAGCGGGCTGCAAAGTATGACCTTGTTGTGTGCTGTGGCGGAGACGGAACCCTTGATGAGACGGTGACCGGACTGATGGATGTCGACAGACGGGTGCCGCTCGGCTATATTCCGGCCGGAAGCACGAATGATTTTGCAAATTCTTTGAAATTGCCGAAGGATATGATCAAGGCAGCCCAGATCGCAGTGTCCGGAAAAGATTTTGCCTGTGATGTCGGTTGTTTTAACGAAGACCGTTTTGTCTATGTGGCGGCGTTTGGACTGTTTACGGAAGTATCTTATCAGACAAGACAGGAATTAAAAAATATACTTGGTCATGCGGCATATGTTCTTGAAGGCGCAAAAAGTCTCAACAAACACCCGGCATATCGAATGCGCGTCAGCTATGGCAATCAGAACATTGAGGGTGACTTCATATACGGCATGATAACCAACTCTGTTTCTGTTGGCGGCTTTAAAGGAATGACCGGAAAAAATGTGAAACTTGACGATGGCGTATTTGAGGTGACACTGATCAAAGCACCCGGAAATCGAAACGAGTTTAATGAGATCATCGCGTGCCTGACGAATCTTCGGGCGGAATCGGATCTGATCTATTCATTTAAGACGGACGAATTGTCCATCTTACCGTATTGTACCATTCCTTGGACACTTGACGGTGAGTTCGGAGGAAATCAGACGCAGGTGTTTATTAAGAATGATAAGCAGGCGCTCACCATACGGGTAAAAGACGCTTAAGCGTACGCTTTACATTTGGAAAAGTTCATGCTATATTATTTGCAAATGGGCATTTGGCTCGTATTTATTAAATATAATTAAGAAGAGATGGAGGAATACAAATGTTAGTTTCTGCAAAAGAGATGTTAGACAAGGCAAAAGCTGGACACTACGCTGTAGGACAGTTCAACATCAACAACCTTGAGTGGACCAAGGCAGTTCTTTTAACCGCACAAGAGTTGAACTCACCGGTAATCCTTGGTGTATCTGAGGGCGCCGGAAAGTATATGACAGGTTTCAAGACCGTAGCTGCTATGGTTAAGGCAATGGATGAGGAGCTTGGAATCACTGTTCCCGTAGCACTTCACTTAGATCACGGCTCATATGAAGGATGCTACAAGTGCATCAAGGCCGGATTTACTTCAATCATGTTCGACGGATCACACTATCCGATCGAGGAGAACATTGCGAAGACAACCGAGCTTGTGAATGTAGCACATGCAATGGGAATGTCTATCGAGGCTGAGGTTGGTTCTATCGGCGGCGAGGAAGACGGTGTCGTTGGAATGGGCGAGTGTGCAGATCCCGATGAGTGTAAGGCAGTAGCAGATCTTGGCGTAGATATGCTTGCAGCAGGTATTGGTAACATCCATGGAAAGTATCCTGAGAACTGGGCAGGACTCAGCTTTGAGACATTGGATGCTATCCAGCAGAAGACCGGTATGATGCCGCTCGTACTTCACGGTGGCACAGGTATTCCTGAGGATATGATCAAGAAAGCGATTGACCTTGGTGTATCTAAGATCAATGTTAACACAGAGTGCCAGCTTTCATTTGCGGCAGCAACCCGTGAGTATGTTGAGGCCGGAAAGGATCTTGAGGGCAAGGGATTTGATCCTCGTAAGCTGTTGGCACCCGGAACAGAGGCGATCAAGGCAACTGTAAAAGAGAAGATGGAGCTGTTCGGATCTGTCGGAAAGGCTTAATAGATTTAGCAGAAAAGACAAACGAGGGTGTTCCGATTAGGGATACTCTCGTTTCTTTACTATATAGGAGGTTCCTGTATAATAAAGAGACGAGAGGAGAGCCTGTCGTTGAAGAATATGGTTGATAGGGAAAGGATAAGCATTATGAGTGAAAGAGAAGCATTTAGCGTGTCGGAAATCTTCGGAGAGAATGTATTTAACGATGCAGTGATGCAGGAGCGTCTCCCCAAGAAGGTTTATAAGAAATTGCGCGAGGTGATCGAAGAAGGTCAGGAGCTTGACCTTGCGACGGCAGATGTTGTTGCACATGAGATGAAGGAATGGGCAATTGAAAAAGGCGCAACTCACTACTCACATTGGTTCCAGCCGTTGACCGGTGTAACTGCCGAAAAGCATGATTCTTTTATTTCAGCTCCGATGGACAATGGAAAAGTACTCATGAGCTTCTCCGGAAAAGAATTGATTAAGGGTGAACCGGATGCATCCTCCTTCCCGTCAGGCGGACTGCGTGCAACCTTTGAGGCGAGAGGATATACGGCCTGGGACTGTACATCACCTGCATTTGTGCGCAAGGATGCAGCAGGTGCAACACTTTGCATTCCGACCGCGTTCTGTTCCTACACAGGAGAAGCACTTGACCAGAAGACCCCGTTGCTTCGCTCAATGGAAGCAGTTGAAAAACAGGCACTTCGCCTGCTTCGTTTATTCGGAAATACCACCTCTACCAAGGTCGTTCCCTCTGTCGGTGCAGAGCAGGAGTACTTTCTGGTGGACCGTGAGAAATACTTAAAGAGAAAAGACCTGATATTCACCGGAAGAACCCTGTTTGGCGCAATGCCTCCCAAGGGTCAGGAGATGGATGACCATTACTTTGGTGCGATTCGTGAGCGCATCGGCGCTTATATGAGAGATGTGAATATTGAGCTTTGGAAGCTGGGTGTATCTGCCAAGACACAGCATAATGAGGCAGCTCCCGCGCAGCACGAGCTTGCCCCGATTTATGCAGAGTGCAATGTTGCGTCGGATCACAACCAGTTGATTATGGAGACGCTTCGTAAAGTGGCAGGCCGCCATGGCTTGCAGTGTCTGCTTCATGAGAAACCGTTTGCAGGTGTGAACGGTTCCGGAAAGCATGACAACTGGTCGCTTACGACCGATGACGGCATCAATATGCTTGAGCCGGGTGTCACCCCGCATGAGAATATCCAGTTTTTGCTTGTGCTCACCTGTATCCTCAAGGCGGTTGATGAGCATGCAGATTTGCTTCGCGCATCGGCAGCAGATGTTGGAAATGACCATCGTCTGGGTGCAAACGAGGCACCGCCTGCAATTTTGTCAGTCTATCTTGGCGAGCAGCTTGAGGATGTCATCAGACAGCTGATCAGCACCGGAAATGCAACCCACAGCTTAAAGGGTGAGATGCTCGAAACCGGAGTAAAGACCCTGCCTGACTTTTTGAAGGATGCAACCGATCGAAACCGCACCTCGCCGTTTGCCTTTACCGGAAACAAGTTCGAGTTCCGTATGGTAGGTTCGCAGGGGTCTGTTGCACAGCCGAATGTAGTGTTAAATACAATCGTCGCAGAAGCATTTGCAGAGGCTTGTGATGTGCTTGAACAGGCAGACAATTTTGACGATGCCTGTCATGATCTGATTAAAAAGTATGCAACTGAGCATCAGCATATTATCTTCAACGGCAACGGATACTCGGATGAGTGGGTAGCCGAGGCAGAGAAGAGAGGCTTGCCGAACATCCGCTCCATGGTGGATGCAATCCCTGCCTATGCAACCGATCGGGCAGTGGCATTGTTTGAACGGTTTGGTGTATTTACCAAGGTGGAGCTGGAATCCCGTGTTGAGATAGAGTATGAGACCTACGCGAAGACGATCAATATCGAAGCAAGAGCCATGATTGATATCACCAGCAAGCAGATTATTCCTGCGGTTATCAAGTACATAACCAGCCTTGCAAATTCGATCAACGCCGTGAAGGCAGCATGCGATGCAGATATCAGCGTGCAGACAGAACTCTTAACCGAGACCTCTGACTATCTGTCAGATGTGAAGCTTGCACTTGCCAAGCTCGTTGTTTATACCAACCAGGGCTGCGCAATGGCAGAATGCAGAGAACA
>JAQXMB010000086.1 GCA_029012425.1 bacterium | reverse complement strand
CATGCATCTGCAAGTGGCGTGTATGTTGCCAGACAAATTGTGAAATAAGGGGAAAAATATGGCATTGTTTTTAATCGATAAACTTTGTGGAGCAGTTGTAGCGCTTCCGTTAATAATAATATATCTGTTCATTTGTGATAGGAAGCGTTTGGGAAAAAAGTGGGTCTGGGCAGGTTTGTTTGCAATCTATATGCAGGCGATGCTTGTTATTGTAGGAATTCCGGATTTCCGGTATCGGACATGGGACCCAACCGTAAATATGATTCCGTTTCGTGATTTTTCGACATCAAATGTAATCGGAATGGCATTAAATCTACTGATGTTTGTTCCTTTTGGTGTGTTCCTTCCGGTATATTTTGAACGGTTTCGTAAGATGATTCCGGCTGTATTTGCAGGAGTTGTTATGTCCCTGACGCTCGAAATCATTCAGCTGTTTTCTTTCCGCACAACAGATGTGGATGATTTGATTATGAATACATTGGGTGCATTTGTCGGATTTATGATTGCGAAACTTTTATTTAAGAAGAGTCAAACAGGAAAGGCAGACAAGGATGTCAGAAAGCTTGTGGTGATGATCGCTATTAATGTGCTGATTGTGATCTTTGTTCGAACACCACTGCTAGATGTGTTCTTACAGATAGTTGCGTAGAAAAGTCGTATTTGTCAATTGAAAATCAGCCTAGGACAGAAAGGGCAGAGCGTTGTGGGCAGAGAAATGATGTGGTTTTCTTGAAAAAATCAGCCCAAGACAGAAATGATAGAGAGCTATGGGCAGAGAAATGATGTGGTTTTCTTGAAAAAATCAGTCCAAGACAGAAGGGATAGAGAGCTATGGGCAGAGAAATGATGTGGTTTTCTTGAAAAAATCAGTCCAAGATAGAAGGGATAGAGAGCTATGGGCAGAGAAATGATGTGGTTTACCTGAAAAAATCAGCCCAGGACAGAAAGAATAGAGCGCTATGGGCAGAGAAATGATGTAGAATACTTGAAAAAATCAGCACAGGACAATAGAATAGAGCATGTTGGACAGAAAAAGGAATCCGAATAAAAGACGGATTCCTTATTTTTTGCTTGACAATTGAATGTATACTCAACTATAATAACAACAGTTGAATAAATACTCAATCGAAAGAGGGTATATGATATGGCAAAAAATGAATTTATCTGTGATTGCAGACCTATCAACGAAGAACTGGTTTCCTGTGTAAAAGAGGGCATGCTTTCTGATGAAATCTATGACAGTGTTGCCGGTTTCTTTAAGATTGTAGGAGATCCGACCAGGTGCAAGATAATTTCTGTGCTTGCGAAGAACGAGATGTGTGTCGGAGATATTGCCAATGTGCTGTCGATGACAAAATCATCAATATCACATCAGCTTAGCAAGATGAAGGAAAGTGGTGTGGTGAAAAACAGAAAAGAAGGCAAAGAGGTTTATTATTCATTGGATGATGAGCATGTGGCAGAGATTTTTGCGCTGACAGTCGCACATATGCAGCACATTTGTGGTAGTAGATGATATCGAAACTGTTATGTAAAACAGGACAGCTTCATCATCAAAAGTAAGGAGGACGAGAAAAATGAATTCCGTATTATTTTACAAGGCGATGTCAGGATTTTATGATTTATTAGATATCATTTATTTTAGAAAGTACGAGACGAGCCCGCGCAGAGTGGTCAATGAATTGGTATCTGATCAGGATGTGATTCTTGACTTGTGCACAGGAACCGGAACCAATGCAGTGAATTTGGCAAAAAAACATGCCGGCGCCACAATCGTAGGTGTCGATTTATCCAAGGATATGCTTACAATTGCAAAGTCCAAGGTGAAGAAAGAGCTTCTTACGAATGTCCGTCTTTTTCAGATGGATGCAACCAACATGCGATTGAAAGACGAATGCTTTGATAAAGTGTTATTATCGCTTGTTCTTCATGAGGTGGATGAGGAGCTTGCAGGAGCGATAATTAAGGAAGCGATTCGCGTGTTAAAGCCGGACGGAGAATTCATCATTACAGAATGGGAGAGAAGTAAGGAAGTCGGAAAGAAAATGCTTTTTGCACCGATCGAACTCTTAGAGCCGAAGCCGTACCGGTCATTTGTTGTGAAGGATTTATATGACTATTTTGACGGATTCGGCTTGGAAGTAATTGAAGAAACACACTGCGATTACTCGAAGGTACTGCGCTTAAGAAAAAGAGCATAACAGATAATAAATTTATAACACAAAAGCAGGCGTAAAAAGAAATAACAGAAAACAGGTATGAGATTTAGGCAATGGAAGCCTTGGAAAAGGGAGGACAGGTATGAGCAGATTTACAGAATATATCGGAAGCCAGTTTGGAAATCCAAGAGGAATTATGGGAAAGGGATGCTGTTTGATTATGAATACCATCAACCGACCGATGTATATGAATCTGATTTCCGTAATGAAGCTGAATGAGGATGATAAGATATTAGATATCGGATATGGAAATGGTTTTCTTTTGCAGAAGGTTTATAAGAAATTCAAATCTGAATTACATGGAATTGATATTTCAGAGGATATGAAAGAACAGGCAACGAAGCGAAACCGTAAGGCTCTGAAGAATGGAAAGCTTCATTTACAGGTGGGAGACTGCTGTAACCTTCCCTATGAAGATGCTCTGTTTTCTGCGATTTCTTCCATCAATACGGTCTATTTCTGGAGCGATCCGGTGAAAGGATTGACAGAAATCAGACGGGCCCTGAAGTCCGGAAAATCGTTTTATAATGTCGTGTATACGAAGGAATGGCTTGACAAATTATCGTACACTAAGAAAGGGTTTCAGAAGTATGAGACAAAAGAACTCATTCGTTTCGGAAAGGAAGCCGGTTTTGAGCATATTGAGGTGAAGGATATCGTAAAGGGAAAAAGCTATGTCGTGATTTATACAAAATAGTGTTGCAAATCCGGATAGGTATGGTAGACTAGTGAAGTTAACAAGCCTTTTCTTTGGCTGAAACCGAAGATGAGGCTTGTCTGACTGAGATAATGAGGTGATAATGTGAGTATTGACAATTTGCAACGGAAAACAGCATACTATCATCTTCCGGGATTATTTGAGTTCTATGAGCTGTACCGTTTGTTTTTGCCGCTGTTTCGTGGGCACAGAGAATACTTTTACGATTGGTGTGAGATTGGTTCCATCTATGGCGCGCCGGCAGATTGTATCTGGGGCGGAGGCCGCGTGGGATTTGGCGACGCGGATCCGGGAGATGTCTTGGCGTTGATGCAGGAATATGGGATTTCTGCCCGATTGACATTTAGTAATTCACTGCTTGAGGAGGAACATCTTTCAGATAAAAGATGTAATGCGCTATGTAGCCTGTTTGAAAAAAACGAAGGAGAAAAAAACGGCGTTATTGTTCATTCTGATTTGCTGTTAAACTATTTGAAAATCTATTATCCTCAGTTTTACTTTGTCTCCTCAACCACCAAGGTCCTGACGGACTTTGACCGGTTTGTTGAAGAAGTACAGAGAAAGGATTTTCTCTATGTCGTGCCGGATTTTCGACTTAACAAGCAGTTTGACCGGTTGGATACATTATCGAAGTCGCAGAAGGATAAGGTGGAATTTCTGTGCAACGAATGCTGCTCGTTTGGCTGTAAGGAGCGAAGCGCGTGTTATGAGACGGTCAGCCGGAAAACGCTTGGGGAAAACTGCCCGGAGCATGTCTGCACTGCACCGGATGCAAAGGAGGGCTATCGCTTTTCCAAGGCAATGGACAATCCGGGTTTTATTGGAATTGATGATATTGTGAACACATACCTGCCCAAGGGTTATTCGAATTTTAAAATCGAAGGTCGTGGACTTGGCAGCGCATTAATTCTAGAGTTTTTGCTCTACTATATGATAAAGCCACAATATCAGATGCATGTCAGAGAAGCAGTATATCTGGATAATATGTTGGATTTATTTTAAACTGTCATGTGTCCGCAAGAAGTCGTCTTTGACAGTTTTTTAGAGAAGCTTTCGGATGATACAGGGAGTGAAGAAAAAATAATTTGAGGAGAGGCAGATAAGATGAGCAAATATGATGCATTGTGGAAATATGTTTCCGAGCGTGGAGAGGAATCTTTCAAATTGACTTATAAAGACATAGAAGAGATCGCGGGTGTTTCGATTGATCATTCTTTTCTTACATACAAAAAGGAATTACTTGATTACGGATACAAGGTTGGAAAAATCTCGATGAAAGAACAGACCGTGGCGTTTGTGAAAGAATAGAAGAGGAGGAAATCAATTTGGAGACAAAAGAAGCAATATTCAATCGAAGAAGCTGTAGAGAATATACCGAACAGAAAGTATCACATGAGATATTGGAGGAACTGCTTCACGCTGCATTCTCAGCGCCCACGGCAGTCAATGCACAACCGTGGGAATATGTTGTGATTGATGACGAAACGGTTCTGTCAAAACTGCGCCAAAAGCTGCCTTTTGCAAATTATCAGGCACCCGCCGCCATTGTTGTATGTGGAAACAGTAACTGGGGGCTCAAGGGGCAGGACAAAGATTTATGGATCTGTGATTGTTCAGCGGCAATGGAAAACATGCTTCTTCTTGCTACCGATATGGGATTGGGAAGCCTATGGTGTGGAATCTTTCCGATTGAGTCAAGAATGCAGCAGGTGCGGGATGTGTTAAAAATGCCCAAGAATGTGAATCCGCTTGGCATGATGTATGTTGGTTATCCGGTAAAAAAAGCGGAAGGCCGTTCTCGCTACAATGAAAAAGTCATCTATTGGCAGCAGTACGATGCGACCAGAAAGCATCGGACAAAAGATAAGCCGGTAGTAGGACATTATTCGTAACAGATGATGCTATCAATGAATGAATCATCCATATTACGGGATGGTATTGGTTATAGGAAACTTCGCATCCTACACGATAAAAGCCTCCGGCAGGATGCGTACGCACAGGTACACTTTTTTCTTGACAGCTAATTCAAATTAGCATATCATGTAGCTAATCTCAATTAGCCGTGTGGAGATCACAGAGAATAGAACGAATCAAAGAACGAAAATCGAAATAGGGCTCCCAAAGCGAATCAGGAAGTTGAGAGGACAAATCAAAAACAGGGGAAGAGGAAGCGAAAGCAGATGGACACAAAACACAGGATCTTAGAGGCAGCACTTACGCTGTTTTCACAAAAGGGATACGCCAATGTATATGTGGGAGAGATCGCGGATGCAGTTGGAATCAAAGCTCCGTCACTCTATAAGCATTACAAGAGCAAGCAGGCAATTTTTGATGCCATATTGGAAGAAATGCAGCTGCGATATGCGGATGAGACCAGCCTGATGCATATGGATGGCCAGGATGCCAATATCGATGCACAGCTGTTTGAAAGCATTACCGAGGATCATCTGGTGGAGCTTGGAACAAAGCTTTTTTTGTACTTTTTACATGATTCGTATGTCTGTCGGTTTCGAAGGATGCTGACGATTGAGCAATTTCATGATACCGGACTTGCAGCGTTATACAACAAGCTCTATGTGAATGCACCGATGGAATATCAGGGGATGATCTTTGTGGCGCTTTGCGCCAAGGGAATTCTGCAGAACGATCAGATCGATATTATGACACTGCATTTTTATGCTCCGTTTTATCTGTTACTTACCATCTGCGACAGAGAACCTGACAGAGAACCGGAAATATTGGAAAAACTAGAACAACATATCAGACAGTTTAACCGATTGTATGGAGGAAGAGAGAATGAAGATCGTAATGCTTAACGGACAAAATCACAAGGGAAGTACCTATCATATTGGCAGGATGATTGCGGATAAGGTTCGTGGTGACAATGAAATTCGGGAATTCTTTTTCCCGAGAGATCTGAATCATTTCTGCGCCGGCTGTTACAGCTGTATTGAGGATGTGACTGCCTGCCCCTGTTATGAGGAAAAGAAGGTGATTCTTGAGGCTGTTGATGAAGCGGATTTGCTCATTGTGACAACACCGACCTATTGTCTGCACATGTCTGCTCCGCTTAAGTCATTTTTTGATCTGACATTTGACGAGTGGATGTCGCACCGCCCCAGACCTTCCATGTTCAAAAAACGGGCGGTCATCGTCTCAACTTCTGCAGGCGCTTCTACGAAATCCGCGCTGAAGGATGTGGAAGACATTTTATTTTATCTGGGGATTCCTTCAATTACAAAGTATGGTCTGGCTGTCGCGGCGATGGGCTGGGATGGAGTCAGCGATAAGAAAAAGGAAAAAATCGAGGCAGATACGAATCGAATTGCAAAAAAGCTTAGCAGTGGGAAAATACCTCATGTCGGGGTAAAAACAAGATTTATTTTCAACATGATGGGTATGATGCAAAAAAACGGTTGGAGTGCATCGCCGGTTGAAAAAGCATACTGGGAAGAAAATGGATGGCTGGATAACAAGAGACCCTGGGACTAAGCGCTGACTGATGATATTGTTTATCTATTGACGAGCTGTGAGAAAGTACGCATAATGATAATAACAAATATCACCTCAAATGCTATGATTGATGTGGTCACGCTATTATCAGATAAGGAGAAGAAGTATGTATCAGGCAGACAGCAGTCGTTATGAGACGATGGAATACAATAGATGCGGGGAAAGCGGGTTGCGATTACCGAAGGTTTCCCTGGGACTGTGGCATAATTTCGGTAGCAATTGCGATTATGAAAATATGAAAGCGATGTGTTTTACCGCATTTGATCACGGTATCACACATTTTGATCTGGCGAACAATTATGGACCGGGGCCGGGAAGTGCGGAAACGAATTTTGGAAAAATATTGAAAGAAGCGTTTGGTGCATACCGGGATGAACTGGTAATAAGTACAAAAGCCGGTTATGACATGTGGGAGGGCCCCTACGGAAACTGGGGAAGCAGAAAGTATCTGATTGCAAGCTTAGACCAGAGCTTAAAGCGAATGGGACTGGATTATGTTGATATTTTTTATCATCATCGTATGGATCCTGAGACTCCGTTAGAAGAAACAATGGAAGCTTTAGCTCAGATTGTTCGGAGCGGAAAAGCATTGTATGTGGGAATATCCAACTATGATGGAGCACATATGGAGCAGGCAACAGCAATCCTGAAGGAACTGCATTGTCCGTTTATCATAAATCAGAACAGGTACTCCATCTTTGACCGTACGATTGAGAAGAATGGACTGAAGGAAGCTGCGGTGAAAGCAGGAAAAGGTATTATCGCATTCAGTCCGCTTGCACAGGGAACCTTGACGAACCGCTATCTGAACGGAATTCCTGCGGACAGCCGGATTGCGACAGACGGAAGATTTTTGCAGGCAAGTCAGCTGACGGAAGAAAAGATTGCCTGTATGCGAGGCTTGAACGAGATTGCAGAGCAAAGGGGTGAGAGCCTTGCACAGATGGCGCTGAACTGGGTTTTAAAAGATGGCGTGGTAACGAGTGTATTAATCGGTGCCTCGAAACCGGAGCAGATACTGGACAATCTAAGCGTGTTAAAAAGTGCACCGTTTACATCGGAGGAGCTTGAGAACATCGATGCACTCAGTCTGCCGGTTTTAAACAGGTAAAATTTGCAAAATAAGGATTGCATTTTGGTTGGATAGCAAGACGATTCAGGAAAGGTGATGAAATGGAAAAAAATAAGCTGCACACAGGTGAGTTATATCTTCCGGGAGATTCAGAAATCGTGGAAGAGCAGGAGAAGTGTCTTGAAAAGCTATATGATTATAATATGACAAGACCTTCCGAAGGTGAGAAAAGGCAACAATTGTTGCGTGAGATGTTCGCCGAGATTGGCGAGAATTGCTATGTTGAACCTCCGCTTCATGCAAACTGGGGAGGAAAGCATCTGCATTTCGGAAAAAGTGTTTATGCAAATTTTAATCTGACCGCAGTAGACGATACACATATCTATGTCGGAGATTATACGATGTTTGGGCCGAATGTAATACTTGCTACAGCAGGCCATCCGATCCTGCCGGAGCTTCGTGAACTGGTATATCAGTATAATATGCCCATACATATCGGAAGGAACTGCTGGCTTGGTGCCGGAGTCATTGTGCTTCCGGGCGTAAGCATCGGAGACAATTCCGTAATCGGTGCAGGAAGTGTTGTGACAAAAGATATCCCGGCGAATGTTGTTGCGGTAGGAAATCCTTGTCGGGTGTTGCGAGAGATTAATGAGCAGGACAAACAGTCTTATCTCAGTCAGATAAGACTTCCTCTTCAATAAGTGGCGAGTCCGACAATTTCGTCTCAGTGAGAGTACCATCTCTGACTGAGATAAAATGACTCGGCGGATTGCAGGAATGCGCAATTGAAGATGTCAGGCAAGCTGACGCGCATTCCGCATCAAGAACGCAGAGGCGTTCTTGATATTAAGAAAAAAGGTAAATGTTCAGAACAGATACGAAAAAAGATTCAATTGTAACAGAATTCCAATGTGAAAGGGGAATAGTAGATGAAAGATTTAATATCATGTTGCGGACTGGATTGTGAGACATGTGAAGCGCGCATTGCGACACAGAATGATGATCAGGCATTGCGTGAAAAAGTTGCAAAAGAGTGGACAGAAATGAATCAGGTAGAGATTACTCCTGATATGATTAACTGCGATGGATGCCGTGTTGATGGAAGAAAAACTCCTTTCTGCAACAGCATGTGTGAGATCAGACAGTGTGTCATGGGAAAGAAGTATGGCACCTGCGGTGATTGTGCGCAGATGGAGACATGTGAAACAGTAGCATCAATTCATGGACATAATGAGGATGCAAAGAAGAATTTGCTTCCGTAGTTTTCAATTTATTTTGCATATCATAAAAAGAAGCAGCGGTCACTAACGGTTGGATATATCGAAATCTGACTAATAGAGACCGTTTTTATTTCATAGAATCATCCGATGGATTTCCTATGAAATAAAAGGGATGCGCACTCGCACATATGGAAGATGTTGCGTTGCAACCGTGCTCGGCGCACAAAGTGTTCAAGCTCCTCAATCATGAGTTACTTGAACACTTTGTTCTTGACGACAAAAAGATAATATGTTACATTTTAATTGGTAATATATTACATGACTGGAATTCTTAAAGAGCATGTTTACATTGAATGGAGAAGAAGCGTATGAAAAAGAAGATGCATGTTTTGACGGTAGTGATTCTGATATTGACAATAATATCGAGTGTAGCAGGAATGGTGTCCGTGAATTTTACAAAAGCATATGACATTGTCAATCAATATGGTCAGACCGTGAAGATGTATGGGTATGGAATCTATGCACATGATACCTATTTTCAGGCACCGATATCCATCGGTACGGATGTTTGTATTTTCTTTTTGGTGGTGCCGATGCTTTTGGTTGCTCACAATCATTTTGTAAAGGACAGAAATACTGTGTCACGATTGAAGCTGATTACTGTCTATGCGGTAATCCTGTACTATGCGGTAAGCCTCTCGTTCGGACTTACATATAACAGACTGTTTTTGGTTTATGCAGCCTTATTCTCATGCAGTCTGTTCGGATTATTCCGGCAGATGTATGATTTGAAAATAGAAAAGGCGGTTACATGCACAACGGGAATGAAGTTTTTTCTGGTAATTAGCGGAATTGCACTTGTTGTTGCATGGCTTCCGGATATTATACCGACATTGATACACGGTGGCACATTATCAATCATCGGTGTATATACAACTTGCATTACTTATGTATTGGATATGGGAATTCTTTGTCCCATCTGTTTTATTTCCTTATATCTGTTGAAAAAAGGAGAACCGCTTGGAACAATACTTCTTGCGGTTATGTTAAAGTTATGTATCGTTGTAGGAGTGATGGTTATCTCGCAGACCGTGTTCCAGATACTATCCGGTTGTGATGTACCTCTTGTGGCGCTGATTACAAAAAGCCTCTCTTTTGTTTTACTGGGGGGATTCGCGTGTTATTTCAACAAGAAAATGTATGAGTCTTTTGGAGATATGAGATGAAAAAGTTGAAACAATATTGTTTGGGATTATTATGTGTGCTTGTCTCGGCGATGGTTGCGATTCTGGTACATGTTTTCTTGCCGTCTCCAGGGGCACAGACCAATCCGGAGCTGTTTGATGGATATCTGGTTTCGTTGCTCGGATTCCCTTTTGTGGCAAGCATGTATTTTGTCATCCTTTATGTTCATATTATGGTTGTATTTTTTATCTTTGGTGAGAAATCGATGATAGAAAATATAAAGTTTGGATTAGTCTATGGAATCGCCTTTGGATTACTGTATTTATTCGGAATGCAGGAAGTCGTGGTAGAAGGCTCACCGCTGGATGTCTATGGTCTTGATTTTGTTTCATATCAATTCTTTATTGGATTGGGAGACGCAATACCGGTATTATTTCTATGCCTGATTTTGGCGCGATGCATCGCAAAAAAGAATTCGTATGAGAAACAGATGGATCAGAAACGAATCATAGAAAAAGCAGTGAAAATACTTGTTGTCGGAAGCTGCTTTTTTGCACAGCGAACCGTGCGCTACGATATCGGATACATTGACAGTGATATTCAAAAGTATCCGATACCGGTTCTGATCTGGACGGCAGTCATGGGACTTGTATTTGGAGTAATCAGTCTTATGATTGAGTCCGTACATCCGCTCGTCAGCGACAGAAGAAAGCATCTTGAAGTTCATGTAATGATCATTGGTCTGAACTGGATTTGGTTTAACTGTTTTATCGGACTCATCATGAAAGATACATTTCTAAAAATGCTCCTTAGAGGCACAATTGATGTATTTTTTATTACTGTTGCATCGATTTTAGCAACGGTTGTTTCTTCGCGGCTGAATAAAAAGCAGAGAAATCATGATGCTGCTGTAGGATGATCTTATCAGAATACGCTGCGATCTGTTATATTTTGAAAAAAGTTTACTTACCACTTATAGAAGTGGGAGTCTTATCTGACGAAGACAAGAAGGCTTAGGAGGATTGATTCAGAAGGTGAAGGCGGATATATCAAAGAAACGCATATTATGTCACAGAAAAAATCGGATTGCCGTCATACTGTCTGCCATACTCATGGCAGGGATTATCTGTCAGCTTGTGATGACACAGATGGAGAAGAGGGACTATCCGCCGGTAGGCTCGTATCTGAATGTGGGTTCCTATCAGATGCACTATTATAAAAAAGGATCCGGTGATCTGACATTTGTTTTTATCACCGGCTCAGGGACTCCGTGTGCCTATACCGATTTTTTTGAACTTCAGAATCGCTTATCTGAAAAAGGACAAACGATCTCCTTTGATCATGCCGGAAGTGGATGGAGTACGGACACAGATGTACAAAGAACCATCGGAAATCTGACGAATGAGCTTGCCGTACTTATCGATGCGGTTGCACCTGACAAGCCAATTGTAATCATTTGTCATTCACTTGGATCGTTAGAGGCGATTCGTTTTGCCCAATGTTATCCGGAAAAAGTAAAAGGAATTATTTTTCTTGATTCCGGAAGCCCGGAATACTATGCTGCAGATTCCGAACTTGCGGCGTTCTTATTGAATCGGGGAACAGCGTTTTTTCGAACAACGGGAATTCATCGCTTTCTGGGCACATTCGGATGTATGCTGCCGCTTTACGGACAGAATGATCGAAATAGGCATCTTTCAGGAAAAACGCAAAAAATTGATCAGGCGATGTATTACCGCTTAGCAGGGAATCCGGATACGCTTGCTGCAATTCAGCAGATGAATGAGAATGCAAAAGAAGTATGGAATGGTGGTTCGCTCGGAGAACTTCCAATTCTGGTTCTTTCGTCTGACAGCGGAAAAGCATGGGAGGATGTTCAGGCACAGCTGGCAGCCTGGTCGAAGCAAAGTGAGCAGATTACGCTCAAGTATGCCGGGCATTATCTTTATTGGACAAATTTGGAAGAGGTGCTGAACCACATCGATGGGTTTGTAAAATGATATTTGATTATCTCTATTATTTCTATTGAATAAGAGTGTGAACGGAGGAGAAAGAATGCGAGAATATGTATGGGAAACTCCGGAAGAAATCAATAGGAATATTGCTTCGAATATGAAAAATCTTAGAAAACGCCGGAAAATTACGCAAAAAAAACTAAGTGAGTTGACGGGTGTAAGTTATGCGTCAATTAAGCGCTTTGAAGAGACCGGAAATATAAATTTAATTTCTTTAACAAAGATTGCAGTTGAGTTAGACGCAGTTGATGGAATGAAAGCGTTGTTTACGGGGGTACAATATAAATCCATTCAGGAGGTAATTAATGAGCAAAAATAGTATTGTGATGGAGTCGAAAGAGTCGCTTGCGACTCTTTTTTCGTTTTGGAAAATATTGACAAAGGAAATAATTATTAACTATACTATATCGAAAGCGATTTAGAGAGAAGATAACGAAAATGGATGCTTCTACTCATGACGATATGGGGGCTTACAGGCTTGAAGGCGATAATTTTTGCGGCCTATGAGGATTTAATACTTTTGGCGTGCGGAATTTACGGCGTTTATCTTCTGATAAAAGAGTTTCGTCCCCCAAAAAGGAATTGCCTAATTGCCTAGTTACAATTAACAGTGATGCCGGGGAAACACGACTTTTGAAGGAATGATCAATAGATCGATGATTACGAAACTTTTTTGTCAATACAAGCTGCCCGGCCTTGATTGTGGCAGTGTCACCATCATACTGCTCCGGTTGCCTGTCGGTGTCTCGCTGTCCCTTCAGCCTCGACTCGATGTTGCCATGCATCCGTGGCGAACTGCCAGTGGCAGTTCGGTAGGTTCCTATTCGCACACATAGTCTTCGGCTTTCAGCTATGAGGTGAGGAATACTTACGACTCGCTCGCACTTCGCCAGACAAAAGTCGCAGCTGATTGGGAACTGCCACAACCTTGCCGGCAGCGCAAAACGAAAGCTTTGCCATGCGATTTTTCGAAACATGCATGAGCGCAAGCAGTAACCAAATGCTTTAAAATAGTTTCGCAAGCATCGATCGATAGATATAAAAAGGAGATTTATAATGAAGAGAGCGGTAAAAGGTAGTATTATTTTGGTTGTGGTGGTAGCAGTGCTGGTGCTTGCGTTTTCTTTTTTTGAAAATAAACCTGCAGTGGAGCATGTAAACAGCACAGATTCTGTAACAAAGGATTGTTCGCAACAGGCACAGATTTATTTCGAATACCTGGGTACATATTTGAAAGATCGAACCGGTGTGTTTTCTGATCATAAAGCAGCACAGCAGTTTATTGTTGATGAACTGAAATTGGCAGGATATTCTGAGGACGAAATAACACTTCAGAAAATTGAAGGACGAAGCGGAAAAAATATCGTACTAAAGGTAGAAGGGGATGATCCGACAAAAAGTGTGATTGTTGGAGCGCACTTTGATGGTGACGGAGTCGGAGACAACGGCTCGGGAACAGCGTTGCTGCTTGCAGAAGCATGCAGTTTACAGGGAGAACAATTGCCGGTTACGACATATTATGTGTTTTTCGATGAAGAAGAAAGTGGCGGATACGGCTCTGAAAGCTTTGCAAACAGTCTGTCAGAGGATGAGGCAGAATCCGTCATTTATATGATTAATATGGATGCAATCGCATTTGGTGACTACTGTAATATCTATGGAGGAAAACAGGATTCGGTGACAAAAGAGATTTCACAGACCGAAGGGTATGAATATGCATGTAAAGTGGCAAAGCAGCTGGGATTCCATGTTTATGGACCGGATGAACTATCCGGATATTATGCTGAGCATGGCAAGGGTCCGGAGCTTGATCCCATTGGTATTTTTACAAATCCGTGGACCCCGGAGCATCCTGCACCCGAAAATACGGTTGAAGATGCGATGCGTGCCTACTCACCCACAACGATTCCGGCCAGCGATCATGTTCCTTTTGTGCAGAGAGATATTCCTTATATCTACTTTGAGGCGACAAACTGGTATGTGAAAACAGACTACGAAGATATGGCGTATATCGGATATACGGATGTGGCAGATGAGCATGTCGGCGATAAGGGTATCATTATGAATACGCGCTATGATACCTTGGAAACAATGAATACCTATTATCCCGGGCGTTCGCTTGAGCATTTCCGGTTGTATGCTCCGATTTTGTCGGAACTGATTCTTCATCCGATGGGATATGGTAATTCATATGTTTCAGACGCACAGGAAGCAACCACACACAAGGAGGAGTGGATTAAGGATTTAGAAATCATCAGAGAAGCCTATCCGAAGCGAGCCAAAGGATTTTTTGACCACTGGTCAGAGGAAGCTTGGAATGCCGGAATTGATGAGCTGGAACAGGATATTCAGATGGACCGGCTATCCGATTTATATATTACATACAGAATAAATGGTCTGTTAGCAAAAGCGAAAATTCTTCATGTCAGCTTTCAGTGCGGCTATATGCCACAGGAACAGTACTTTCCGATTATTCCCAGAAGAACAGAGGATGGCATCTATTATCTGGAGGGCGCAGCGAAGCAATATGAGCCCTACTTAGGTTGTGAAATCAAGGATATCAATGGACATGAATGCGAAGAAATCGGTGAAGCTTTAGATACCATTCATCCGAGTGAGAATGTCCGTCAGGTTGAGATTATGTATGCTGTGTGCGGGATATCAAAAGATGAGATGGCATATCTTGGTCTGTCGAATCAGGAGTCGGATTACATGACGGTTGTGACACGGGAAGGAAACGAGGAGAAGGTTGCGCTTAATGTTGCATTAAATCCCAATGAAGTGGAATGGGTGCATGATAATGACCGTTTCAACGGAGCATGGGTGAGCCGCTCCATGCCAAAAGGGGCTTACCATGGCTTTTGGTACAACTTAGATGAAGAAAACCGCGTATTTTATTTTAACTATTCTGAGGCTCAGGATGCCGAGACAAACCATGATTCATCCATGACGTATTTTCGGGATTTTGCAAAAGATATGGCTGAAAAAATGACGGAGTTGAATGATGCATACGATAAAATTGTAATTGATTTAAGATATAATCACGGTGGTGATAGTGAGCTGATAAATGTGTATTTGCTCAGACCCTATCGGGAATTGTTCGCGGATAAAAAGATGTATGTGTTAATCGGTGAGCAGACATTTTCTGCGGGATTGAATGCGGCAAATGATTTGGATGAAGCATATGATGTAGTATTTATCGGACAGGAAACCGGAGGAATCGTTGGAGGATATACGAATCAGCAGTATGTTCCACTTCCAAACACGAAATCATGCTATGGTTTTTGCAGAAGTAAGGCGATGTATCCGACATTGGAGCTGAGAGAGAAGCAGGTAATTGGGCGGGGGATCATTCCTGATATTCTGATTTCTGACACCCTTGCTGATGTATCATCCGGGTTGGACTTAGCATATGAGAAAGTGATTGATACGCCCAATGTTGTAACTGCTGATTTCAGCAAATATTTTGGAGATGTCAATGGTTGTGCCGTGCTTTATGATTCTGTATTCAATGAATACCAGGTTTACAATGAAGATTTGGCATATAAGCAGATTTCTCCATATTCAACTTTTAAAATCATTGCTACCCTGATGGGGTTACACAATGGAGTGCTTGAAAATGCATATTCAAAGATGAATTATGATGGGACTATTTATCCGAACGATAGCTGGAACAAGGATGTCACACTGGGAGAAGCTTTTGATTCGTCTTGTATCTGGTATTTCAAAAAGGTAATTGAAGCAATCGGAAAAGACGAAGTACAGGAAGAACTCAATACTTTGTCATATGGAAATTGCGATGTGAGTGAATGGAATGGTTCCGGTATCAATCCAATGGATGATTTGAATGGATTTTGGCTGGGATCATCTTTGAAAATCTCACCAATGGAACAGGTCCGGGTGATGAAGGATATTTTTTGTGACGGCAGATTTTTTTCTGAGCAGGAAATAGGTACACTTCAGGATGTAATGACCTATGATGAAGTAAATCGACATGCGATATTGGGAAAAACAGGAACGAATCGGAATCAAGAAGGCTGGTATGTCGGCTTCATTACAAAAGAAGAAGAAAAATGGTGTTTTGCTGTATATATCAGAAGCGATGAGGCTTCATCTTGCGTTGCAACGGGAAATGAGGCGCGCGAAATCATAAAAAGGATTTTCGAATCATTATAGATGAGCAAAATCGGAGGGGAAGATCGTGGAAATAAAACAGGTTTTTGATAACAAAAAAGAGTACATTGATTTATTATTACTTGCCGATGAGCAGGAGGATATGGTGGACAGATATCTTGATCGTGGCGAGATGTTTGTGTTGGAGGATGATGGCGTCAAGGCTGAATGTGTTGTCACAAAAGAGGACGAGGGTGTTTATGAACTGAAAAACATAGCTGTTGTGCCTGAAGCACATCGAAAAGGCTACGGAAGGAAGCTCATTGCGTTTTTGTTTGAAAAATACGCCGGATGCGAGACAATGTATGTCGGAACCGGTGATTGCCCATCAACGATATCTTTTTACAAAAGCTGCGGATTTGAGGAATCACATCGGGTGAAAAACTTCTTTGTGGATAATTATGATCACATTATCATTGAGGATGGAATACAGCTGGTGGATATGGTTTATCTGAAAAAGAAGCTGCCGGTGGCAGCTTCTTAGGTTGTTATTCTTTTTCTTCGGAGTGCGTCTCTTTTTCAGACCCATTTTCCAACCAAAAACTTATGATTGCGGCACCGATGGCAACCACGATCATAAATCCAACAACAATATTTTGTATCATAGCGCATCTCTCCTCTAATCATACAAAGAAATTCCATATTTAATTTTTCGATATATTTTGAAACCAATCGTTCCAAACAGCAGGAAAACAATTGCAAGCGTTGAAACAACGCCAACAATCACTGCAAAAAATACAATGATATACATGAAAAGATTCATGAAATAATCCTCCGATATATATTTTTTCGTACACAAATAAACCCATGTTTCCACAGGCTGCCATGATATGCAAATATCAGATTCTTTTTTTGCCGTCTTTTGCGTGAATAAAGTGAACGATCTCTGCAAGATCCGCATTCGATGTACGGATGTTCGGATATGCAGAAGAGAAAAACTTGAATGGAGGCTGCAAGGCTGTAGAAAGAACCGACCATGAATAGGAGGTTCCCGGCTTTCGATGTGTTTCTTTCTCGCGGGTTGCAGTCTGTTGATGCGACAAGCGTGTATGTGTATGTCCAAGCATTTTAACAGTGCAGACATCCTCATTCGACAGACAATTGCTTGTTGCAATAAGTTGACCGGACGCATTCGTTGCATGCAAAGAAGACATCCATTGCTCCGGTTTGAAATCATCGAAACATGTGAAGGATGCGATGAAACAGATCGTTAGAATTATGCAATACAGTTTACTTCTTTTGCCTGGCAACGAAATCACCACCTCAATAAATGATTCTATACGATATTCTATGATTATACAAGCGAGAGTTTCTGATTTACATTTTGTCAATTTTGTCAGATGGTGAACAGGAATCGTTGCGTTTCTTTTAGGGATTGTGATACAATGACAATATGCAGAATCATACATTGGATTTATTGCAGAAAGTGGGATAAAATGAAATAATTTCAGAAAATGGGGGGAATGAAATTACAAATGAAGAGGCAGAAGAGTTTAAGTACAAAAATAACGATTATGCTTGTTATTCTTGGTCTTGTATCGGCGCTTATCACGCTTGCAAATTATAGTGCACTGGATAATATCAAGGCACTAAATGATGAAATGAATAACGCCTTTGTTCAATTTGAAAAAGCGGTATATGACGGAGACCAGGTTGCAATTGATGCAGCAAGAAATGAGATGGAACAGGCAACGGTGCACTGCAACAGAAGAATTGAGGGAACCTATTTGTTCAATGTGATTGTATTGCTTCTTGTCATTGTTGTAACTGTCAGCTGTTCACTAATCATTAGAAAAACAATTGTATTGCCTGCAAAAAAGGCAAAGACGGATCTGGATACAATTATTGACGGAATTGAGTCGGGCAAAGGAGATTTAACCCTTCGTGTGGCAAATCAGACAAGAGATGAGATCGGGCAGCTTGCCGGTGGAATCAATCAGTTTATTGAAGTATTACAGGATCTTATGATAAAGATTCAAAATGCGTCCTCACAGATGAACAATTCTGTAATGCTTGTAAGAGAAGAAGCAGAGTCTTCCAATACGAATGTTACCAATGTCAGTGCAACGACAGAAGAACTTTCTGCATCCATGGAAGAAATTGCGGCATCGCTTCATGAATTGACTGTCGGATGCGAAAAAATGCTCACAAAGGTTTCAAATATTAATGAGAACGCAAACACCTCAGCGCGCGATTTAAAGAATGTCAAAGAAAAGGCCGCTGAGAAATATCAGGAAGCAATCGGCGCAAAAGAGAAGACGATCTCAACTTTCCGGAATATTGAAAAAGATGTGGTAGCTGCTGTTGAGGCTTCGAAAACAGTTAGTCAGATTACCGAGCTGACTGATAACATTCTTGGTATTTCGGCACAGACAAATCTGTTGGCTTTGAACGCCAGTATTGAGGCGGCAAGAGCCGGAGAGGCCGGCAAAGGATTTGCAGTTGTTGCAGATGAGATCAGAGTACTTGCGGATAATTCGCGAGAGATTGCAAACAACATTCAGCAAATCAGCGGACAGGTAATTGCTGCTGTAGAAGCGTTATCACAAAATGCGTCTGAAATGATTCGATTTGTTGATGATGAGGTGTCATCAGATTATGATGCTTTCGTTGAAATCGTTAACAATTACGAGTCTGATTCGGAACAGGCAAGTCGTACATTTGAGGATTTTGCAGTTATGGCGACAGATAGTGTTCAGACGATGAGTGACATGAATGATGGAATCGGCAACATTACATTTACAATTGAGGAATGTGCAAAGGGTGTCACAAATGTCGCAGAAGAGATTGCAAAACTCGTAGAGGCAATTTCATCGATATCTGTTCAGGCCGGCGAGAATAAAGAAATATCAGACGGATTATCCGATGAGGTTTCTAAATTTGAGAAGATGTAATTGGTACGAGAGTGGAACCATTCAGTTCCACTCTCGTAGTTTTAAGATGCATGTAGGAGAGACGCTATGAATGATGCAATGAGAGAGAATCTGAGCTATTTTGGACTGTATCGAAGAATGCTTCGGGTAAAAAAGACGATTACTCCGGAAGCTGTTTCTTTCGGAACGCATAGAGATCAGTACTTTTTGTATTTTGAACCGAAGAAAGTACAAAGTGATAAGGTAATTGTCTGGGTGCATGGTGGCGGATGGAATGCCGGAACACCGAAATATTTTGATTTTGTCGGTCAGTGTGTGGCAAATGCCGGATATCGCTTTGTATCGATTGGATATCGTCTCTCGCCCAAAGCCAAGTATCCGTCTCAGATTGAAGATGTATGTGCCGGATACAAGGCGGCAATGAGGTTTTTCGATGAAAGAAAAATAGATACTTCAAAGGTAGTTGTGTCAGGTCCATCTGCCGGAGCGCATCTGAGCGCGATTCTTTGTTACAGTAAATTGATTCAGGAAATGTATGGCGTAGATGTGTCAAATGTGGTCGGATATGTCGGCGTGGGAGGTCCTTACGATTTTTCGGTGATTACCTCCGGCGCGGTGAAGCTTTTATTAAATCAGCTGTTTGAAAAAAACTATGATCGCACAAAAGGGGAACCGTGTGAACTGATGGAGAAAAGTGATATTCCGATGCTTTTGATTCACAGCCGTCATGACGGACTGATTGATTTTGCATCCACCGAGCAGTTCTATGAAAAGGCGAAAGCAATTGGTAATCGCTGTGAGATGTATGAGATTGTAGATAAGCACGATACGCATTCCTGGTATACGGCAGGAATGTTTCTGGAAACAAGAGAAGAGAATCAAGGACTTGATAAATGGTTTTCGTGGATTGAAAACCTGTAGAGAATGATAAAAAACAAAAAAATAACAACTGAAAAAATAGGTCAATATGTATCATTGACATCCTGGCATTCATATGTTATTATACAATGACTCTTTGCACTGCATACAAATCTACAGTACAAACTGAGCAGACCGTGACAGTTCGTCATGGGGTCGGGTCACAGGAGTGACAGTGGAATTTTTACATCCACGGGACAGTAGTTGCTAATACTGATTCGTGGGTGTTTTTTTATACTTTTTTATCAGAAAGCAATTCGCGAAAAACCCCCACATATGCTTCGTGCCATTGAGAAAAACCACATTTGGAGGCAATGGATATGGAAAAAAACGAGCAGTTAGTAAAAAAAGAAAACGGAACGGAAACTGATTTTCAAAAGGTGGCAAACAAGGTAGCGGTAATTACGATTATCGGAAATCTTGTGCTTTCTGTATTGAAGCTGTTAGCAGGTGTGATTGCACACTCGAATGCAATGATCAGTGATGCGATTCACTCGGCATCCGATGTGTTCAGTACATTTGTCGTAATGATTGGAATTAAACTTGCATCAAAGAAGCCGGATAAAGAGCATCCTTATGGACATGAGAGACTGGAGTGTGTTGCGGCGATTCTACTGGCCGTTGTCCTTTTCATGACGGGACTTGGTATTGGCATGGAGGCATTGAAGAACATTACGAGTGGCGATTACAGTAACCTTCAGGTACCGGGAGTTCTGGCATTGGCGGCTGCAATTGTTTCGATTGTTGCCAAGGAAACAATGTACTGGTATACCAGATTTTATGCGAAGAAAATTGATTCGAGTGCGCTGATGGCAGATGCATGGCATCATCGCTCGGATGCGTTTTCTTCTGTTGGCGCATTAATTGGTATTGCAGGTGCAAGACTTGGCGCTCCGGTTATGGATTCAATTGCCAGTCTGGTAATCTTTTTGTTTATTGTAAAGGCTTCCTACGACATCTTTAAGGATGCAATTGATAAGATGGTAGACCATTCGTGTGACGAGGAGACCGAGAGACAGATTCGTGACTGCGTGATGAAAAATGATACTGTCATGGGAATTGATCTGCTTCAGACACGAATCTTTGGAAACAAGATCTATGTAGATGTTGAGATACAGGCAGATGGCTCCCATACGCTTAAGGAGGCGCATGCTATTGCAGAAGCGGTACATGATGATATTGAGCGGAATTTCCCCAAGGTAAAGCACATTATGGTACATGTGAATCCTGCGGAAGAATAAAGGTGAAGAAATAGTAATCTTTTTATAGACAGACGCTATGAAAACATGTAAAATAATAATCCTGACGGATAATTATGCTTGAACGCAGAAAGGAAAAAAACATGAAAAGAATCAGGGGATTTGTAGCTGTTATTGCAATGGCAATGCTTTGTTTTACCGGGTGTAATTCCGTAGCAGAGCCTGCGCAAGAACATACGATGCAGGAAGAATCTGTTGCAGAAGAACAGAAGACAGAAGCGGAAGCTTCGGAGAAAGTCGCAGAAGAGAACTCCGTTGCTGAGGAGTCAGAGGATGCCGCGAAAGAGGTAACAGAGGATAATGTGAAACCCGAAGGACCACAGCTTACCTTCATTGGACATGCGGCGGTAAAGATTGTTGCAGAAGATGGATCAGTATTGTATGTAGATCCGAATTATGCGATGGGTGACTACAGTGATGCGGCAGATGTGGTTTTGGTTACGCACGGACACAGTGATCACAGACCGATAAAATCGCTGCCGACAAAAGATAATTATGAGAAAATTACATATCAGGAAGCGCTTGTTGACGGAGAATACAAAAGTTTCGAGGTTGGGCCGTTTGTAATTCAGGCGGTTGCAGCGGGAGGAAATGAAAATCATGATATCAGTGAGTGCGTCGGATATTTGATTACGGTAGACGGAATCACGGTATATCATGCAGGAGATACCTCCAAGATTGATCAGATGTCAGAGTTAAGTGACAGAAAGATTGATTATGCGATGTATCCGATTGACGGAAAATATAATATGGATGCAATCGAAGCAACTGAGGCAGCGAATCTGGTAGGTGCAACACATAATATTCCGATTCACGATTATAACTCGGGAGATGAGAGAAAACAGGAGAATTTTACGCCGGAAGGAAGACTTGAACTTGCATACGGTGAGACGATTACGATGGTTTCGGAATAGAACCTTCTTTTCGCACAATCTGATGTATCGTTTGCATTTTTATACAGAATGGTGTATGATAGCACACGAGCGTACGATTCTTGTACCGGCCCTGATTACGAAGACGCAATCGCAATCAGGGCTTGTTTACTATTTTTGCGGTAAGGAGTGAAGGAAATGGATTATCATTCAATGATGGAGATGGGACCGGAACTGGATCAGCTGTTTGAAGAGCTGGTGGATACATGTCTGAATTCGGAAGGAATCGATCCCGGTCTGTATCAGAAATATGATGTAAAACGAGGACTTCGTGATGCGAATGGAAAGGGCGTTTTGACCGGATTGACGGAGGTATCGGATGTGCTTGCGACCTATGTCGATGAAAATGGTACATCACACCCCAAGGATGGGGAGCTTTATTTCCAGGGGGTCAATGTCAATGAGCTGGTAGCCGGTAATGCAAAAAAAAGATTTATGTTCGAGGAGGCAACCTATCTTCTGATTTTTGGCAAATTGCCGACGCAGGAGCAGTTAGACAATTTCGTTCAGATATTGGGAAGTCTTAGAGAATTATCCGGGCAGTTCGTGCGGGATGTTATCATGAAGGCACCGCCCGCAAATCTTATGAATGCACTGCAAAAATGTATTGTACTATTGTACTCGTATGATTCAAATCCGGATGATATATCCGTTGAGAATGTACTTAGACAGTCGTTGCAGCTAATTGCAAAAATGCCGATGATGGCTGTATATTCCTATTATGCATACAGACATTTCCGCTTGGAAAAAACCTTGCTTGTCCGTCCGCCGAAGAAGGAGCTTTCCACAGCAGAAAACATCTTATATATGTTAAGAAAGGACGGACATTTCACTGAACTCGAGGCACGGGTACTCGATATTGCACTGGTACTTCATGCGGAGCATGGTGGTGGAAACAATTCAACTTTTACGAACCATGTGGTTACCTCTTCCGGAACCGACACATATTCAGCTGTTGCAGCTTCGATGTCCTCACTGAAGGGACCTCGTCATGGTGGTGCAAACCTGAAGGTTATGCAGATGTTTGAGGATTTGCGTGCGAATTGTACCAATGTATATGATGAAGAAGTTTTGACACAGTACTTAACAGATATTCTTGATAAGAAGGCTTTTGACGGCGCGGGACTAATCTATGGTATGGGACATGCTGTGTATACGGATTCTGATCCGCGTGAGGTGATGCTCAAAAAATATGCCAGACTTTTGTCGGAGGCAAAAGGAATGGAACGCGAGTTTCAGCTGTATGATACCGTTGAGCGTGTATCTGCACGGCTGATAGCAGAACGCAGACACTTATTGAAACCAATCTGCGCGAATGTCGATTTTTACAGTGGATTTGTATATACAATGCTTGGAATACCGACAGAGTTATTTACTCCGATTTTTGCAGTATCACGAATCTCCGGTTGGAGCGCACATCGAATTGAGGAGCTTGCAAATCACGGAAAAATCATTCGTCCTGCATATCGTTATGTTGGTGAGCATATTGATTATGTACCGATTATGGAGAGAGACGAAACTTTTTGGTCATGAGTATCAAGGTGTATTATGCTTCCATAGAAGCACTGAAAAATCAAACCCTGTTTGAACGAATTTTTGATAAGCTTCCCAAACAGCGTAGAGATACAATTCAAAGCAGAAAACATGATTCCGGTCGAAGACAGGCGCTTGGCGCCGGAGCACTTATGCTTTACGGACTCGCACAGCTTGGAATTTGTGCAGGCAAGGTGGAGATCGCTTGTACGAAAACCGGAAAACCGTATCTGACAGGTGATCGTGGGGTATCGTTTAACCTGTCCCACTCCGGTGATTATGCGATGGCGATTGTATCAGATGACGGTATCGCAGTAGGCTGTGATATCGAGCGAAGCGAAAAAAAGGCGAGAGATATCGCAAAGCGTTTTTTTACGGAAGAGGAGCAGCAGGCAATTGCGGAAGGAATCGATTTTTTCCGCATCTGGACGCTGAAGGAGAGCTTTATCAAGACAACCGCAGAGGGCTTGGGGCGCGATTTGTGTTCATTTTCGATCGTGCCACAGGAGATGGGCTTTCGTTTTTTTGCAGAGCATGCAGGAGACGATTATTGCTTCGCGGAAAACACGGTTGCTGACTATCGGATGGCAATCTGTTATAATAGCAGAGAAGTGCTTCCGGTGACATGGGAATGCATGGATCTATGTGAGGTAAATTGGGATGAGTTATGAGAAGCTTGAGCAGAATCTGTTAGATCAGATTAAGGAGGAGCAGGCGAAGCTTGGTTATATGAAGGAGCAGATTCGGTTATATTATCCGTTAAGCTCCCTCAATCATTTTTTTCAAGAGGAGTTGGATGCCATGCAGATGCAGGAAAAACTGTCAGAATTTCCTGCGTTTGCGAAAGCGCATCTTGGGAATGTTGTGATCTCTCATAAGGGAGATCGCTTTTGTTTTTTATTACCGGAGGAAGCATCCGTATATGTACATGAACAGATGGATGAAGATGAGTTTATTCTACGGTTGATTGATATCATTCGTAAGCCCGGATGTACCAAAGAGATGTTGCTTGAATTGTTTTATCGATACAGCGACTTCGTCGTTGAACGAACGGTGGAGGTAGAGGATTTTGATTTCCTTCTCTACTTTTCCGATGGTACAGATCCGTACTATTACTGTTTTAAGGATGAGGGTTGCCATATGATTTATCATCGATATCTTCCGGAGGATTATGAGGATTTAGGACTTTAATTGAAAGTGCAAAGATTGAATTGTAGGGAAAGAAAAACGAGGTAGAAAATAATGTTCAGAAGGAAAACCAGGCAGCTGATGGCTGCATTGCTTGCGTTGACGATGACCGTTGGCTTTTCAGCGGAAATCTATGCAGCAGGAAGCGAACCGAGTGCGTCGCAGACAACCCAGACGACGACGCCGACAAAGACAACGCCGACTTATAACAAAGCGACATCGCAAAAAGTCATGACGGCGTTAGATGTGATTCCTCAGAACAAGATGACGACGGCGGGATTAAAGAAAAAGGTATCACGGCAGGAGTTTGCAAAAATGCTTGTGAAGCTGTCGGATTATAAGGATCAGGTTTCTTCTGTTGCGAAGACAAGTATGTATTCGGATGTGAAGAAAAAGAGCAGTTACATTCCTTACATTAAAATTGCGGTGCAGAATGGTTGGATGAAGGGAAACCTCAAGGGAAAATTCCGCCCGAAAGCAGCAATTACTCTGCAGGAAGCGGTAAATGGCGTCGTTGCGGTATTAGGTTATGAGGATTCGGATTTTTCGGGAAATCGTTCCGCAGCCAAAATGGCATTTTATAAGAACAACAAGCTCAATAAAAACATCTCACGCAGCAAAACAGCCGCGCTTACTTATGCCGATGTTACATATCTTCTTTACAATATGCTTGTAACGCCTACAAAATCCGGGTCGATTTATGCGCAGTCGCTTGGCTACACTCTGGATAGCAATGGTGATGTTGATTATCTATCTATCATTTATGATGAATTGGAAGGCCCCATTATTGCGACCGGTGACTGGAAAAAAGAACTTCCTTTTTCGTTGGAAGCGGCAACTGTTTATGAGGATGGCGCAAAAAGCAATGCTTCGATTATTAGGGAATACGATGTAATCTACTATTCCAAAACACAGAAGCAGGTGTTTGTCTATAACGACCGCGTGACCGGTCGATTAAACAGTGTTTCACCGGATCGATATACGCCGAATGCGGTTACCGTTGCAGATGTGAAGTATACATTGGCAAGTCAGGAGATTGCGTATGAATTTTCCGTCCTTGGTTCCTATGAGGTCGGTGACTATATTACGCTTTTAATGGGAAAAGACAATACTGTTGTCGGAATTGGCAGTGCCGCAACCTTGAAATCATTTGTCGGAGGTATTGTAATTGATACCGAAGAGAAAGTGGATATCGAAAACAAAAATTCTGCAGAGGTTAAAAAATATATTAAGATGCTTGATACAACCGGAGAGACACATGAATATGAAGTTGCGGATCTCAAAGAGTTCAAGAAAAAAGATCCGGTTGAGGTTACTTTTCCGAATGGAAAACCTGTAGTAAATAAAGTGACTTTGTATAGAATCTATGGAGATGTGGACAAAAATGCGTCTCGATTTGCTGATTTTAAATTGAGTGACAGCACCAGAATACTTGAATATGATTTGCATGATTCGGATGCGAAGATTAAACGAACGCGATTGGCCGGACTTACGATTAAGGCAAGTGATGTACTTTACTATCATGTGAATTCAGAATATGAGCTAACTGATCTCATGCTATCAGGAGTGACCGGAGACAGTTATAGCTACGGAATTCTGCTGAGCGCTCGGGAAACGGTTAATTCAATGACGATGAGATTTGAGGGAGTATACAATTATCTGATTGATGATTCAACTTGTGTAGCGCTGAGCGAAGGAACCGTTTTTGATTTAGTGGGATATACCGGACCTGCACAGTTCTCATTTAATGCAGACGGCACTGCCACATCAATTCGAAAGCTTGATAAGATGCTGGTTTCATCAATTACATCCAAAGAGGTGTCAGATGGAAGAAGTACATATCTGCTCGATGAGAATGTATGTGTCTATATTGAGAGCAATAAGAATTACTATTTCACTGAGCTTTCAAAGGTGATGAATCTGGATAAATTTGAGGTAAGCGCTTATTTTGACGGACAGTCTAGCGGAAGAATTCGTGTAATTGTAGCAAAGTCAAAAGAGTAGCAGGAAGGAATCGTATGAAAGGCAAAGTTTTGGAATTTATAAAACGCCATAAAAAAGGACTTATTATTTTACTGGTACTGATTATTCTGGTAGGTGTCGTGC
>JAQXMB010000085.1 GCA_029012425.1 bacterium | reverse complement strand
GCAAGGGTGCACGATGTCCTGTGGACACCGGTTTTGCACCGACCGAAGTGAAACGGAGACTGCGCACCTCGCGGAGATGAGGTATATGCTTCGCATACCGCTCGGGCGCGAAGAATGCGCAAAGCGCATTCTTTTTTATTGTGGGCGGTATTCTTTTCGACAGGTTTCGTACATGTAAACAGCTATAATGAAGCAGGATGAAACAGACAGGACAGGGAGATGAAAAAGGAGCGTTACATATGTGGAGGTAGTCGTATATATCGATGAATTGTGGCTGAGAAGCTGTCTATTCGGAATCGGCATCAGTATCTTTTTGAAAATATGGATGAAACAGCAGGCCGGGACGGTTCGTCTTGTGATCGTTCGATTTTTGCAGACGACAGCAGGTGTAGGATTATTTGTGATTTCTGGCTTTGGTGTCTGGTATCAGATCGGATGTATTTTATTTGAACTATTCGGTCTTCATATATGCTTTCATCCGGGAAAAGCAAGTGTTTTCTTTCGGATGGTACTGTGGGATCTGATCGCAACGGTTGCGGCAGGAGGAATTCTGAATCTGCTTGCAACATATCTTCCGGGAAACAATTCTCTTTTTCTGGAATCGGCAGTTGTGTTTCTGGGGATTATGGTTTCAATTATCTTGGAGGAGCGAAGAACAATTCAAGATTTGCGACTGTATGATGTTTGGCTGATGCATCAGGACAGAAAACTTCAAATTCGAGCGTTATATGATACAGGGAATCGCCTGTCGGATCCGTATGTACACCGTCCGGTAAGTATTCTTTCGGAAAAAGCAATAGAGACACTTGGACTTGCAGATGAGAAGAGTCGTCTGGTGCCATATCATTGCATTAACGGAGAGAACGAATTGATTCAGGTATGGACAATTGACTGCGTGAAGATAGGAAAGACAACGGTTCATGATGCTGTTGTAGGAAAAACGGGAAACCACATCTTCAAAGGAAAGGAATACGAAATGATTTTACCTGCGGGTCTGTTTTATCTGATTTCTGACAGAAAAGAAAGCAGGAGGAACTGTTATGTACATAAAGATTAATGTACCCAATCATTTTCAACTGAAGATCACCTCGCTCTATACCATGTTATTCGAACGAGAAAAGGAGATACATTATATCGGTGGTGCGGAAGTATTACCACCGCCGCTGGATACGAAAAGAGAGCAGGAATGTATATTACGCATGGAAAATAACAGTGCAGAGGCACGAAAAGAGTTGATTGAGCATAATCTGAGACTGGTTGTATATATCGCAAAGAAATTTGATAACACGGGCGTTGGCGTGGAAGATCTGATTTCAATTGGGACGATTGGATTGATTAAGGCAATCAACACCTTTAATCCGAATAAGAAGATTAAGCTTGCAACATACGCATCCCGCTGTATCGAAAATGAAATATTGATGTATTTAAGGCGTAACAGTAAACTTCGCATGGAAGTGTCCATTGATGAACCGCTCAATGTTGACTGGGATGGGAATGAATTACTTTTATCAGACATCCTCGGGACGGATGAAGATGTGATTTCAAAGGATATTGAGTCAGAAGTAGAGAAGAAATTGCTCGGCAAAGCAATTGAACATTTGTCGGAACGGGAGAGACAGATTGTTGAACTGCGTTTTGGACTGAACTCTCCGGAGGGAAAGGAGCTGACACAAAAGGAGGTAGCAGATCTGCTTGGTATTTCCCAATCCTACATCTCAAGACTGGAGAAAAAAATTATGCGCAGATTAAAAAAAGAAATCGTACAATTCGAATAAAAGTGATAAAATAAAAGAGGGGAACTCGTAACATTATTTTACATAAAGGAGAGTGGTACGATGCTATTGGAGTTTTTGGGAGCTGCTCATGAGGTGACCGGAAGCTGTCACTTTTTACAGTATGAGGATAAGCATTTATTGGTGGATTGCGGAATGGAACAGGGACCGGATTTGTATATTAATCAGGAGATTCCCGTGAATGCGGCAGCCATTGATACCGTGCTTGTGACACATGCACATATTGATCATTCGGGATTGCTTCCGCTTTTGTATGCACACGGATTTCGGGGGCGCATCTATTGTACGCAGGCGACCTATGAACTGTGTACAATTATGCTGAAAGATTCTGCACATATACAGGAATTTGAAGCAGAGTGGCGCAATCGAAAATCGAAACGATCAGGTGGAGCACAGGTTGAGCCTTTGTATACGATTGAGGATGTACAGGGTGTCCTGACACATTTTACACCTTGTATGTATGAAGAGCGCATACAGGTTGATGATCATCTTGCAATCCGATTTGTGGATGCAGGACATCTGCTTGGTTCCTCATCGATTGAGTTGTGGGTGACAGAAAAGGATCGTGAAGTAAAACTGGTTTTTTCCGGAGATATCGGACAGGGAAATAAGCCGTTAATCAAGGCACCGACATATCTTGAGGATGCAGACTATGTCATTATGGAATCGACCTATGGTGATAAAGAGCATGAGATTACCGCAGATTATGCTCCGCTTTTGACGGAGGTGCTCAGAGACACATTTATTCGTGGCGGTAATGTTGTGATTCCCGCATTTTCTGTCGGAAGAACCCAGGAGATCTTGTATTTCCTAAGACGAATCAAAACAGAACATTTTTTACCGGAATTTGAAGATTTTGAGGTATACATAGACAGTCCGCTCGCAATTGAAGCAACCAATGTTTTTCATAAAAATGTAAAAGAATGCTTCAGTGAGGAAGCAATGTCTCTGGTGGAACAGGGAATTAATCCGATTCAGTTTCCCGGACTAAAGGTGGCAGTAGACAGCAATGCTTCCAAACAGATTAACTTTTTGAAAAAACCGGTTGTTATCATATCGGCGTCCGGTATGTGTGAAGCCGGCCGGATCAGACATCACTTAAAACACAATCTGTGGCGTGAGGATTCGACGATTCTGTTTGTCGGATATCAGGTTCCCGGAACGCTGGGGCATGCACTTCTTAATAATGCAAAAGAGGTACGGCTTTTCGGAGAGACCATTGAGGTTCAGGCAAAGATTGTGAATCTGCCCGGAATCAGTGGTCATGCGGACTGTTCTCATCTGACCAAATGGGCGGAAAGCTTTAAGAATCATCCACCGAAAAAAGTATTCGTTGTCCATGGAGATGATAAGGTGACCGAGAATTTCGCTGCGCATCTGAAGCAGACACTCGGTTATGATGCCGTTGCACCATACAGCGGAGATATTTATGATCTGTTTACAAGCAACTGTATCAAACAGGGCAGTCGCATGACGGTGCCGAAAAAGACCAAGAATAACATAAAAGCATCCAGCAATGTATTTGCAAGACTTGTTGCCGCAGGTCAGCGCCTGATGACTGTAATACATAAGAATGAGGGTCTTGCAAACAAAGAACTTGGGCGATTTGCAGATCAGATTAATTCACTCTGCGATAAATGGGATCGCTAGTCTGCAGATACCGGATTTATTTCAGGTAATTTTTCATGTGGTTGAGTGCAGACTTTTCGAGACGGGATACCTGGGCCTGAGAAATGTGGATTTCTTCAGCGACCTCCATCTGGGTTTTTCCCTCAAAAAATCGTAATTGAATAATATAATTTTCTCGCTCTCCCAAGCGCGACATTGCATCGCTCAGGGAGAGCGATTCTATCCATAGCGATTCTTTATTTTTCTTATCAGCAATTTGATCCATAACATAGAGTGTATCTCCGCCATCTGTAAAAACGGGGTCGTAAAGGCTGACAGGGCTTTGGATGGCATCCAGTGCATAGATAATCTCTTCCTTGGAAAGACCGGATTCTTTGGCAATATCATCAATGGTCGGTTCTTCCTGCGTGCGTGTCAGTAAGATCTCTTTGGCGTGAATTGCCTTGTATGCTGTGTCACGCAGAGAGCGGGAGACACGGATGCTGTTATTATCTCTCAGATAGCGTCGTACTTCTCCGATAATCATCGGAACCGCATAGGTTGAAAATTTTACACCCATTGTAGGGTCAAAATTGTCAATGGATTTCATCAGACCGATACATCCAATCTGAAACAAATCATCAATGTTGTCCGTGTGACCGGAAAACCGTCGAATGATCGATAGAACGAGTCGCAGATTACCCTTGATGTAGGTTTCTCTCGCTGCTTCATCACCCATTCGAATCCGCTCAAACAGAGCATCTTTTTCCTCTTCTTTCAGTACGGGTAGCTTTGCGGTATTTACACCGCAGATTTCGACTTTGTAAGCAGACATAGGTAACCTCCAGTTTGCTGCCGTGGAATGTGGCAGTTCATACATCAGAAGCATGCACGAAACTGCATGGAAATATGCACAATAAAGCCGGATTTTAAACAACAAAATCTAGCAGAAACCGCATTTGTGAATGTGGGGCTCATAGTTGAATTATTTATTGAAATCATATATAATATGTGTCATGAGAGATTTGATTGCCGAACGCGATAAGAAACTGAATATGGAAAATGCAATTGTCAAGTGGTGGAATGTTCATTATATGACACCGCAGGAACTGGCACAGATGCAGGAAAAATCTGCAACAATGGCAGCTGTACAATCGTCCGATTATCAGATGGGCAATGAGATGTCCGCATCGCCTGCACAAGAAACTTCGGAATTAAAAAATCAGATGAGCGACGAACAGATTCGTGCGGCGCAGGAGATTATTGACCGACTGAATCGCGAGGCGAAGGAAGATGAACTTAAGAAGCGCCAGGAAATTGCGATTGCGCGCGAGGCGGCCGAGAAAAAATTTGAAGAAGAACAAAGAATAACAAAGGGAACGATTGATCATATTTTGGCGGAGAAGGATGAAGCCTTACGGGATATGATCGAACACGCCGGGACAAATTTATAGGATATACCAAGAAAAACGCGTAGCGTTTTTTTTGTGCAATGGATTATAGAAAGGAAAAGCATATGAAGAAGTTATTGGATTTAATCACGGAGACAATGGAGCTGGCGTTTGACGAGCTTGGCTATGAGAAAAGTTATGCCAAGGTTTCAATCTCCAATCGCCCGGACCTTTGTGAGTTTCAGTGCAATGGGGCAATGGCGCTTGCAAAACAGTTAAAAAAAGCACCAATCGAGATTGCTGATTCAATCGCGGACAAGCTTTTGGATAACAAGATGTTTTCAGAAGTGAATGCTGTGATGCCGGGCTTTTTGAACCTAAAATTGTCTACGGATTATCTGGCAGATTATTTGGTACAGATGAGTGGAGATCCGGGCCGTTATGGATGTGAACGCGTTGAGAAGCCGAAGACCATCAGGATCGATTACGGCGGACCGAATGTTGCAAAACCGCTGCATGTCGGGCATCTTCGTTCGGCAGTTATCGGTGAAAGCATTAAGCGTATGGGTATCTTCATGGGTAATACGATGATTGGAGATGTGCATATCGGGGACTGGGGACTTCAGATGGGTCTCATCATTACCGAGTTAAAAGAGCGTAAGCCGTATCTGCCCTATTTTAACAGCACTTTTACCGATGAATATCCGACGGAAGCACCGTTTACAATCTCTGAGCTTGAGGAGATTTATCCGACTGCGAGTAAGAAGTCAAAAGAAGATGAGGCATATAAAGAAAAGGCGATGCAAGCAACCTATGATTTGCAGCATGGCAATCGCGGCTATCAGGCATTGTGGAGACACATTATCAAAGTGTCCGTTGATGATCTGAAACGCAACTATAAGAGACTGAATGTATCTTTTGAGCTTTGGAAGGGAGAGAGTGACGCACAGCCGTATATTCCGGAAATGGTTCGAAAGATGAAGGACGCAGGATATGCATATATTAGTGAGGGCGCGCTTGTTGTAGATGTGAAGGAGGAGACTGATACAAAAGAGATTCCTCCCTGCATGATTTTAAAATCAGATGGGGCATCACTTTACAACACAACCGACCTTGCAACAATCGTTCAGCGTGTGGGATCTTATAATCCCAACGAGATTATTTATGTTGTGGATAAGAGACAGGATCTGTATTTTACACAGATTTTCCGCTGTGCGAAAAAGACGCATCTGGTTGGCGATGATGTAAAACTTCATTTTCTGGGCTTTGGAACGATGAACGGGAAGGATGGAAAACCGTTCAAAACCCGCGATGGTGGTGTGATGCGTCTTGAGACACTGCTCAGTGATATCGAAGAAAAGATGTATGAAAAGATTTCTGAAAACCAGACCATGGATGAGGAGGATGCAAGAAAAACTGCTGCACAGATTGCACTTTCCGCTATCAAATATGGTGATTTATCGAATCAGGCGTCGAAGGATTATATCTTTGATATTGACCGGTTTACATCTTTTGAGGGAAATACAGGACCGTATATTCTTTATACAATTGTTCGTGTGAAATCAATTTTGAATAAGTATCAGCAGGCTGGTCATTCTATTGTTGGTATTGTTCCGGGGGCTGCCTGCTCTGAAAGCGAAAAGGCGTTACAGCTCGAACTGGCCCGTTTTAATGGAGTGATTGAGGCAGCTTACGCAGAGCTTGCACCGCATCGCATCTGCTCCTATATTTATGATTTGGCAAATGCACTGAATCATTTTTATCACGAGACGAAAATTCTTGCAGAACCCGATGCGGCAAAACAGCAGTCATATATTGCGCTGCTGGAGCTTACTCGAGGAGTACTTGAGACCTGTATCGATGTGCTTGGTTTCACAGCACCTGAGCGTATGTAAAAGAAGGATATTCTTTCGAAAACGACGGAAGTGAAACTGTGCGAATCGTAAGAATATGATTTTGTTTTGGTAGAAAGAGGTGTTATTTTATGACGAAAATTGATATTATTTCAGGATTCCTGGGTGCCGGAAAGACTACCTTTATTAAGAAGATGATTGAGGAAGTATTTACCGGTCAGAAAATTGTTCTGATAGAAAATGAATTTGGCGAAGTCGGAATTGATGGCGGCTTTTTGAAGGATTCCGGAATTGAAATCAGTGAGATGAATTCAGGATGTATCTGCTGTTCTTTGGTGGGTGATTTCGGGAAAAATCTGAATGAGGTAATTGAAAAATTCCATCCGGATCGTATCCTGATTGAGCCTTCCGGTGTCGGCAAGCTTTCTGATGTTATGAAGTCTGTTGTGGATGTTGAAAAGACACATGATGTGGCATTGAACGGACTTGTTACGGTTGTCAATGCAACAAAGGCAAGTAAGCAGATGAAAGCTTTCGGCGAGTTTTTCAACAATCAGATTGAATATGCAACAACGATTATTTTGAGTCGTTCACAGAATGCGACTCCTCAGCAGCTGGAGCTTTGTGTGAAGCAGATGCAGTCGCTGAATGATAAGGCAGCGATCATCACGACTCCGTGGGATCAGATTAGCGGAGAGACGATTCTTGCCGTTATCGAGGGACAGGATGTGCTTGAACAGAAGCTTTTGGCAGAGGAACAGGCAAAGCATCATCACGATCACCATCATAATCATGACCACGATCATGACCACGAGCATCATCATGATGAGCATGAGGAATGCTGCTGCGGACATCATGACCACGACCATGACCATGAGCATCACCATCACGATGAGCATGAGGAATGTTGCTGCGGACATCATGACCACGACCATGACCATGACCATGAGCATCATCATCATGATGAGCATGAGGAATGCTGCTGCGGACATCATCACGAGCATGACCATGAACATCACCATCATCATGCAGATGATGTGTTTACCAGCTGGGGAAAAGAAACTCCTCATAAATACACCAGAGAGCAGATTGAAAATATTTTAAAAACACTCAGTGATGATGAGTTCTATGGAACCATTCTTCGCGCAAAGGGTATGGTTGAAAATGAGCAGGGCGGATGGATCTATTTTGACATGGTTCCCGGAGAATATGAGCTTCGTGACGGCCAGGCAGATTACACCGGAAGATTGTGTGTGATTGGTTGTGACTTGAAGGAAGATGAACTGGAAGATTTATTTTTGTTGAAATAAGGAGGCATATTTGCCATGCAGGAGATACCTGTATTTTTATTTACCGGATTTATGGACAGCGGGAAGACTTCGCTGATTCGGGAAACATTATTTGAGAATGAATTTGGAAAAGGCCAGAAAACTCTGATTCTCATGTGCGAGGATGGAGATATTGAACTTGACGAGGGAAAGCTTGCTTCCATTGGCGCAAAGCTTGTGATGATTGATTCTGTCGAGGAACTGACAAGGGAACGGTTGCATGAATTACATGTCAGCCACAAGCCGGATCAGGTATTCATTGAATATAATGGAACCTGGGAGCTTGCCCCGCTTTTGGAAATGGATTCGATGGACGGATGGACGATTGTCCAGACACTGACAACGGTTGACGCTACAACCTATGAGATGTATCTGAATAATATGCGGACAATGATGCTTGAGCAGTTCTTTATTTCGGATGTTGTTATTTTTAACCGTTGCGAGGAGAATACGCCCAAGGCAAAATTCCGCAGAAGCGTCAAAGCCAAGAATCGCAAAGCACAAATCGTTTACGAGCGCAGTGACGGAACATTGGATGAAAACTACCAGGAAGAACTTCCGTATGATATGAGCGCAAAAGAGTTGGATATTACAGATGCAGATTATGGAATCTGGTATCTGGATGCAATGGATAATCCGAAAAAATATGTCGGTAAACAGGTACATTTTCTGGCACAGGTTTATAAACCGAAGGGGAAAATGAAAAGCGATGTGTTTGTGCCGGGGCGCTTTGCAATGACTTGCTGCGCGGAGGATATCCAGTTTGTAGGTTTCAAGTGCAAATATGATAAAGCAGAGACTCTGGAGCATCGTTCATGGATCGATATCACGGCAGAAGTTCGCTATGAGTTTGCGATAGAATATAAAGGAAAAGGCCCGGTACTCTATGTGGTTGAAGTAAAGCCGGCAGAGAAGCCGATGGATGAATTAGTCTATTTTTCTTAAGCGAAGAAAAGGAGGGAGACTATGTCAGCAGAGGATTATCTCGCTGCCAGAAAACTGGCACAAAAAGCATATCGAAATGCTTTCTCAGAAGGAAAATATCCGTATTTACCGGCCTTGGATGAATTTATTACGAGAGATGACATCTGTGGAGAGATGCCGCTTGGAATCGTCGATATTCCGCTTGATTTAATTGCCGGAACAAAGACTGCGGGTCGAAAGAACTCTTTTGCCAATAATTTCATGCCGCTTTTGGACGAGGATACGGAATTTGCAATAAAATGGAGTTTGCTGTATGATTCGCAGCTGGAAGAAGGCATTCGAGATCCGATTTTGGCGTATGAGTATATGACCCGTTATTATGTCCAGGAAGGAAATAAGCGGGTCAGTGTTTTGAAAGCAGTCGGAGCGGTGAGCATTACAGCAAATGTTATTCGACTTTTGCCGAAGAAGACAGATGATGTACAGACGAAAGTCTATTATGAGTATATGGATTTTTATGAGGCATCAAAGCTGAATATGATCTGTTTCTCAAAAGAAGGCGCTTATGAAGAATTGTGCAATTTCTACGGAAAGGCATTTAAGCAGCCGTGGACGGAGGACGAGGCACTTGAACTTCGAAGTGATTTTTCGCGATTCGAACAGATATTTAAGGAAAAAGGCGGTTCAAATCTGAGTGTTACTTCGGCAGATGCGTTTCTGGTTTATCTTCAGGTATACGGAAGAAGGGATTTGCCGTTTCGCTCGAATGATGAGCTACGAAATGAAATTGAACGAATTTGGAAAGAGTTTTTGACACAGGCGCAGGATCGTTCGATGAAGCTGATGCTTGAGCCGACCGATAAGGAAAAAGTCTCAAAACCGTTTATTTCAAGACTCGTATTTGGCTCACAGAACAATCGACTTTTAAAAATTGCGTTTATTTATGGAAAAACACCGCAGACCTCTGCGTGGACTTATGCACATGAACTTGGCCGTTTCTATATTGAAGAGAAGTACAAGGACAGCATTGAGACAAAAACCTATTATGATGCTGAGAATCAATTCTCACCGTCAGATATTTTGGAAGAGGCAATTGCGGACGGAAATGAAATTATCTTCACAACGATTCCGTATTTGAGCACCGCAAGCTTGAAGGCAGCTGTGGCGCATCCGCAGATTAAAATACTCAACTGTTCCACAAACTCAAACCATAGCAGTATTCGGACTTATTATTGCAGAATGTATGAGACAAAATTTTTGCTTGGTCTGATTGCAGGTTCACTGTGTGAGGATAATCGTATTGGATATATTGCTGACTATCCGATTTTTAGCACGATTTCGAATATTAATGCATTTGCGCTTGGTGCAAAAATGGCAAACCCCAAGGCGCGTGTGCAACTGACCTGGTCATCGCTTCGCGATGTTACGGATGCCTCGACATTACTGGATCCGCAGATTCGGTATATTTCTGACAAAGATTTTATTGTTCCGGAACATCCGAGTCGTCATTTTGGTTTGTATGAGCGGGTGGATGGAGAGTTGAACAGTATTGCAACCACGGTGTGTCATTGGGGTAAGTTTTATGAACAGATTATTGAAGCAATTCGTGGAGATGTGTGGAAAAATGATGTGACTGCCAATAAGAACCGTGCAATTAATTATTGGTGGGGGATGTCAGCAGATGTGACACAGTTAATCTATTCAACAAAGCTTCCGAGCGAAACCAAGCGACTGGTTGATCTGATGACAGACCTGATAAAGAAGGGACAGTTCAAGCCGTTTGATACCAGACTTGTGGACAACGAGGGTACGGTACGACAGGAGAGCGGTATGCATATGAGTCATAAGGACATTGTTACAATGGACTGGCTGCTCGATAATGTCGATGGAGAGATTCCGACATTCAGTGAACTGAAGGATGAAGCGCTTAGTCTTGTTCTGTTACAAGGCGATTTGAATGATGAGTAAATGAACGACCGGGCGTTGCGATTGAGGAGATGATATGAAGATACTGGCACTTGCGGATGTAGAGTCAAAAGCATTGTGGGATTTTCTGGATAAGGATTATATTAGGACAATTGATCTGATACTTGCAGCCGGAGATTTAAAACCGGATTATCTGGAGTACCTGACGACCTTTGCCTCTGCGGACATATTGTATGTGAGAGGAAATCACGACCGTACACATGGCAAACGAAGCCCTCAGGGATGTATCTGTCTGGAGGATACAATTTACAATTTTCATGGAATCAGAATTCTCGGTCTGGGAGGAAGTATCCGATATAAGCCGGGGCCGGATCAATATACGGAGCAGGAGATGGAGAACCGAATTAAGAAGCTGCATCGTCAGTTGAAAAAAAACAAGGGATTTGACATTCTGCTTACACATTCGCCGGGGAAGGGACTTGGGGATTCAGATGACATTACGCATACCGGGTTTTCGTGTTTTACAAAGCTGCTAGATGATTACCGTCCGAAGTATATGATTCATGGACATGTTCACATGAATTATGGTGTGAATGTGGAGCGGGTCAGAACCTATGGTGAAACGACAATTATTAATGCATATGAAAAATATGTGTTTGAATATGAAACGGTCTGAAGATCGTTTCATATTTTTTTGTTTTTTTGAGAAAATGTCGTTTTTCGTTGAAAAAGATGGTTTTTTACTATATTATAGTAGTGATGCGTCCACAAGGACAAAACTATAGATGGAGGAAAAGATATGTACCCGATAGTGAGAAAAGAAGTACTGGCTGATAAGATTTTTCTTATGGAAGTTAAGGCTGAGCGTTGTGCAAAGTCTTGTCTGCCGGGACAGTTTGTAATTGTGAAAACAGATGAACAGGGAGAGCGTATCCCCCTTACAATTTGTGATTATGATGCGCAGGCAGGTACTGTAACAATTGTTGTGCAGGCAGTTGGAGCAAGTACAGAGCGCATGTTAAGAAATATTGATAAAATGGAGGCTTTTCAGGATTTTGTCGGACCGCTCGGATGCCCTTCGGAGCTTTGCTTAGAGGAAAATCTTGAGGAGACAAAGAAAAAGAAAATCGTTTTCATCGCGGGTGGACTTGGAACTGCACCGGTATATCCTCAGGTAAAGTGGTTGCATGAGCATGGTGTAGAGGCTGATGTCATCATGGGCTCCCGTACCAAAGATTTACTGTTCTTCATGGATGAGATGAAAGCTGTTTCCAAGAACTGCTATATCTGTACCGATGATGGCTCTTTTGGATTCCATGGTGTTGGAACCGCACAGCTTCAGGCATTGTATGATGAGGGAGCGACATATGATCAGTGCGTTGCAATCGGACCGATGATCATGATGAAGTTTGTATGTCTGCTGACAAAAGAATTAGGTCTTAAGACAATCGTTTCCATGAATCCGATCATGGTTGACGGAACAGGAATGTGTGGAGCATGCCGTCTGGTTGTAGGAAATGAAGTAAAGTTTGCATGTGTTGACGGACCGGAGTTTGACGGACATTTGGTTGATTTCGACCAGGCAATGAAGAGAATGCAACAGTATAAGACACAGGAAGGCAGAGCGAAGCTTGCTTTGGAAGAGGGCGATACTCACCACGGCGGCTGCGGACATTGTGGAGGTGACAAATAATGGATGCAATGACAAGAGTACCGGTTCGTGAGCAGGATCCGAAGGTAAGAGCTACGAACTTTGAAGAAGTATGTTTGGGATATAACGAGGAGGAAGCTGTTGCAGAGGCAGGTCGCTGCTTAAACTGCAAGAATGCATTGTGTATGCAGGGATGTCCTGTGTCAATCAACATTCCCGGCTTCATCGCAAAAGTAAAAGAGCGTAAATTTGAGGAAGCATATCAGATAATCAGCGAGTCAAGTGCACTTCCTGCTGTATGTGGCCGTGTTTGCCCGCAGGAGAGCCAGTGTGAAGGAAAATGTATTCGTGGAATCAAGGGTGAGCCTGTTTCAATCGGAAAGTTAGAGCGTTTCGTTGCAGATTGGGCGCGCGAGAACGGCATTTTACCGAAGAAGGCTGACAAGCTGAACGGTCATAAGGTAGCTGTAATCGGTTCAGGCCCGGCAGGTCTTACCTGTGCAGGCGACTTGGCAAAGCTTGGATATGATGTGACGATTTTTGAGGCACTTCATGAGGCGGGCGGAGTACTTAGCTATGGTATTCCGGAGTTCCGTCTTCCGAAGACCAAGGTTGTTGCCAAGGAAGTTGAGAATGTAAAATCACTCGGTGTTAAAATCGAGACGAATGTGGTAATCGGAAAGTCAACAACCATTGATGAGTTGATTGAAGAGGAAGGCTTTGAGGCAGTATTTATCGGTTCCGGAGCAGGACTTCCCCGCTTTATGGGAATTCCCGGAGAGCAGGCAAACGGTGTCTTCTCTGCCAATGAGTTCTTGACCAGAAACAATCTGATGAAAGCATTCAAGGAAGGCTATGATACCCCCATCAGCCGTGGTAAGAAGGTTGTTGTTGTCGGTGGCGGTAATGTGGCAATGGATGCTGCAAGAACGGCACTTCGTCTCGGAGCAGAGGTGCATGTTGTATATCGCCGTAGCGAAGCAGAGCTTCCTGCGCGTGTGGAGGAAGTACACCACGCAAAAGAAGAGGGTATTATTTTTGACCTGTTACAGAACCCGACAGAGATTCTCGTTGATGAGGACGGTTGGGTGAAGGGAATTAAGATCATCAAGATGGAGCTTGGTGAGCCTGACGAGTCAGGAAGAAGAAGCCCCGTAGAGATTCCCGGATCAGAGTATGAGATTGAGGCCGATACCGTCATCATGTCACTCGGAACCTCTCCGAACCCACTGATTTCTTCAACGACAAAGGGTCTGGAAATCAATCGAAGAAAATGTATCGTAGCTACAGAAGATACCGGAGCGACCTCAAAAGAGGGTGTATATGCCGGCGGTGATGCGGTAACCGGAGCTGCAACAGTAATTCTTGCAATGGGTGCAGGAAAGGCTGCAGCAAAGGGAATACACGAGTATTTGAGCAATAAATAGTATTATTTTAAGGGGCTGTATTTACAGCTCCTTTTTCATAAGGAGAAAACATATGGAATTATATATACCTACACACATCTACAGCGAAAAAGAATGCGTAAAAAATCATGCCGCAGAGCTTGCAGCATTGGGAAACAAGGCACTCATTGTGACAGGAAAACATTCATCCAGGAAAAACGGTTCCCTGAATGATGTGACAACTGCGCTCAAGGAACAGGGAAGGGACTATGTGATTTTTGATGACATCGAGGAAAATCCTTCGGTTGAAACCGTTATGAAAGCACGCGAATTCGGATTGGAGAAGGGCGTTGACTATGTAATCGGAGTGGGCGGAGGTTCGCCGATGGATGCGGCAAAAGCAATCGCACTAATGATCGCGAATCCGACCTGTGAAGTATCTGTATTATATGAAAAACTGCCGTTAGAGGCGCTTCCGGTTGCAGAGGTTCCGACAACTGCGGGTACCGGTTCTGAGATTACACCGTATGCGATTCTGACAATTCATGAGAGACGGACGAAGCAGAGCATCAGTTATCGGATTTTTCCTGAGCTTGCCTTGATTGATTCGAAATATCTTGCCACGACCGGTCATGATAACACGGTTAACACAGCCGTAGATACACTCGCACATCTTGTGGAAAGTTACATGAATACAAACAGTAATTCCTATAATGAGATGTACGCGAGACGGGGATTGTTGATCTGGGGACAGGTGAAGGATGCGTTGTTGAATGACCGGTTGAGCGGGGAAGAATATGCGAAGCTTTCCGAGGCATGTGCGCTTGGCGGAATGGCAATCACACATACCGGCACAAGTCTTCCGCATGGCCTTAGCTATGGCATCACCTATGAGCTTGGCGTGCCGCATGGAAAAGCGTGTGGATTGACGCTCGCCGGTTACCTTCGCTGCTTTGATGAGCAGGAAAAAGAAAAGAATACAGCAACCCGCAAAGCAACGCAGGTATTGGAATTGCTGGGAATGACATCTGTCGATGAATTTGAGACATACCTTCGCGCGTTGCTCGGAAGTGTCGACATCCCGGCTCAAATCTGGCAACAGACCGTAAGTGATGTCATGGCAAATCAGGCGAAATTGAAAAATTATCCGTATCCCATCACAAAAGAGCAGTTGGAGCAACTGCTGATGCACTAAGAAGCATGGCTCTATCCATAGTATGAAAATACGAAATGATTGATGGATGTTGGTTGTATTGGGTAGAAATGTGATTTAGAATATGATGTAGAATGACAAAACAAAACCAATATTTGTCAGGGAGGGTATGAGAAGATGAATGCAGAAAGAATTATTGAGGCACTTTCCCATGATGCAGCAAATACATTTGAAAAGTATAGATACAGTAGTATAGTTATCCATATACACCCATTTGGGGACAGACGAAAACACAGATCCATTTGATGCTTCAAAGGATTGGGATAAGGAGAAAAACATATGTTATTAAAGGAATGTTATGATGCTTTGGGAGGAGACTATGAATCGGTCAAGGAGCGCATCCCGAAAGATGATATTATTGAAAAATTTGTCATGAAGTTTTTGACAGAGCCAAGCTATGAGAATTTGCATCAGTCATTAGAGGATGGAAATTATGGGGAAGCATTCCGCGCAGCGCATTCCTTAAAGGGAGTATGCGCAAATCTTGGATTTCTGACGCTGGGAGAGGATGCCAGTCTGTTGACGGAATTTCTCAGAAACAAAGAAGAACAACAAATCGATAAAGAAGAATGCCAGAAATTATATAAAAATGTATCAGATAATTACAAGGTAGTGGTGGACGCCATCAGAAAATATAAGGACGCGTAAAGCATGGGTGTCTGATAAGCCAAAATGAATGCCGGAAAGTTATGGAGAAGATATTAACACGATGATAAAGCAGCTGGATCAAAAGGTTTTTTCGAGAAACCATATTGATTTGTCGCCATACAAGGGACATGATTCCGGCGTGTTTTCTCCGAAGCTGTTGGATTGCTTCTGGAAGGTTCGAAAAGAATTTGAGGAGCTTTCCGAGGCATCCATGTAAGTCATCCAACAATCTTATTCTAAAATACAGTTCAATAGTTTATCATTCATCTCAGGACTCATGATGCAGAAGCGAATGAAGCGGTCATCGAGGAACGGGAAGGTTGAACAATCGCGAATCATCATGTTCTGCCGGATGGCCTTATCAAACAATGCCTCACTCGTCTGATCTTCTCTAAGGAGTTTGACAAGCAGGAAATTGGCAGACGGCTCATAGACCTTATAATCCGGGTGCGCATTTAGTTTCTCAAAAATGCGGGTGCGCTCGGAGCTGATCAAGTCGCGTGTCTGCCTGATGTAAGCCTGATCTGTAAACATAATCTCACCTGCAATTGCTGCAAGAGAACTGATGCTCCACGGATTTTGTCTGGTGTTAAGTGATTTTCGAAGATCCCGGTTTCCGGTAATTGCATAGCCGAGACGAAGTCCGGGAGCGGCAAAAAACTTGCTGGTTCCGCGAAGGATAATCAGATTATCGTAATATTTTGTGAGTGGAACCGCAGTGATCTCGTTCACATTTTGGGCAAATTCCACATAGGTTTCATCAATCATGACAAAGATTCCGTGTTCCTTGCATGCATCCAAGATAAGTCTGAGCTTGCGATTGGTAATGCAGGTGCTGGTTGGATTGTTCGGATTACAGATTACCAGCAGATCAATGGTTTCGTTCAGTTTTGAAATAAACTCATCAATCTGAAGCTCAAAACCATCGGCCTCGCGAAGTGGATAGTAGAGTGAAGTTCCGCCGCCAAGCTTTATTTCGCGCTCATATTCAGAATAGGTTGGTCCGATGATCATTGCTTTTTTCGGGTGCTCCAGCTGAATGATGAGTGAAATCAGTTCCGTTGAGCCATTTCCAACAATCACTTGTTCCATATCAGCGCCAACATATTCACCGATACATTGACGAAGAGAACCGTATTCACGGTCCGGATAGGCTGTGATCGCATCGATATGCGCGGCAAGTGTCTCTCGAAGACGGGGAGATATGCCAAGCGGATTGACATTGGCACTGAAGCTTGTGATGTCCTCACGACGGATGCCATATATTTTTTCTATTTTCTCCAAATCACTTCCATGAAAGTGCTCTTTCTGTTGAATCATGTCGTATTCCTCCGGTAAAACAATTGCTATCAACAACAAAATATAGTACAATTATGAAACAAAGAACACAAAAAATCAACTGAAAAAGTAGGTATTGGCGTGTACAAGAGAATGGAACAACTCGCAATAGGAAAAGTCAATAATGAATTACCGGTTGTAGCTTTTGTCCCGGAGGTCATTTCGATAGAGCCGGTTGAGGGAAAGGATACTGCCGGAAGCTTTACAATAAAAAGCCTGAACGGTTTGCCGATGAAGGGTATGATCTATTCCTCAGACCTTCGCATGGAGATTAAAAATCCGCAGTTCCAGGGAACGCAGGCAGAGATTCATTATGAATTTCATGGCACATATATGCATGAGGGAGAGACGGTAAAAGGATGTTTTCATGTGATAAGCAATGGGGGAGAGTATGACCTTTTCTTCGATTTGACCATTCGACGCCTGTATGCGGAGACATCTATCGGGCGAATTGCAACGATACAGGACTTTGTTCGCCTCTATCAGGTGAACTGGCAGGAGAGTGTACATGTTTTTGCCGCACCTGCATTTCGAAAACTATTAACCAATACAAATGAACGACTGTACTATAAGCTTTTCTCGGTGAAACCCATCGCGCGCAATCACATTGAAGAGTTTTTGATTGCTTGCGGATATAAAAAACGCGTTACATTTTCCGTTAGCGGCTTGGGGCGAGTGCATGAACAGCTGTCAGAGGTCATTGAAGAAACAATCGAACTATCAAACAGTGATTGGGGTTATATCGATATAAAGGTATCCTGTGACAACCCCTTTGTCGAATTGGAAAAAGAAAGAATTACTTCCGATGATTTCCATGGACGGAGTCTGACTTACCGATATCAGATTCATCCGCATCGTATGCATGCGGGGAAGAATTTTGCACAAATCACATTTGAAAACCACAATCAGCGTGAAACCTTTACGATTGAGGCTTCAACAGCAAGCGTGGCAGATCTTGACCGCGAAGAGAGAATGCGGCTGACCAGGGAAGATCTGTATCTGGCAGAATATTATGAACAATTTCTTGCCGGCGAGATTGTACTCGGTGAATGGGCAAATCAGACGACAAAGCTGCTCACCGGAAGACGGGAAAAGCAGGAACATACAGATATGGATGCACTATGGTGTGCATATGCATACACGATGAATCATCAGTATCAGGAGGCATCATGGATTCTTGATGAATACGCCCACCGGCGTAAGGAGAGTGATTCTTCCGAGTGGACTTTTTACCTGTTTTTATGTACCCTGACGGAGAAAGAACCGAAATTAAAAGAAAAGCTTTTTGGAAGTATCAGAGATCGTTATCGCAGAAATCAATCGGATGCATGGCATCGCTTTATTATCATGCAGATTGCGCAGAATTCACCGGAGGATGTTGAAAAACAGGTAGATCTTTTACATCGTTGGTTTTTCCGGGGAATGACAAGCCCTTTCCTGTATGCCAAGGCAGCGCAGTTATATATTATGCAACCGTATCTTATGACAAAATTGGATCAATTCGAAAGAGCTGTTTTAATATGGATGCGCCGTCATCACATGTTTAGCAGAGACCTGGCGGAACAGGTCGTGCGTCATATTGGAAATGTTCGTGAATATGACAAGCGTATGGATGAGATCCTGAAGTATATTTATGAGCAATATCCACAGGAGGAGATGCTGACAGCTGTCTGCGCGTACAGAATAAAGGGACAGCGTTTTGAACTGCGCAACCATGAATGGTATGCATTGGCAGTGGAACATGATCTTCAGATTGCAGGATTGTATGAGGCTTTTATGGCGTCGCTGGACACACGCTGCGTACATGAACTGCCTCGTTCTGTTCAATTGTATTTTCAATACAATAATCATTTGACTTACCGACAGAAAGCGGTACTTTATGTCAATATAATTGCACATCGTGATTCGCAGCCTGCAATTTATGAACGGTATGTACCGATTATGCAGGAGTTTGTGATTCGTGAGATATTAGCGGGGCACATTGATGATAATCTGGCCGTTGTTTATGCGCATATGTTAGAACGAATGCCGCTTACACAGGAATTGGCGAAAGCGTTGTCTTCTATTCTGTATGTGAATAAATTTACTTGTATTGAGGAGCCGGTTGCACAGGTTATTGTCATGCATGAGCATCTTGCATCGCCGGGTGTTTATCCTGTGGTGAAAAGACAGGCATATATTCCTGTTTTCTCCGGAAATTATGTTGTTGTACTGGTGGATGCATCGGGAATGCGCTATGCAATGCCAACGGATAGTCAGATGGAACGGCTGATGAATCCCGGGAAATATATCAGAAAGTGCTTGGCACTTGCTCCGGATGAACTTCCGTATGTGCTTCACCATATGAATGGGAAAACCAAAATGCTGCACATCGATGAACAGATGGCGGGATATATTCGGACACTTGTTGAATCCGATCGTATTTCGCAGGAGTACAAAAGTGAGATAGGCCCCGGATTTTTTGAGTATTGCAGGGGGGAGGGCCGGTCAATTGACAGCAGCGATTATATGCTCCGTATTGATTTTGGCCTGCTTGATCAGAATGCAAGAGACCGGTATCTGGCATCCCTGATTCATATGCGTATGTATAAAGAAGCGTGGGCATTTTTGATTCAGTATGGAACCGGAATGCTGGATTTGGAATCGTTGCAGCAAGTTGTTCTCGTACAGTTGCAGAATCAGCTCAATGAAGAAGACGAGCATCTTTTGTATATGTCGATGCAGTGTTTTGTTATGGGAAGCAGAAAACGAACGCTGATTGAATATCTGATTAACTTTTATCAAGGACCGTCAGAGCATCTTCTGGTTATATGGGAGGAAGCACAAAAGCTGCAATTGGCTGTTCATGATCTGGAAGAGCGACTGTTGATTCAGGTGATGTTTACAGGAAAAGATATGCCGGAACTACACAGTGTCTTTTCAAGCTATTGTTCGACAACACCGCGGGAACAGGTGAGAATTGCATATCTTACTTATTTTTCATATAAAAGGTTTGTGAATCGGATTTTTGTTGAACCGGAGTTTTATGTACAATTGGAACAGGCAGTGCGGAGTGAACGACGAGCAACCGATTATATGAAACTGGCATTACTGGAGTACTATACATCCATCGATCCGCTCACATCTGCACAGGAACATTTTGTTGATGATATGCTGGATGTCTGGATGGCAAAGGGACTTCTGTTCGAAAGCTTTTTACATTTGCCGGAGCGTATCCTTGTACGGCATCATTTGTATGATCTGTGTATTGTTGAGTTTTGCCCTTCTTCCAAAGATGCGCAGGTTTTTCTTGATTATCGGATTGTGGGAGAACAGGAAGAATACGAAGAGCTTCAATTGGAACCGGTGATGGACGGTTTTTTTGTCTGGAGTTGCCGATTGATGGCGGATCAGCAGATCGCGTATCGTATTCGTGAGAAGAGTGCCCGGATGGAGCGTATCACGGAAACCAGAAGCTGGTCCGGTAATATGATGCGCTTGACGAACAATAATCGTTTTGCCCGTTTGGCGGATATGGAGCAAATGATTCGGTCGGGTGAGACGCAAAAGCTTCATGCGCAGGCTGTAAATTATGAAGTATATCAGAATCTGAGTAATAAACTGTTTCGGATTGTTCAGAATTAATACGAGGTTACGAGATGGGATGCGAGGGAGACGACAAAAAAATATATATTGGCATTGATTTAGATGATGCGAATGCAATGGTCAGCTTCTCCTATGCAGATGCTGAGCCGCAAACCGTCAGTCCGACAGCTGGAAGTGAGATGTTTCTCATTCCGATTGCAATCTGTAAGCATGCGAATACGGACGGCTGGGCATTTGGTGAAGAAGCAAGAAGACTTGCAAAATCAGGTCTTGGTCATTGTGAGGACCATTTGTTTGAACGGGCAAAGACCGGGGAAAAGGTATCCATTGATGGGCAGATGTATGAGGTAAGTGAACTGTTTGCGCGTTTTTTGCGGAAAATGATTATGATGGCAACAAGACTTGGCCCGAAGACACACCTTGCAAAGCTGGTGATTGCAGTACGGATGCTTGATGCCAATGTCATACAGCTGCTTGAGGATACGGTTGCAAGAATGCATCTTGACAGAGAGCTTGTTCATTTTATGGATTATAAAGAGAGCTTTTATTATTATGGTATTCATCAGTCAGAAGAGCTTTCCAGGCATGGAATGGGATTGTTTGAGTATCGTGGAAGTCAAGTTGATTTCTGGTGCCTCGATCGGGAAAAGAAATCGGTTCCGCAGCTGATGAGTATCCGAAAAGAGCAGTATCGGATTGAGGCGGTTGACGACGGGCAGAAAGATGAGCTGTTTGCCAGAATGATCCCGCAGGCTTTCGGAAAGCAGATTATATCAACCATCTATCTCGTTGGCAACGGATTTGACAGTGGATGGATGAAGCGTTCGCTGAATCTGTTATGTCAGGGAAGAAGAGTATTTCTCGGAAAAAATCTTTACTCGAAGGGTGCCTGCTATGCAGCGATGGATTTTGCCCGGAAGGAACCGATGAAATATGTGTATATCGGTGAGCATGAGATGAAGAGCAATGTCAGCTTAAAGGTATATGAGAGAGGACAGGTCTCCTTTTTAACTTTGGTTACCGCCGGTATTCCATGGTATGAAGCAAAGGGGAGCTGTGAAGTGATTGTTGACGGGGATGCCTCAATTGATTTCTGGTTGCAACAACCGTCAAGCAGAGAGGCAAAAATCGAGACACTTTCCCTGAATGAATTGCCGCAGCGAAAACCACGAACAACGCGGCTTCGGATTGAAGCAAGACCGGTATCTGACCGTCAGGTGAGAATGATACTGACAGATTTAGGCTTCGGTGAGATTGAACCGGCAACGAATAAGCGGTGGGAATATATATTGCAGTTATAGTGATAGAGGAATGGTATGGGGAATCTGATATTATGCAGAAATGAGCGTGCAAAAACGCCTTACTATATTGAAAACGGAAAACTGAATATCTATTCTCTGGAAGAATTGATGTTTTATGCACAGACTTCAAACTTTGTTGCAGGCGAGGATTTTTTAAAGCCGCAGTTTGTTCGTTGGGTGGATGCGGAATTGAATCTGCCGGAATTGGCGAAAGTCCTGGATGAAAAGCTTTCGAAAGGCTGTGGTCTGGTAGATTTTTTTCTGCCGCTTGAGACGGCTGGCGGATATCTTACGCCGAGTGAGATGCAGATACTGAATGTGAAGCTTCACAAATATGATCACATGAGTGGCTTGGAGGCAAAAAAACAGTATGCAGATCAATTTTTTGTCAGAAATGATTTGGTTCAGGCGATTCATGCATATCGGGTTCTTTTGAATGATGAGAGCTTTCTGGAAAAACAGGGGCATGTTGCCGGGGATATTTGGAGCAATTTGGGATGTGCCTATGCGAGACTTTTTGACTATGAGGAAGCATTTCTGTGCTTTGTGAGAGGATATAGTCTGAATCACCGGCATGAGACACTCAAACAGGCGGTTGATGTTGCTGTTTTGTCCGGAAAAGAAGAATTGCTTGCGGAGCTTTCTTCACGATTTATGTCATATGCGAATCAGATTGCGACGGAGCGTGGACATATGGAACAGTTGCTCGAGAAAGAGATCTATGAGTGCCGTTTGACGGAGCCGGTTGATCAGTTATTAATCAGTTGGAATGACAATTACCGTATGGAATGTGATGGTTAGGAGTATCAATGGGATTTCTAAAACGAATGCTTCAAAAATTGAAAAAAGATGATTCTTCTGCTGTGCTAGTAACAGATGATGAAGCGTTGTTTGATGAGGGTGCGGATGAAAAACAACACAAGGTAGGTCATGATGTACTCGATCATTGCGAACAGATTATTAACGCGGCAAAGGAACTTGAGGATGAGAAGAAGGAATATCAGGTAGTGACAAACTATTTGACAGATATTGAGCTCCTTTCGGATCTTTCAGAAGAACAAATGGCGCCCATTCGAGAGGTTGCGGAGAATATTCTTCGATTGAATGATGCGAGAGATACCTATTTGAATACCTCAAAGAAGATATCGGATGCACAGTTTTCGATGATTGAACAGCTTGAGACTCAGATGCCGGATATTATTCGGAAAATGCAGACAAATGAGACCTATCAGGCGACGGTTAAGCGTGACATGACTTATCTTGAGGGAGAAAAAATGCAGTGGATGCTTTTGCGCAACGAAAAGATGCATGAAAAATATGTGCTTCGATTAGCGGCATACATCGTATTCTCAGTTTTTTTCCTGATTATGATATTGTTGTTCGTATTAGATACGGGTTTTGAAATTGATGTCACCTGGGGGTGGCTTCTTACCGCTTTTGCAGCGGCCGGCGGAGGATTTTTTGTCTTTCATAAATATCAGAATGCCATACTTGAGATCAACCGGTCGCAGGTAAATGCCAATCATGCAATTACTCTTTTGAACAAGACCAAGATAAAATATGTAAATATTACGAATGCGGTTGATTATGCCAATGAAAAATATCATGTGAAGGATGCCAGAGAATTAGAGTACATGTGGGAAGAATATTTAGAGGCAATTCGCCAGAGAGATCGCTATCTTCGAAACAATGACGATCTGGCATACTTCAACACAAAGCTTGTGCGTTTGCTGAAGGAATTGCATTTATATGATTCTCGTGTCTGGATCGATCAGCCTCGTGCATTACTCAGCTCCGGTGAAATGTCTGAGACAAAACACAATCTGCTTGTCCGCAGACAAAAGCTTCGCGCAAGAATTCAATATAACAGTAATGTTGTAAAGGAAGAAAGAACACAGATCGATCGTCTGATGAAGCTTCACCCGGAATATGAGGATGAGATTCGAGGAATTATTGAGTCAGTAGATAAACTCTCCACGGATGTAATGGAATAGGCATTCGTGGAGTTTTCATGTGAAAAGGAGAAAAGTTATGCATACACATACGCTTGAGGATGGAACAGTTGTAACACATGAACATGATCACGAACATGACCATTCGCATGGTCATAATCACACGCATACGCATGATCCAAAGGAAGTAAAGGCGATTGTGAACCGGCTTGCGCGTGCAATCGGGCATCTTGAAGCAGTAAAACGAATGGTGGAAGATGGCAGAGACTGCACAGAAGTTCTCATTCAGCTTGCGGCTGTAAAATCGGCGATAAATAACACCGGAAAGCTGATATTAAAGGAGCATATCAGCCATTGTATCGTTGATGCTGTGGAGACGAAAGATACGCTTGCACTCGACAATCTGAATCAGGCAATCGACCAGTTTTTAAAGTAAGATTTTTTTCATTTTACCTATTAACTTTTGTCGAAAAAAGAGCTATAATACGGATTGTGTGTTTTTTTAACAAAATATGATCCCCAGGTGGGGGTTGAAAGGAGTTAAGCTATGAATCTTATCCCGTTCCTTATTTGCTTCCCGTTCGTGGTAGCAGTATTCATGTTTCTGATAAGGAATAACAAAATTCGTAATGGTGTGGCATATACATCGGTTGCCGTCATCATGGCGTCAGTTGTCTATCTTGTTTTTGACTATCTTACCAATGGTCAGGAAGCAAATCCGATAACTGTTCACAATGAGTTTATAGAGTTATTGATTCTCATTGTTGAAGTAGGACTGATGTTCCTCGTTGTTTATCAGTGTATCAAGTACAAGAAGTATATCATCAGCATACTTTCGATTGTACAGACGGTTTTGATCGTATGGTTAGAGCAGTACGGACCTGCCATTGAGGAAACACCGCAGCTATACCTTGATAAGTTGTCTCTGCTGATGGTTGTAATTGTTGCATTTATCGGAGGATTGATCACGATTTATGCCGTGGGATATATGCACGGCTATCATCATCATCACACCGAATTCGCAGACCAGAGATACTATTTCTTTATGCTGATTTTTACATTCCTCGGTGCAATGTTTGGTCTGGTGCTTTCGAAGAGCTTGTTGTGGATTGATTTCTTCTGGGAGATTACCAGTATTGTATCATTCCTTTTGATTGGATATACGCGCACGACAGAGGCAATCAACAATTCTTTCCGCGCACTCTGGATGAATCTGCTTGGCGGATTGATGCTTGCGCTCGGTATTGCCCAGTCTGCATTCCAGATTCATTCGGTAGACCTTCAGGCGGTTGTAAGTAACGGACTTGTGATTCCGATTGCATGCTTCGCTTTTGCAGCGCTTACAAAGTCTGCACAGCTGCCGTTTTCTAAATGGCTGCTCGGCGCAATGGTTGCACCGACGCCTTCTTCTGCTTTGTTACATAGTGCGACGATGGTAAAGGCCGGTGTGTATCTGTTGCTTCGCCTTTCACCTGCATTTGCAGGCACTCTGACCGGAACAATGGTAAGCTTTATCGGAGGCTTAACCTTTTTACTCGCATCACTGCTTGCAATTTCAAAATCAGATGCAAAAGCAGTGCTTGCATATTCAACAATTTCAAACCTTGGCTTGATTACCGCCTGTGCAGGTGTCGGCCTTCAGGAGACCATCTGGGCAGCAATCTATCTGCTTATTTTCCATGCGGTTTCAAAGGCGATGATGTTCCAGGATGTCGGAGCAGTAGAAAACTCTTTGCACAGCCGTAACATTGAGAACATGCAGGGATTGATTTATCGTCTGCCGAAGCTTTCCTTCATTATGCTTATCGGTATCGCAGGAATGTATCTTGCACCGTTTGGTATGCTGATTGCAAAATGGGCTGCATTCAAGGCATTTGTTGATGCGCGCAACCCGCTTTTGATCATGTTTATCGCATTCGGTAGTGCGACAACGATGTTCTATTGGACCAAATGGATGGCAAAGGTTATCGGACCGCCGCGTGTTGACAAGCCGCTTCGCGATGTGACGAAGAAGAATGAGTATTTTTCACTGTATGTACATGCATTTTTCATGATTGCAATTTGTCTGTCGTGCATTCCGATGTCAACATACCTTGTAATTCCAATCGTAGTCAGTCTGTTTGGAGCTGCGACGATGACCTTGAATGCAAGTGATGTACTTGTAATGTTAATTCTTTTGGTTGCAATTGTTGTACTTCCGCTTATCTGCTACTTCGGAGCGAAGAAGCGCAAGACAACACATGTAATTTCTTATATGAACGGTGTTAATGCCGGAGATAACCGTAACTTTATTGATGCAATGGGCGAGGAGAAGGAGTTGTATACCGCAAACTGGTATATGATGGAGTATCTGAGTGAGGACAAGTTCTTAACTCCCTGTATTGCAATCAGTGCTGCGGTGCTGATTATTCTGATGTGTCTGATCGTAGGAGGTGCTATCTAATGGATGTGAAAGCAATTGTTTGTGTTATTTTATATCTGGTATGTGCCCCTTTTATCGGTGGATTATTGGATGGATTTGACCGTAAGATTTCTGCAAGAATGCAGGGCAGAAAAGGCCCCTCTGTGTTTCAGCCGTTTTATGATGTAATAAAGCTGTTCCAGAAAGAGCCGCTAATCGTTAAACGGTCACAGAAGTTTTTGGTTATGACCTACTTACTGTTTATGGTGATTACCGGTTCCTTATTCTTTGCAGGTATGGACTTGTTACTGTGCTTCTTTGCACTGACAACCTGTGCGATGTTTTTAGTATTGGCATCATCTTTTACGCACTCTCCGTATGCTTCCATCGGATGTCAGAGAGAGTTACTTCAGATGATGGCATATGAGCCGAGGGTGCTTCTTACAGCTGTAGGATTTTATGTTGCAACCGACTCTTTTGCGGTTCGGGAAATCGTAACAAAAGATATCAGTGCAATCGCATATATGCCGGCTGTATTTATTGGATTTTTATTCATTCTCACGATCAAGATGAGAAAGTCGCCGTTTGACCTTAGTACTGCGCATCATGCACATCAGGAGGTTGTGAAGGGTGTGACACAGGAGATGGTAGGTTCCAATCTTGCTTTGATCCATCTTGCTGAGTGGTATGAATATGTATTCCTGCTCGGTGTTGTCGGACTGTTCATTGTCAACAGTCATCCGATTAGTTATGTAGTTGCAGTCGTTGTAATTCTTCTTACTTATTTCTTAGAGATTCTGATTGACAATGTATCTGCTCGTGTAACATGGAAAACACTTCTTTTCAGCACATGGTTTGTAACACTGATTTCCGGTGGTATCAATATTACAATTCTTGTGTTGATGCAGCGTTAAGATAGAGGAGGAATAAGCAATGGCAAAAGTATCAAGATCACCTTGGGTGATCCATTACGATGGAAGCAGCTGTAATGGATGTGATATTGAAGTATTGGCGTGTCTGACACCTGTTTATGATGCAGAGCGCTTTGGTATCGTAAATACCGGAAATCCGATGCATGCGGATATCCTTCTGATTACCGGTGGAATTAATTCACAGAATGCATCTGTCGTTGAACAGATTTATAAGCAGATGCCCAATCCGAAGGTTGTATGTGCCATCGGAACCTGTGCATGTACCGGTGGAGTATTTAAGGAATGTTACAATATTAAGGGTGGAGCTGACACGGTGATCCCGGTGGATATTTATGTTCCCGGTTGTGCAGCCAGACCGCAGTCAATTATTGACGGAATTGTTCAGGCTGTAGATCTGTTTCAGAAGAAACACGAAGCCATGAAAGCCGGCAAGTAGAAAGGAAGTGTTCATATGGCAGGAAAAGATTGTGCTGTTATCGAGATTTCGACGGGCGATTTTCTTATGAAGGTCATGGAAATGAAAACCGGTGGCTGGCGTTTGATGCAGGCGCATGCAGTGAGAATTGAGAATGGCTACGAGTTGAGTTATACCTTTGGTATGGATTATGACTGGACATCGCTTCGTCTTGTAATTGATGAGAATGAAGAGATTCCAAGCATTACAAATATTTATCCGGCTGCATTTCTTTATGAGAATGAGATGGCGGAGCTCTTTGGAGTAAAGATCAAGATGATTTCTATTGATTATCGTAGCAAGTTGTATCGTTTGGACGAAGAAACGCCCATGAAACAGCTGTAGGAGGTAAGAGTATGGCAAGTAAAAAAAGTGTTGTTCCTTTTGGACCACAGCATCCCGTATTACCCGAACCTATTCATCTGGATCTGGTACTCGATGATGAGCGGGTTGTTGAGGCGATTCCTTCCATCGGTTTTGTACATCGTGGATTGGAATCTTTGGTTAAGAAAAAGGATTTTAAAGAATTTACCTATGTAATAGAAAGAACCTGTGGTATCTGCAGTTTTATGCACGGAATGGCTTACTGTAATACCATTGAGAGCATTATGGACATTGAAGTCCCTACAAGAGGAAAATATCTTCGTACCATTTGGTGCGAGATGAGTCGTCTGCATTCACATATGCTTTGGCTTGGTCTGTTGGCCGACGGATTCGGATTTGAGAGCTTATTCTATCAGTGCTGGCGTATGCGTGAGCAGATTCTTGATATGTTTGAGGCTTCTACCGGTGGTCGCGTGATTTTCTCAGTAAATCAGCCGGGTGGCGTGTTAAAGGATATGCCCAACGATATGCTGCGTGCATTTGTCACCAAATTGGAAGGGTTTGAAGCTGAGCTTCGCAAGATTGCAGATGTATTCTTAAATGATATGTCAGTGCTTTCAAGATTAAAAGGTGTTGGTATCCTCACACCTCAGGAAGCGCATGATCTCGGAGCGGCAGGTCCGATGCTTCGTGCAAGTGGAATTGCAAGAGATGTTCGTATGACCGGATACGGAGCATATGGGGATCTTGATTTTGAGGTTATCACAAGCGATGAATGTGACTCATTTGCCCGTTGCGATGTTCGTATTCGTGAGATGTTCCAGTCGATTCAGCTGATTAAGCAGGCTGTTGATAAGATTCCGGAAGGAGATATCATTGTTCCTGTGAAAGGAAATCCGAACGGCGAGGCATTTGTGCGCGTAGAGCAGCCGAGAGGTGAGGCAATCTACTATTCAAAGGGAAACGGAACCAAGTTCTTAGACCGAATGAGAGTCCGCACACCTACCTTTGCAAATATTCCCGCGCTTCTTAAGACATTAGAGGGATGTCAGTTCGCAGATGTTCCGCTTCTCATTTTGACAATTGACCCTTGTATCAGTTGTACAGAGCGTTAGGATAAGGAGGAAGAAAAGATGGCAAAATTTATGCCCTTTGCGGGTACAATGTTAAAGAATCTCTTTTCCGAGCCGGTAACAACCAGTTACCCTGCAAAACCGGCAGTTTATCCGGAACGCAGCCGCGGACATGTTGAGATTACTATCGATCAGTGTATTTTATGCGGACTTTGCAGCAGAAGCTGCCCGCCGCGTGCAATCACTGTAGATCGTGCAGGTAATAAATGGACAATCAATCGTTTTGATTGTGTTCAGTGTGGATATTGTACGGAAGTATGTCCGAAGAAATGTCTTACAATTGTTCCCGGATACCAGACCCCCGGACCGGATAAAAAAGAAGCAACCTATGAGAAACCGGTGGTTGAGACAGAGGCAGCACCTGCCGGAGGAAAGCCGGTTCCGAATCTTGATTTGTGTGTGTATTGTACACTTTGCGCAAAGAAGTGTCCGCAGGAAGCAATCAATGTTGATCGTGCAGAGAAGAAGTGGGAGCTTACTGAGGACAAGTGTGTAGGCTGTGGTCTATGTGCTTCCAACTGCCCGAAGAAATGCATCGAGATGAAGTAGTATTTCAGAACGATAGGAGTAGGCGGATATGTGTGTAGCTTTACCCGGAAAAGTAATTGAACTCAATGGTCAGGAGGCTGTAGTTGATTTTAGCGGAAACCGCATCACTGCAATCTCCGGCCTGGTGCCGGTGCAAATCGGCGATTATGTGTTGGTGCATGCAGGCTGTATTTTACAGAAGATGGCAAAAGCAGAGGCAGAGGATTTGTATGCAATGTTTGACGAGTTAAAGGAAGTAACATCATGACAGAACAAATCAGACAGATGACAACATGGCTGGCAGCATATGACGGTCCGGATATCTCTATTATGGAGGTGTGCGGAAGTCATACGGCTGCCATTTCTAAATATGGAATCAGTGGAATACTTTCCGAAAAAATCCATTTAATCAGTGGGCCGGGATGTCCGGTTTGCGTAACACCGAGTGCATATGTAGACCGGTTAATTGAGCTTGCATTTGAACCTCATACAACGGTTGTTACATTTGGCGACTTGCTGCGTGTTCCGGGAAAAACAAAAAGTCTTGAAGAGTCAAGAGCTGATGGCGCATCGGTTGAGATGGTGTATGCGCCAATGGATACGATTCGTCTTGCAAAAGAACATCCGGATAGACAGTATGTGTTTGCAGCAGTAGGATTCGAGACAACGACTCCGGTTTATGCTTGGTTTGTGGATACATTGAAAAAGGAAAAAATAACCAATGTCCGTATTCTGACAGCGCTTAAGACGATGCCACCGGTAATTGACTGGTTATGCAGGAATGGAGCAAAGGTGGATGGATTTCTGGCACCGGGACATGTGTGTGCGGTGACCGGTTTTTCATGCTTTGAGCCGATTGCCAAGAAATACCGGATTCCATTTGGTGTTGGTGGATTTGCGGCAGAGGAGCTTGTTGTTGCTGTATATGGAATTGCCCGTGCAATCGAATCGCATCGGGCGGGCAGAGAGATTACATTCGTACGAAATTATTATCCGTCGGTTGTAACCGAAAACGGAAATGAAACGGCAAAAGAACTTGTAGAAAAATACTTTGAACCGGCAGATGCCTGCTGGAGAGGCATTGGCACGATAGAAGGTTCCGGACGCCTGCTGAGAGATGAGTACCGTTGCTTTGACGCCGGAAGTGAAGGCTTGATTGAAGATTTTAAACGAAATCAGGCATGCCGTTGTGACCGTGTCTTAATGGGCGATGCGAAACCGACGGATTGTCCGTTGTTCGGGAAGGTGTGCACACCGATGAATCCGCAGGGCGCCTGTATGGTGTCCGAGGAAGGAAGCTGCCACCAGTATCTTGCATTTCACCGGACAAGATAAAATGGAGGAAATGAAGTATGAGAATTACAATGGCTCATGGAAGCGGAGGAAGAGCAACCGGAGAATTGATTGATGAAGTGTTTGCCAGCAGGTTTTCGAATCCGGTGCTTTCGCAGATGGAGGATGCAGCAGTTGTTGACGGAAACAAAAAACTTGCAATTACAACAGACAGTTTTGTCGTAGAGCCGCTGGAATTCCCCGGTGGTGATATTGGAAGACTGTGTATTTGCGGAACCGTAAATGATCTGTTGATGCGTGGTGCAACACCGAAATATCTGACTTGTGGATTTATTTTGCAGGAAGGGGCCGATTCAAAGCAGTTGGTGCGCTGTGTTGAGTCGATGGCTGATACCGCAAAAGAGGCAGGTGTCATTATTGTTGCAGGAGATACGAAGGTAGTAGAAGGAAGCGGTGGTTTTACGATTAACACTGCCGGCGTCGGGTTCGTACCGGAGGGGCAACAGATCAGTGCTTCAAATTGCAAACCGGGTGATGTGATTCTTGTTTCGGGAACAATGGGAGACCACCATGCAGCAATTCTTTCCTCACGCCTGGGAATCAACAATTCGATTGTCTCTGACTGTGCACCGCTTGGCGAGATGGTAAAAACCCTTCTGGAGGAAAACATCGAGGTTCATTGTCTGAGAGATGTAACGCGTGGCGGATTGGCTACGGTTGTAAAAGAATTGGCTGAGCGTTCACAGGTTACAATGGAATTGGATGAGCAGGCGGTTCCGGTTTCGGCACAGGTGCGCGATTTTTGCGGACTGATGGGATTGGATCCTCTTTATATGGGAAATGAAGGAAAACTGTTGGCTGTTGTTGCAGCAAAGGATGCTGACAGGGCAATCTCGTTGCTGCGAAGTTGCAAATACGGACGGGAAGCGGCTGTGATTGGAAGCGTTACGGATGAACAACCCGGATTAGCCTGTGCAACAACCGTAATTGGAGGCAGAAGAGTACTGGATGTACTTCAGGGAGAAGGACTTCCTCGTATCTGTTAACAGAATTGTTTTGAAAGGAAATACGGTCAGGTGCCATGCGTCTGACCGTAGTGTTATCATGTCTTTTATTTTCAGTGAATCTCAAAAAAACGCAATCACCTGTGAGGATGACGCGATACTTGTTCTTGCCGGACCGGGTTCCGGAAAAACTGCGGTAATCACCGAGAGAATTCGTTATTTGATTGAAAAAAAACATATTTTGCCGGAGGAGATTCTTGTAATTACTTTTACAAGAGCTGCGGCGCAGGAAATGAAGCTTCGCTTTCAAAATCTTATGGAGGGAAGGCGGCTTCCGGTCTGGTTTGGCACCTTTCATGCTGTTTTCTTCACAATATTGAAGCATGCATATCATTATCGCAGTGACCAAATCATCTCGTCGGAACTTAAATATGCATATATGAGGGAAATCATTGCCGGGTATCATTTATGTGGTGAGGAAGAGCATGAGTTGATGGAAAATCTGATTGCGGAGATCAGTGCCGTGAAAAACAATCAGGTGGAACTGGAGCATTATTATGCAAAGTCGACCGGAAGTGAACAGTTTCGGGATATCTTTCAGGCGTATGAAAGAAAGCTGCGTGACAATCGATTGATTGACTTCGACGATATGATGGTGGATACCAAAAAACTGCTGATTGAACGGGAGGATTACCGTCGAATCTGGCAGCAAAAGTTTTCACATATTCTTGTAGATGAGACACAGGATATGAATCAGCTTCAATATGATATTTTACGGATTCTGGCCGGTAAAAATGAAAGGATTTTTATGGTGGGAGACGATGATCAGTCAATCTATCGCTTTCGAGGTGCAAGACCGGAGCTGATGAGAACATTTTTGAAAGATTATGAGAATGCAAAGGTGTTATACCTGAAAGAAAACTATCGTTGCGGAAAACGAATCGTTGATGCTTCTCAAAATCTGATACGGTGGAATGAGACTCGTTTTGATAAAACAGTATTTGCCGGCCGTTCCGTCATGGGAATTGTAGATGTGAAGGAATACCCGTCATCATCAAAGGAAAATCAGGCGATGATTGAACAGATGAAAAAACTGCATGCAGATGGTGTCGATTATTCCAAGATGGCTGTCTTGTACCGGACGAACCGACAGTCCGGATATTTGTTGGAATTATTAGGATTACAGGGGATTCCGTTTTGTACAAGAGAAAGAATACCTGTAATCTATGATCATTGGATTGCCAAGGATATTTTTGCATATTTGCATCTTGGCGCAGGAAGCAGAGACCGGCGGGATATTTTGCAGATTATGAATCGGCCGCTGCGCTACCTGAGTCGGGATGTACTTGATACACCGGTTGTTGATATGGATGAATGGGCTGCTGTTTATGAGGAACAACCGTGGATCGCAAGCCGAATTGAACAGATGGAAGAGGATTTCTGCGTAATGCAGAAAATGTCTCCGTATGCTGCGATGAATTATATTAGAAAAGGAATTGGGTATGATGATTATATAAAATCCGTTGCAGGAGAGCAGGGGATTTCCGAGGAAGAATTGTTTGCTGTACTTGAAGAACTGCAACAGGCAGCCGGTAATTTTAACTCCTGTTATGCATGGGAGGCACATACCGCAGAATACCGTGCACAGCTGAAACAATTACAAAAAAATCAGCAAAAGGAAAATGGTGTGCAGATTATGACGATGCATGCCGCAAAAGGACTTGAATTTGATACTGTTTTTATTCCACAGCTTGTGGAAGGGCAATTGCCGTTTAAGAAAGCAATCCTAAAGGAGGATATTGAAGAAGAACGAAGACTGCTATATGTTGGGATGACGCGTGCGAAGGAACGATTGTATTTGTCCGGTGTATCAACCTTATATAATAAAGAAGCCACTGCGTCCCGTTTTCTTGAACAGATCAAAAACGATACAACAGTGGCCGGTCGTTGATATGATTGAGCATTAGCCCATGGCGTCGAATTCCTGCTCATCAAGATACTCATCGAAACGGTCAGAGACCCGTTCGAATTCGTCTTCTGTTTCAATGTTATCAATACCCGGATTTCCATCCTCGTCTTCAAAATAGCGATAGAGGTATGCATCGCCTTCTTCTTCGGGCTGATCATTCTCATCAACCGGAACAAGAGCGATATAATCCTGACCATCTACATCAAAAATGGTGAGAATCGCACATCTTATTTCATCACCATCATCCAATTCTACTGTTACACGATATTCTTCGCGCTCGTCAAGTTCTTGATCTAAATTATTCTGGTTTTTGCTCATTTCCACTCCTCCTGTAACGCTGTGCGTTGTGTGCTGATATTGCATTCATTATAAGGAACAATTACAGGGAATGTCAAGCAATGGAGCAAAAACAGACAGAAGATAAAATTCTGTTGGAAATCGTATGCAAATGAAAGTGAAAATGCTATAATTGTGAGTAACTTACAAGATCAAAACTAGTTAAAAAGGCGGATGAATATGAAGAATTGTTTGAAAGAGGGCACATATGATGGCTTTGGAGTAAGTCGTGCTGCGAATGGAATATGCTTTACATTTGAGGCGGATGCCCGGAGTGTGTGCAAGATCAGACTTTATACAAAAAGAGGCAATGATAAAAGCAGTCGCGGATTCATTGATGTGGAGCTTCCACCGGAGTATTGCATCGGCGATGTCAGATCTGTGATTATTGAAGGATTAGATGAAGCTGCTTATGATTATAATTATGTAATTGATGATGTTGAACAGGTTGATCCTTATGCAAGGCGAATTGTCGGCAGAGATAAATTCAGCGATTTTTCTCGTGTGGAAGATGATTATCAGGTACGCAGTGCATTTGACTTTACAGGATTTGACTGGGAGAAAGACAAGGCCCCTTGTGTTGACGATTCGCAGATGGTCATGTATAAGCTGCATGTGCGCGGATTTACAAAGGATGGCGGAGCAACCGGCAAGGTAAAAGGAACTTTTGCAGGTGTAATGGAGCGGATTCCATATTTGAAGTCGCTGGGAGTGACAACCATTGAGCTGATGCCGGCCTATGAGTTTGAGGAATTGATTGTGTCAAAACCTAAGCCTTGTACCGTTGATTTTTCCGGCTGGTCACCGGCTGCGATTACCGGTTATCGTCTTCTCGAGGAAAAACGGCAAAAGGAGATGGCAGCTGTTGCACCGAAGATGAATTACTGGGGATACGGAGAAGGAAATTATTTCGCCCCGAAGGCGTCTTACGCTTCCGGTAAAAATGCATCCGTGGAATTTAAAGAGCTAATAAAAAGTCTGCATCGGGCAGGAATGGAATGTGTGATGGAGATGAGCTTTCGCCAGGCTATGAGTGCGCGATTTATTGTGGATGTGCTTCGATATTGGGTCAAGGAATATCATGTGGACGGATTTCATCTGCTTGGCGCGAATGAGCTGATACATGTGATTGCAGAAGATGCATATTTGACAAAAACAAAGCTGTTTTGCGAAACATTTCCGGAGAGACTGTGGAGCAGTGAATTCAGCACGCGTCATTTGTATCAGTATAATGATGATTTCTTGTATGCTGCACGCAAGCAGGTGAACAATATTCAGGGAAATCTGGTGGATTTTGCAAACCAATTAAAAAAGCAGAATGAGAAAATCGGATTTGTGAATTACTTTTCGAACAATAATGGTTTTACCCTTGCGGATGTTTTTTCCTATAATATGAAACATAACGAGGCAAACGGCGAGGAGGATGCCGATGGAAATGACTGGAATTACAGCTTTAATTGTGGTGTTGAAGGTGTCTCCAGAAAAACCGGTGTTTTGCAGAAGCGTCAAAGGCGCATGTGTCTTGCTATGGCCGGTGTTTTTCTCGGACAGGGAATTCCGCTTTTGATGGCAGGAGACGAATTTGGTAATTCTCAGGGCGGCAACAATAATGCCTACTGTCAGGACAATAAAACCGGTTGGGTAAACTGGAAAATGGAGCAAAAGAATGCGTGGCTGACCCAGTATATCAAGCAGCTGATTGCGATAAGAAAAAGTCATTCCGTGCTTTCATGCCTGCAACCCTATACCATGGCAGATGCCAGCGGAATCGGGATGCCGGATTTGTCGTATTATACGACAGATGACTGGTCGGGAGAATTGTATCCGGCTATGCGGGCGTTTGGCACGGCATTTGCGGCTGAGCGGGATGGCGGATTGACGATTCTGTATATTGGATGGAATTTTTCAAAAGAAGAAGCAGCTCTGGTGTTACCGCTTGCGGACCGACAGTTGGAGTGGATGCCGCTTCTGGGAGAGGTTTGCGTCTCACAAAATAAGATGTTGCTTCCAATGGAAACGGTTGCTGTGTACGAGGCAAAGATTGTGTTTGAAAAAAGAAAAAAATCAGACTATGGAGCAGATCATGATACAGAACAAAGGGAACAGTAAGTTTTTCTGCGGCTTGAGTGGCTTTGATTTGAAATGTCTGGCAATGCTTTCGATGGTGATTGACCATATCGGCTGTATTTGTTTCCCGGATCAAATATGGATGCGATGCATTGGCAGGCTTGCAATGCCGATTTACTGTTTTTTGCTTGTGGAAGGCTATATTCATACAAATAATTTCCGGCATTATTTCGGACGAATGATGGTGTTTGCGCTGATTAGTGAAGTGCCATATGATATTGCTTTTCACGGTTCCTTTTGGGATATCAATCATCAGAATATCTTCTTTACACTTGCATCGGGTCTGCTTTGTATTCATCTGCTGAACAAAAGTATTCAATCGATATGGAAGATTGGGGTGATTGCAGGAATATGCGGATTGATGCATCATTTTCTTAAGTCCGATTATGAGCTGATGGGAATTGGAATCATATTGGCGTACTATGTTTTGCACAAATACAAGCTCGCCAAGCATCTTGCTGTTGGCGCAATCAATTTCTGTCAGGTAGGAACGGTGCAGTTTCTGGGCGCAGCGGCAGCATTTCCGCTGATTCTCTATAATGGAGAAAAAGGCCCGTCGGCAAAATATATATTCTATTGGTTTTATCCGGTGCATTTATTGGTGATTTATTTTATTTGGAGGTTCGTATTGTATGTCGGTTAAGAAACTGTTTTTACATTTGAAGACGGTGCATACACATAGAAGGCTTGTACGAAAAAACTGTTTTCGCATGGGTTTATATTGGCAGGGATTGACACATGACTTGTCAAAATATTCATGGACGGAGCTTCGGATTGGTGCGAAATATTTTATGCCGGATCAAAGTCCCCATAACGGGGAGCGCAGAGCGTACGGATACTCTTCGGCATGGCTTCATCACAAAGGAAGAAACAAGCATCATTTAGAGTACTGGATGGATTATGATGTCAGAGGGGATCAGCACATTGCCGGTATGCTTATGCCGAAAAAATATGTTGCAGAGATGTTTGCGGACCGGGTGGCCGCGTCAAAGGTATACAAGAAAGAAAACTATACGGATTCCTCTCCGTTGGAGTACTATATGAATAAAAGAGACTACCATATATTGCATCCACAGACGCGGGCACTTCTGGAAGAACTATTGCAAATGCTTGCAGATGAGGGTGAGGATAAAACCTTTCAGTATGTACGGGACTGTGTACTGAAGAACTCAAAATAACTATTCCAAGCCTTGAAAAATATGGAAAGGCACGAATCATTCGTCCGAAACATACAATGTAAAAATGCCATTAGATCGGAGCAGAGCGATTGAAAACATTTTTACCGCCACTTACGGTTCAGGAGGAGCGGGAGTATCTGGCGCTTATGAAGGACGGGAGTGTTGGAGCAACCAATACGCTTATTGAACGCAATATGAGATTAGTCGCACATATTGTGAAAAAATATCAGAATGTTGACGAGGAAACACAAGAATTAATCTCGGTAGGGACAATTGGGCTGATAAAAGCAGTTAAGACATTTAATCCCGACCGAGGGAGCAGACTGGTAACCTACGCGGCGCGCTGTATCGATAACGAATTGCTGATGTATTTGCGCGCAAGAAAGAAGACTATGCGGGATGTCAGCCTCTATGAGCCGGTTGGGACAGATAAGGAAGGAAACCAGATTCGTCTGCTTGATATCTGTGAGAGCGATGAACCGGATGTGGAAGAGGAGCTTGACTTGAAATGGAGACTTCATCGCTTGCAGATGCTGCTGCCGAAGCTGCTTACCAAGCGTGAACAGGAGATTATTACCATGCGTTACGGACTTGGTGGTACAAAAGCTTTCACGCAGCGACAGATTGCGGCAGGAATCGGAATTTCAAGATCTTATGTAAGTAGAATTGAGAAAAAAGCTTTGGCAAAATTAAGAGAGGGCTTTGAAAACGAAATCGAATAATTTCAGAAAGAAAATGCTTTGAAAAAGGTGGAATCCATGATAGAATGATTCCATCTTTTTTTGTCTATATCATCTCATAAGCATAAGATATTTATGCTTTCACAGGCTTGTTTCAGCCAATTTTCAAATGAGACACCGCAGGAGAGGAGTCTTTTTGTACAGTACAGTAACAACAGCTATTTTGCACGGAATCGACGGAATGATTGTGCAGGCGGAGGCGGATGTGAGTGATGGTCTGCCTGTTTTTGAAATGGTAGGATTTCTTGCCGCAGAAGTAAAGGAATCAAAAAACCGGGTGCGAACCGCACTTCGCAACTGCGGACATAAGCTTCCGGCAAGGCGCATTACCGTTAATTTATCACCGGCAAGTGTGAAAAAAAGCGGAAACGGATTTGATCTTCCAATCACAGTGGCAATTATGGCGGCCATGGGAATTATTGATGATGCAAAGCTGAAAAACACGCTGGTTATCGGTGAACTCGGGCTTAGTGGATCCATACTCCCGGTTGATGGGATTCTTCCAATTGTACTCAAGGCATATGAATCAGGTATCGAAGTATTTGTTATTCCGAAGGAAAACCAAAGTGAGGCATTGCTGGTAGAAGGAATAAAAGTTGTTGCAGTTGCAACACTTATGGATGTGTACAATTATTTTCAAGGTGATTTTCATACGGATTATGAGCGGGCCGTCTGTTTGGAAGAAGTGTATCCGCAATTGGATTTTTCAGATGTACATGGTCAGACAATGGCAAAACGAGCATGTGAAATTGCGGTGAGTGGCATGCACAATCTTCTGATGATTGGACCGGCAGGAGCCGGAAAGACAATGCTCGCAAAGCGCATACCGGGTATTCTGCCTCCGATGAACCGGCCGGAACGAATGGAGGTTTCAAAAATATACAGTATTTGCGGACAGATGCACAAGGTTGATCACCTTGTGAAGGAGCGCCCGTTTCGCGCGCCTCATCATACAATATCAGCGCAGGGACTTGCCGGAGGCGGTGCAGTACCAAAACCCGGAGAGGTTACTATGGCGCATCGGGGAGTCTTATTTTTGGATGAGCTTCCTGAGTTTGACAGAAATACAATTGAGCTGTTACGACAACCACTGGAAGATAAGCAGATTGTCCTGTCGAGGGCAAGCGGGAGTTACACTTATCCCGCAGATTTTTTGTTGGTGTGTGCGATGAATCCGTGTAAGTGCGGATTTTATCCGGATATGGAAAAATGCAGGTGCACGAAGACATCGATTCGCAACTATTTATCCAAAATATCGCAGCCGTTGCTGGATCGTATGGATCTGTGTGTGGAAGCAAAACAGATGACCTATCAGGATCTTACACAGAAGCAGAGAGAGGAAAGCTCTGCACAGATTCGTGAGCGCGTATGTGCGGTACAACAGGTCCAACAGGAACGATTTGAAAATGAAACATGGTATTTCAACAGTCAGATACCGGTTGGAAGATTGGAAGAATACTGTGAGCTTGGCGCAAAGGAAAAGCAATACATGGAGCGGATGTTTGAAAAACTTGATTTATCGGCAAGAGCATATCATAAGCTGCTAAAAGTCGCCCGTACAATTGCGGATTTGGATCAAAGTAAAGCAATCACAGTGAGACATCTGACGGAAGCGGTTTGTTTTCGCAGTCTTGATAAAAAGTATTGGGAGGGATAGAAATTGGAAGAAATGATGTATACATATTGGCTTGCAAATATACAAGGAGTTGGGACAAAAACCATTCACCAGCTGTATAAATACTGTGAGAATGCGAAGGCAATTTATGAATTAAACGGGAGTCAGCTGTTTCATATGTACGGAATCAGTAAGCAGGCGGCGAATCTGATATGGGAAAGTAAGAAAAAATGGAATCTGGTTGATGCGTGGGAACAATTTCAGGAGAGTGGTGTACAGTTCGTATCATGGGAACAGGAACAATACCCATCAAGACTAAGAGACATATTTGATCCACCGTACGCACTTTTTTTTATTGGACATCTGCCGCCGGAAAGACAAAAAACCGTTGGAATTGTCGGTGCAAGAAACTGCAGCCCTTACGGGGAATATTGCGCAAAAAGAATCGGAGAAGTTCTTGCGAAAAACGGGATTGCCGTCATCAGCGGCATGGCGCGCGGAATTGATACCTTTGGTCATGAAGGGGCATTGAAAGGTGGCGGAAGAACCTACGGTGTGCTTGGCTGTGGACCCAATATCGTTTATCCGCCTGAAAACTGGAGGGTGTATGAACAAATAGTTGAAAACGGCGGAATACTGTCAGAATATCCACCGGACACATCGCCCCGCCCGGGATTATTTCCGGCAAGGAATCGGATTATTTCTGCACTGAGTGACATATTAGTAGTAGTGGAAGCGAAAGAAAAGAGCGGTTCGCTCATCACGGCAGATGCGGCGTTAGAGCAGGGAAAAGATGTTTATGCCGTTCCGGGGCGGATTACAGATGAGAGAAGTACCGGCTGCAACAGACTGATTAAACAGGGTGCAGGCATACTTTTATCGCCGGAGGATCTGACGGGAGAAATCGGTTTTTTTACAGACAAAAATAAACTTTCGCTTGAAAAGAATGAAGCGTTGGTGTATAGTTGCCTTGATTTGCATCCAAAATCAATAGAAGAAATAAGCAGACAAACCGCACTTGATATCATTACACTGGCAGAGCTTCTGTTCGCATTGGAGGAGAAAGGATTTGTGCGGGAGGTCTTTCAAAATCATTATATTTCGATGGGGTAGAGGAGAACAATAAACAATGGCAAAGTATCTGGTTATTGTGGAGTCGCCTGCGAAGGTGAAGACAATTAAGAAATTTTTGGGAAAGAATTACGAGGTCGCGGCATCGAATGGGCATGTCCGAGATTTGCCGAAAAGTCAGTTGGGATTTAATGCAGAAAACGATTTTGAACCCAAATATATTACAATTCGCGGAAAGGGAGAGATTCTTGCCAATTTGCGTAAAGAGGTAAAGAAGGCGGAAAAAATATATCTTGCAACTGACCCGGACCGTGAGGGAGAGGCGATTTCATGGCATTTATATCATGCACTCAAGCTGGAGGATAAGAAAGTATACCGTATTACATTTAATGAGATTACGCAGTCAGCAGTGAAAGCATCACTGAAAAATCCGAGAGAAATTGACATGGATCTGGTGAATGCCCAGCAGGCGCGTCGTATGCTTGACCGTATGGTGGGATACCGAATCAGCCCGGTACTTTGGAGTAAAGTAAAAAGAGGACTTAGCGCAGGCCGTGTTCAGTCGGTTGCACTTCGTCTGATCAGTGATCGGGAAAATGAAATCAATGAATTCATTCCACAGGAATACTGGTCGCTGGAGGCATCGTTAAAAGTTGCAGGAGAGAAGAAGCCTTTGGTAGCCGTTTTTGACGGAAAAGAAAAGGAAAAGATTTCTCTGAATAAAAAGGAACAGGTTGACGCACTCATCGAAGAATTAGACAAGACAGCTTTTTCCGTAAAAGAAGTAAAAACAGGAGAGCGTTCAAAAAAGGCACCGTTACCTTTTACAACAAGTACCCTTCAGCAGGAGGCGTCAAAACGATTGAATTTTTCTACACAAAAGACTATGCGCCTGGCACAGCAGTTGTATGAGGGTGTTGATATCAAAGGTCAGGGCACGGTCGGTATTATCACATATCTTCGTACCGACTCCGTTCGTGTAGCTGACGAGGCAGATGCCGCTGCAAGAAGTTATATCTCAGAAAAGTATGGTCCGGAGTATGCTGCCCAAAAAGCAGAGGACAAATCCTCAAAGGGAAAAATTCAGGATGCTCATGAGGCAATTCGCCCGACAGACATTTCCAGAATGCCCGTAATGATAAAAGAGTCTCTTTCCAGAGATCAGTTCCGTCTCTATCAGTTGATCTGGAATCGTTTTGCTGCAAGCCGTATGACTCCTGCAAGATATGAGACAACCTCTGTCCGTATCGGAGCAGGAGATTATCGCTTTCATGTTTCCGCATCACGCGTTAAATTTGAAGGCTTCATGTCGGTGTATGATTTGGATGACGAAGAAAAAAATGAGAGTAATGTGCTGCTTGGTTCTCTCGATGAGAATGCTGCACTCACATTAGATAAGCTTGAGGGCAAACAGCATTTCACGCAGCCACAGCCGCATTTTACAGAGGCATCCCTTGTAAAAGCACTCGAGGAGCATGGAATCGGACGCCCGAGTACCTATGCGCCGACAATTACAACGCTGCTTGGAAGAAGATATATTGTTAAAGAGCAGAAGAATCTGTATATGACAGAACTTGGTGAAGCGGTGAATTCAATCATGGTCGAAGCGTTTGAGACAATTGTTGACGAGCACTTTACGGCAAATATGGAATCGCTTCTTGACAAGGTAGAAGAGGGAACGGTTCAGTGGAAGACGATTATCAGTAATTTCTATCCTGATTTGGAGGCTGCTGTAGCAGAGGCTGAGAAAAAGCTTGAACGAGTTGAGATTGCAGATGAGGTTACTGATGTAATCTGCGAGGATTGCGGTAGAAATATGGTAATCAAATATGGACCGCATGGAAAATTTCTTGCCTGCCCGGGATTCCCTGAATGCAGAAATACCAAACCCTATCTGGAAAAAATCGGCGTTGAATGTCCGAAGTGTGGAAAAGACATTGTGCTTCGCAAAACGAAAAAGGGTAGAAGATATTACGGGTGTGAGAGTAATCCTGAGTGCGATTTTATGTCTTGGGCAAAGCCTGTGAAAGAAAAATGTCCGAAATGTGGAAGCTATATGGTTGAAAAAGGAGCGAAAAATGTGTGCTCTGATGAACAATGTGGATACATTGAGGTAAGAAAACATTGAATTATCTGAAAAATTGTTGTATGATTAGCATACTTAACAACGCATTTTAGAAAGAGGTGTCTGTCGTATGAGCGTTCAACTATTGGATAAGACGCGTAAAATTAACAAATTGCTTCATAATAATCGCTCAACCAAGGTTGTGTTCAACGATATTTGTGAGGTCCTTACCGAAATATTAGACTCGAATGTGCTTGTAATCAGCAGAAAGGGAAAGGTGCTCGGAAGATCCATGACGCGCCAGACCCGTGAACTAAAAGAATTAATCAATGTTGACATCGGCGATTTGATTGATTCCATGTTAAATGAACGATTGCTTGGAATATTATCAACAAAAGAGAATGTTAATCTTGAAACATTGGGCTTTACCGTGGACATCAAAGGTTATTCTGCAATTATTGCACCGATTGATATTGCCGGAGAACGGTTGGGAACACTTTTTGTGTATCGCACGGACAGCGATTACGGAATAGATGACATTATTCTGACCGAATACGGTACAACGGTTGTCGGATTGGAAATGCTGCGTTCTGTCAATGAGGAGAGTGCGGAAGAGACTCGCAAAATCCACATTGTAAAATCGGCGATTTCCACATTATCGTTTTCGGAGCTGGAAGCAATCATACATATCTTTGACGAGTTAGACGGAAGTGAAGGAATTCTTGTCGCAAGTAAGATTGCGGACAGAGTCGGAATCACAAGATCCGTAATCGTGAATGCACTCAGAAAATTTGAGAGTGCCGGAGTAATTGAATCGCGTTCATCCGGTATGAAAGGAACCTACATTAAGGTCATCAATGATGTTGTATTTGATGAACTTGAGCGGGTAAAACAACAGCAGAGACTGATTTAATCATAACAGATACGATTGCAGAAACGGATAACTGCAGGAAACAAAGGGATTTACGAATTTCGTAAATCCCTTTTGTGATATATGAGATTTGGAATGAGCTGATCGTTGTTGATAAGCCGGGCACATGTTGTGCATATTTTTCCGGAAATATACAATATCGTGTAAAAAAGTCCAAAAAACCTCTTGTCTTTTTTCCTAAATTACTTATACTAGAGTTTAAGAATGGGTTTTCGTATACCTATGAAAGGAGCAGGAACATGATTCAGACAAACGCTTACAATTACATCAATGTGCTTGATAAAGCGCTCGATGCGAGCAATCTTCGTGAGACAGTTATTGCGCATAATCTGGCGAATGTTAATACGCCCGGTTATAAACGCCGTGAAGTGGATTTTGAGAGCCTGCTCAGGGAAGAGCTTGATAAAAACAAATACATTTCATTGGACCAGAAAATTAACAATGTAAATCTGACGCATTTAACGGCAACCGCACATCTGGACATGGCTGCATACGGATATGACTACCGTCTGGATGGAAATAATGTGGATGTGGATAATGAGAATGTGGAGCTTGCATCAGAGCAGCTTCGCTATCAGTTAATGTCAAACAGTGTAACACAGGAGTTTTCGAGACTCAAGACTGCGATTGGTTCATAAAAGGAGGTAATGTATGGGTTTATTTCAATCTTTTGATATCAGTGCATCAGGCATGACGGCCGAGCGTTTTCGTACGGACATTATTGCAGACAATATTGCGAATGTTAATACAACCAGAACCGATGACGGGACTCCTTACCGGAGAAAGATTGTGACCTTTGAGCAGAAGCGGTTAACACCGTTTTCGGATATTCTTCAGAGTCACAGGTCGCAGTTTCGCGGAGACGGTGTAAAGGTGTCTTCCGTGAAAGAAGATACCGCAAGTGATTTTATCATGGAATATGATCCGTCGCATCCGGATGCAGATGAGAATGGATATGTATCATATCCCAATGTGAACATTGTTACCGAGATGACGAATCTGATTGATGCAAGCCGTGCCTATGAAGCAAATGCAACAGCGTTTGAGGCGAGCAAGGCAATTGCATCTGCGGGAATTGGTATTGGACAGAATTAATTGGAGGGTAACCTATGGACATTAATGCGATTCGCAATATCAGGTGTGAGGCAATCGCACTGGATGATACAAGCAGACGCGTGAATGTGGATTCCGGCTTTGATACCATTTTTTCGAGTGCCCTGAATATGCTGAATGAGACAAATGACCTGCAGAATACGGCAGAGTCAATGGAGATACAGTTTGCACTTGGAGATGCGGTCAATACACATGATTTGCAGATTGCACAGCAAAAGGCAAATGTCGCGTTGTCGTATACCGTTGCAGTGCGTGATAAAGTGATTGAAGCGTACAATTCGATTATGAATATGCAGATTTAAGCATAGGATGGTGAGGAGATAAACCATGCAGGAGAGACTTCAGAGAATCTGGGAGCAGATTGTCGACTGGTGGAAAAAATTTAATAGAAAACAGCAGATTCTCATTGTGAGTATCGTTCTTGCAATGGTTTTGGCAATTGTGATTCTTGCATATGTCATCAGCAGACCGACAGTGATTGAGCTTGCGACATGTGAAGATACTGCACAGGCTGCACAGGTGAAAGAATTACTCACTTCAAATGATATCTGGTATGAGGTGAGCAATGACGGATTGCGTTTTTCCATTCATGCGCAGGATGAACCGAATGCGAGAATTCTGCTTGGCTCGAACAGTATACCGACCAAGGGCTTTACAATTGATGATGCATTAAACGGCAGCTTTACAACAACAGAAGCGGACAAGGATCGGCGTTATCAGCTCTATCTTGAGAATAAACTTGAGGAGACCCTAGAATTTCTCAATAATGTTAAGAGTGCAGATGTCACATTAAATCTTCCGACTGACGATGGGACACTGATCGCAAAAAAAGAACCGGGCTATGCACGGGTCGTTCTGGCGTTGAACGGGGCGATGGATGAGGAACAGGCGGCAGGTCTTGCAAGGCTGATCGCAACAGGTCTTGGCAATGATAACGCAGATAATATTTTTATTATGGATTCGGATAATAATGTGCTCTACTCCGGCGGAGATGAGTCATCCATTATCGGAACTGCCAATTCACAGCTTGCACTTCGTCAGAAGTATGAGCAGTCAGTTAAAAAGAGTGTCAAGGATGTCATGATTGGTACAGAGCTTTACAGCAATGTGGAAGTTGGTATGAATCTTGATATGAGTTTTGATAACCGCGTGATAACCGATCATGAGTTTTATGTTGGAGAGGGAATGACACAGGGATATCTCGACAGTGAATCAAGCTATGAGTCAACAGCTGTCGGTGGACTTGCAGCGCCTCCCGGAACAGATTCCAACAATGACAATTCGTATGTGCTTGAGAATAATGAATATACGGAATCAAGTGTCACAGAGACGAAAAAGGATTATCTGCCGAGTGAGCGGCTGACGAAGACGACCGGTGGTGCGGGAACCATCAATTATGACACTTCATCCGTATCAGTTGTCGCTACGACCTATGTGATGTACAACGAGGATACATTAAGAGAGTCCGGGCAGCTTGAAGATATGACCTTTGAGGAGTTTAAGGCAGCCAATTCCGCTCGTGTGAAGACAGAGGTTGATGAAGATTTTTACGCATTGGTTTCAAATGCAACCGGATTTCCGGTTGATAATATTTCAATTGTTGCCTATGAGGTGCCGTTTTTCCAGTATTCTTCAAAATCCGGAAGAACCGCTGCAGATTATTTCCAGATTGCACTGGCAGTGTTGATTTTCGCATTGCTTGGATATGTTGTATTCCGCAGTACGAGAAGAGATCAGGTACAGGAGCTCGAGCCGGAGCTCTCTGTTGAGTCTCTGCTTGCATCAACCAGAGAACAGGCAAGCGACTTAGAAGATATTGCTTATTCAGAAAAATCAGAGGCACGACTCTTGATTGAGAAGTTTGTTGATGAAAAACCGGAGGCAGTAGCATCACTGCTGCGAAACTGGTTGAATGAAGATTGGGATTAGTTACTTACTATATTTTAGGGAGGCGCATTGTATATGGCGGCTGAAGAATATACCGGCGTGCAGAAGGCTGCAATTCTTCTGATTGCGCTAGGCCCGGAAAAATCCGCGAATATTTTTAAGCATCTGAAGGAAGAAGAAATTGAAGAACTGACGCTTGAAATCGCCAACACCAGAAGTGTCTCTCCACAGACGAAGGAGGATGTTCTCGAGGAGTTTTATCAGGTGTGTCTGGCTCAGCAGTATATTGCAGAGGGTGGTATCGGATATGCCAAGGAGCTGCTTGATAAGGCACTTGGAGCAGACAAGGCGCAGGAGGTTATTTCCAAGCTTACCGCATCCTTGCAGGTGCGTCCGTTTGAGTTTGTTCGAAAGACGGATCCTTCTCAGGTGCTGAACTTTATTCAGGATGAGCATCCGCAGACAATTGCGATGATTTTGTCATATTTATCACCGGCACAGGCATCTATGATTCTTGGCGCATTAGCCCCGGAGAAACAATCGGATGTTGCAAAGCGTATTGCGCTCATGGATCGTACTTCGCCGGATGTTATTAAGGAAGTTGAGAGTGTATTGGAAAGAAAACTTGCTTCACTTGCAAACCAGGATTACACGATTGTTGGTGGTGTCGATGCAATCGTAAGTATTTTGAACACGGTAGACCGCGGTACAGAAAAGCACATCATGGAATCTTTGGAAATCGAAGAGCCGGAGCTGGCGGACGAGATCAGAAAGAAGATGTTCGTATTCGAGGATATTTTGTTACTCGACGATCGTGCGATTCAGCGTGTGCTGCGTGATGTTGAGAACAACGATCTTGAAGTTGCACTCAAGGGATCGAATGAAGAGGTTAAGAGCGTTGTGCTGACGAATATGTCAAAACGCCTTGCTGCACTGAGTGAGGAAGATCTTGAGTTTATGGGTCCTGTTCGTATGAAAGATGTCGAGGAAGCACAGCAGAAGATTGTTGCTGTGATTCGTAAGCTGGAGGATTCCGCTGAAATTGTTATTTCGCGAGGCGGAGGTGACGAGATTATTGTCTAAGCTTAATAAAAATGACTATGTCATATCAGGAAATCGTGTGACACGGATCATTGATGCGAATGATATGATTATGGAGCGCATGCGCCAGATTGAGCAGGAGCAGGAACAGGAACGCAGAGAGGAGCTCCTTCGCAAACGCCGGGAGGCGATGGAAGCAGCCGGTGAGGACGGGGAGATTCCTTTTGTTGAGGGATTGTTCCCGGAAGAGCTGATGCTGGAACCGGAACCGGAGATTGATTATGTTGCGCAAGCGATGGAGCAGGCACAGCAGATTGTTTCTGAAGCAAATGCGAGTGCAGCAGGAATCAAGGATGAGGCCTATCGGGAAGCAGAAATACTAAAAGAGATGGCTAGAAAAGAAGGGTTTGAGAAAGGCTATCGTGAAGGAAGCGACAAGGCACAGGCTGAGCTGGATGTTGAACAACAGCGTTTGAATCAGCTTGAACAGGAACGCCGTGAGACATATGACCGTATGCTTCGGCAAATGGAACCCGAGCTTTTGGATACAATACTGACAGTGTTTGATAAAGTGTTTCGTATGCAGTTTGGCGGAAAACGAGAACTGTTGCTTCACCTTGTTACGAATGCCATGCGAGGGATTCGCGAGACCAAACAATATAAGATTCGCGTCTGCGAGGAAGAGCTTGCAGCTGTGCGTGAAGAAAAAGATCAGCTGACCCGTATGGTTGGTGCAGATGTTTTGATTGATATTGTCGCAGATCCTGATTTACATGTCGGGCAATGTGTGATAGATACGGATTCCGGATTATATGATTGTAGTTTAGATGTTGAATTGGATGCATTGATCCGTGATTTGAAGAGTTTAAGCTTGAATTGACAGGGAGTGATCTGCAATGGAGACACGCTTTGAGAAATATTTACAGGTTGTAGATCATGTATTGTATAACTGCTATGGAAAGGTTGCCAAGGTGGTGGGCCTGACGGTTGAGTCGATAGGACCGGAAGCCAAGCTTGGTGATTTATGCCGCATTGTAGTTGACCGGAAATCGAATAGTTATGTCTATGCGGAGGTTGTGGGATTTCACGACAATCGTTTATTACTTATGCCATTTGAGAGCATGGACGGAATTGGAGTTGGATGCGTTGTGGAAAATACAGGGCATCCATTAACTGTTTCTGTGGGAGAAGAATTGCTGGGACATACATTAGATGGACTTGGCAGACCGACAGATACAGATATGGAGTTGAAGCTGCCGCTTTCTTATCCGGTAGATACACTTCCCCCGGATCCTATGAAACGACGAATGATTGATCAGATACTTCCATTGGGAGTTAAAGCGGTGGATGGGCTCTTAACCGTAGGACGAGGACAGCGTATTGGTATTTTTGCGGGTTCCGGTGTCGGTAAGAGTACCTTGCTTGGAATGTTTGCAAGAAACACAAAAGCAGATATCAATGTCATAGCACTGATTGGAGAGCGAGGAAGAGAAGTTCGGGAGTTTATTGAGCGGGATCTTGGACCGGAAGGAATGGCGCGCTCCATTGTAATTGTTGCAACCTCAGATAAACCGGCGCTTATTCGAAAAAAAGCGGCAATGACTGCGACAGCGATCGCCGAATATTTTCGTGACTGTGGCAAGGATGTCCTTCTTATGATGGATTCACTGACTCGTTTTTCAATGGCACAGCGTGAGATTGGACTGGCATCAGGCGAACCTCCTGTAACGAGAGGTTATCCGCCGAGTGTATATGCGGAATTGCCGAAGCTTTTGGAACGGGCAGGAACTTCACAGACGGGATCGATTACCGGACTGTATACCGTACTTGTAGACGGTGATGATTTTAATGAACCGATTACTGATACGGCACGAGGTATTCTGGATGGACATATTGTATTGAATCGAAATCTTGCACAAAGAAATCATTATCCGGCAATCGATGTTCTGGCAAGCATTTCCCGTGTGATGAGTGCAATTGCAGATGATGAACATAAGGAACTGGCAGGAAGAGTGAAAAGTGTGATGGCCACCTATGCACAGGCAGAAGATCTGATTAATATAGGTGCATATAAAAACGGCTCAAACCGTGAGATTGATTTTGCAATCAATAAGATTCATGCGGTGAATGATTATCTGGTGCAACGGGTGGATGAACGCTTTGAACTGGAGGAAGAGCTTGCGCAGTTAAAAGCGATTTTCTCATAAGAAATCGTATGTGAGAGGATTTGAGTATGGCAAAATTCAATTATCGGATGCAGAGTATTCTTGATATCAAATATAAACTGGAAGAGCAGGAAAAAATGGCATATTCGGTTGCAAATCAGAAGCTGCAGGATGAGAATCAAAAGCTTGCAATGCTTATGATGAAAAAGGCGGGCTATGAGAATGAGGCAAGAGAATTAGCGCTTGGTTCCATTGATATCCAAAAAATTCAGGAAAACAAACGCGCGATCACTACAATGAAAACGCTCATTCGCGACCAGATGATGAAGGTACATGTCGCAGAGAAAAATGTGGAGCTTGCGAGAAAACGATTGAGTGATGTGATGGTTGACAGAAAATCGCATGAAAAATTGCGCGAGAAAGCGTTTGATCAGTTTGTAAAGGAAGAAGCCGGGAAAGAAATGTTAGAGATTGATCAACTGGTGAGTTTTACACATCAGTCCAAACAATAGTTACAAATCGTTAATTTGAATGCATGAACTTGCACAGGATAGAGAGGCGGTGTATCTGCATGGCAGAAGAAGAACAGCTGAATGAAAAAGAAGATAAGAAGGCAAAAAGAGAAGCGAGAAAAAGGGAAAAAAAACAGAAAAAACTTGAGAAACCGGGACAGGAAATAAACGATGAGCAGCTTGAGGAGGAAACCGGTCTTGGTGGAAAAATTGCCATCTTTTTTGCAACAGTAATTATTATTGCAATCTGGCTTGCCATCCTTGTATTGATTATTAAGTGGGATGTGGGAGGCTTTGGCTCTACCGTCATGTACCCAATCTTAAAAGATGTTCCCTATGTGAATAAAATTCTTCCCGAGGTTGAAATACCGATTGAAGAACGCGAGTATCCGTTTACGACAATTAGTGAAGCGACGGATTATGTTAAGGATTTAGAGTTACAGCTGGAAGAAGCGAAGAAGAAAATAAGTGATAAAAATGATCGAATCAAAGAGCTCAAGGCACAGATCGATAAGCTGAGTGCGCTTGAACAAAATCAAGCGGAATTTGAAAGATTAAAACAAAAATTTGATAAAGAGGTTGTTTTTTCTGACAATGCACCCGATATAAGTAATTATCAGACCTATTATGAAAGTATTGATCCGGCAAATGCAGAAATCATTTATCGACAGGTACTTGAACAGCAGAAAAAAGATGCTGACATGGAAGCGTATGTAAAGACATATTCAACCATGAAACCCAAGCAGGCAGCTGCAATATTTAATACAATGGGTGATCAGCTGAAGCTTGTTGCTGATATTCTTGACGCGATGGATGCACAGGCGCGAGCAGATATACTTGGTAATATGGACACTGAGATAGCAGCGCGCCTGACGGCGATTATGGAACCGTAGGTGCTGCGAAATAATTACGAAAGGAGTGATGGGATGACACAGGTGGCGAAACTGAATACGAATGTGCCGGCAACTGACAAGGGAACCTCAATCGGCAAGTCAAACAACGCAAAGTCTCTTGCGGAACAGTTTGCAGGGATTATGAATCAAAGTACGAGAAATCTGTTTGGTTCAAATCCGGATTTTCAAAAGGCAAGTCAGACAAACGGAGCAGTTTCCGGAGCGACAAAAAAAGAACCCTACATGGCGGAGTATTCGAAACCCGGATATGGTAATCGTGCGATCGCAGAGGAAAAACCGAAGACGATTTCCGTGGATGATTATTCGGATAAGCTGGATGCGGTTGCTGATGAAGTGAAGGACGCCTTGGAAGAAACACTTGGAGTCAGCGAGGAAGAAATCCAAGAGGCAATGAGTACACTTGGTCTGGTTGCGATGGATCTTCTTGAGCCTCAGAATCTGATTTTGCTTGCTGCGCAGGTGAGTGGAAGCGATGACATGACGGATTTACTTGTCAATGACAGCTTTCAGGATATGATGCAGACAATCACCGGAATCATTTCTGATTTTTTACAGAATGAGAATATCGAGCCCAATCAGTTTTCTGATCTGCTGGCGGAAGTCTCTGCAATGAATCAGGCGGCAGAGTTGCCCGGGGAAGTGACGGCAGAGTCCGTTGTTTCAGATGAACAGGCGTTGTCGAATGAAGCAGAAGCAGCAGATGTTCAGATTATGCAAACGGCTGAGACACAGATGCTTGAGCAACCGGATAATAAGCAGGCGGAAACCGTGGTGCATGATGCCGGGAATCGGATTGCACAGCCGGCTGCAGTTGTTGAAGAAGAACAATTACAGCGTACAGAGTCGGCAGAGGAAGCGGTTGTTTCTACGGATGGTATCGCAAGCGATGTCGATGCCGCTCAGACAACAAAAAATAATACGCAAAACAATGATTTTTCCGGTGGACAGTCTGATTCGAAGCAGTTTCATGATGAGCTTTCGGATGCGAATGAACAGACACCGGTATTCCAGCCGCAGACACAGGATGTGATAAGAGAATCTGCTGTGCCGAGAATGGAAGCAATGCAACCGGAAATGCCAATGACGATGAGTTATTACGAAGTGGAGCAGCTCATGCAGCAGGTGGATGGCCTGGCAAGAATATTTGCAGCTGACCAGTCTACAACCATTGAGATGCAGCTGAATCCGGAAAATCTTGGAAAACTGTATTTGAGTGTTTCAGAAAAGCAGGGGGCTGTAACTGCACAGATTACCGCTTCAAATGAGCAGGTGAAAGAAACCTTGCAGGCCCAGATGGTGGAGCTTCGTCAAACCCTGCAGGCACAGGGTATCAAAGTGGAGGCTGTTGAGGTTACGGTTGCAACACATGAATTTGAGCAGAATCTTGACGGCAATTCGAGTGCGGATGCGCAGTTTGGCAACGGCGAAAAACAGGAGAATCAAAACCATAGCACGAGAAGGAATCTGAATCTGAGCGAAGTTGACGACATTCCGGTGGATTTAAGCGAAGCGGAAGCACTCGCAGCACAGATGATGCGGGATAATGGAAATCAGGTAGATTTCAGTGCATAGGAGAAAGGAGATAATCGATGGCATTAGTACAACAGGTAGAGAATGGGCAGCTGGTAGATATGAGTGCGAATTCGACCTCTGCATCGAAAGCAAAAGAAAAAAGTGGTGGGAACCTTGATAAAGAGGATTTTTTGAAGCTTCTTGTAGCGCAGATGCAGTATCAGGATCCGTTAGAACCGCAGTCGAATACAGAGTATGTAACACAGCTTGCAACCTTTTCACAGGTAGAGGCTTCTGAGAATATGAAGGCTACCATGGAGCAGATGGAGGCAAATCAGCTGGTTGGTAAAACCGTGATCATGAAGCCTACCAATGCTACGACCGGTGAGACCTCATATGTCACGGGAATGGTCGATTATGTAACAAGAGAAGGCGCGAATGTGTATCTGTCCATCAACGATCGTCTTTACAATTTAGATGATCTGGATACAGTGGCCGACACGGCTTATATGGATGCGGTTACGCTTAGCAATACATTCAAGGAACTGGTAGCACAGCTTCCGATTGCCGATAATGTTTCACTTGGTGACGAGGAAAAGATTAAGGCAGTCCGAAAGGTATATGATGGACTGACTGATTATCAGAAGGGCTTTGTTGATGCTGACACCCTAAAGCGTTTATCTGATGCAGAAACAAAGCTGAATGCTTTGATTGCAATTCGTGATGCAATTGCAGGCGGTTCATCCGATGACAAAACAGAAACCGACAATGAATCTGAAGACAGTGACAAGGTAGAAGGAGCAGAAGATGGAAGCAATTCGTAATGGATTTCTCTCCATTGAGCAGGTGACGGATCGGTATTTGAAAAAAGAGGTTAAGGATTCGCCAAAACAATCCGAAATATCTTTTGACGAGGTATTACGGGAGAAGCAGGCAGCCCTTGATCCGCTGAAATTTTCAAAGCATGCAGCGAATCGTTTGAATGCGCGCAACATTAATCTCTCCGAATCGCAGAACCAAAGACTGTTGGATGGAGTATCAAAAGCCAGTGCAAAGGGAATCAATGAATCACTGGTGCTTGTGGATTCACTTGCATTTATCGTCAATGTGCCGAATAAGACGGTTGTCACGGCGATGGATCAGGCAGACGCAGGCGAGAATGTTTTTACAAATATTGATGGCGCGGTGATTGCATAATCGCTGGACCTTATGGAAGCGGGGATCTTCGACTGACAGAAAAGATCGCGCTCCGCGCCGAAAGAGGATGGAGGTCATTTCTTTATGATGAGATCACTTTACTCTGCTGTGTCAGGACTTAAGACACATCAGACAAAAATGGATGTAATCGGTAATAACATTTCGAATGTTAACACCGTTGCATTCAAATCTTCGACAGTAACTTTTAGCTCGATTATGTATCAGACACTTTCGAGCGCTTCCGGAGCAAACGAGTCAACCGGAACCGGTGGTGTAAATGCAAAGCAGATTGGTCTTGGTGTTACGACCGGATCCACAACGATGAGCATCACCTCAGCCGGTGCGGCAGAGACAACCGGAAATCCGTTTGATTTAAAGATTACGGATAAATCGACAAGCAGTTTCTTCGTTGTGAACAACGGTTCTGAAAATGTTTTTACCAAGGCGGGTTCCTTCTATGTGGACGGTACCGGTAATCTGTGTATGACATCAACCGGATACACGGTTATGGGATGGCAGGTGGACCCGACAACCGCAACCATCAAAAAGGATACGGTATCAGCATTGAAGATTATGTCTGCGGGAAACCAGACATCAGCACCGGAGTCAACCACAAAGGCGAGATGCTATGGTGTGGTAGATAACAATAACACACAGGTAACAGGACCGGCAGGATACGGAATGAATCTGCTTGTCTATGATAACCTCGGCTATTCCTACACCGCAAAATTCTCCGTACAGGCAGTGGATGCATTGAACGGAAAGTATGCGGTAAACCTGACGGATATTATTGATTCCAAGGGAAAAACAATTCTGAATAAGACCATCGCATTGAATGAGTTGTTCGGACCCGGAACGGCGGGCGCTTCACAGGGAAGCAATGTTACAATTACCGATAACTTTACATTCGCAACCGGAATGAGTAAGATGGATATCAAGACAGTTGTCGATAAGGCGGCAACGACCACTCCGGCAGGCGGTGGAGCAGCGACAACCAGCTATACCTATTATCTGAATGCGCGGGATGTCAATGATCAGCTTGGTCTTACGGGAACGAGCAAGCTGCCCGATGGCTATCGTGTACGTGTGACATCTGCCGAAAATACATTGGCAAAACTGCAGGATGATATGAAGGCTTCGACAACAGGCTATGATATTCTAAATGAAGCAGGAGCTGTGGTTGGCCGGGGAAAATATGAATCCGGCGCATGGAAATTCTATACCGTAGCACAGGATGGAAGTGGAACTGAAACAGCTACAACAACGGAATTCCAGCTTGTTAAGACGGTAACACTGGAAGATTATAAGAGTGCCGCAACCGTAATAACAAGTGATGACGGTCAGACCGGATATCGCTATACCTTAAATGATGATCTGATTAAAGCCCTTGGTCTGAGTGCTTCGACATACAAATCCGGTGATGTGATTTACTATTGGCCCAATTATAAAGGTACAGATATTACATATACGGATGCGAGTGGAGACAAACTGGTATTTCAGGGTATTGTTTCCGATGATAAAGCAATTACCACAGCCGGAGGAACTTCGACCTATACACCAATTGCAGCTCCCTCACGCACCTATGGTGTGGAGGAATTGATGGAGGATTATTCTTACACGACCATTACCGGTGAGACCTTGAATGCAAATACTGAGGGACGACCGGTATTTACAACGGAGTTACCGAAGGATGCGGAGATCCGCTATAATATGTTTGGCGGAAACTACTCAATCGTGACACCTTCCAATGATGGTTTTACGCTTCAATTTAACACAATTGACGGAACCTTAAGCAGTGTCGGCGGAGGTGCAAACCTCTCACAGACCCTGAATCTTTCAAAGCTTGCAGCGGCAGGATATGACGGATTTTCTGATGTGACCATTGATTTTTCATCACTGCTTAACTACAACAATGGTGGTGCCAATACTTCGGCGATGGTAGCGGGAGATGCAGACAATGTTGGTAAAGGAAAGAAGCTTGGTGCATTGACAGGTCTTACGGTAGATACAACCGGTAAGATTTACGGATCGTATGATAACGGTAATACCGTGCTGCTCGGTCAGATTGCAGTTGCACAGTTCTCGAATGCGGCAGGTCTTGAGGCAACCGGTGATAACTGTTATAAGTCAACACTGAACTCAGGTGATTTCGATGGAATCGGTGTTGAGATTTCTGCGGACGGAAGCAGCATCAGTACCGGAGAACTCGAGATGTCAAATGTGGATCTTTCTTCAGAGTTTACATCGATGATTACCACACAGCGTGGTTTCCAGGCAAACTCAAGAGTGATCACAACCTCAGACTCGATGCTTGAGGAATTGATCAACCTGAAGAGATAAAATTGATATTTTTTTAGGATATATTGGGGGACATACTTCCATTGTTCCCCAATATATGGTATAATCGGCATGATTAGGTGGAGATTCGACTTAATTGGTGCCGATTTTTTCCATTTTTGTCGACCGACAAAAATGTGGACAAAAAAAGCAAAATTAGTTACACTTAAAATTAAGCGTACTTTATCTGGATTTACTGATTTTGATTATAAGAAAAGTGGCAGGTGATTGAAATTGGATATAGCGTCTCTGATTGGTCTTATTTTAGGTCTTGTAATGGTTGTTTTCGGTATTGTAACCGGTGAGCTCGGATTTGCAGCACTTCCGAATTTTGGAGATTTGCCGTCGGTTATTATCACAATCGGCGGTTCCGTTGCAGGTGTAATTGCATGTAACAAAATTACGGACCTGGCAACCGGATTCAAGGGAATTGCATTGACATTAAAGGACCCCGGATTCCATCCGACAGAAATGATTACAAATATCATAAATCTTTCAAATGTAGCCCGTAAAGAGGGCTTATTGGCGCTTGAGGAAGCGGCTGCCGACATAGAGGATTCCTTTCTGAAAAAAGGAATTATGCTCGTTGTAGACGGTACAGATCCGGAACTGGTACGAGGTATTCTGGAGACGGATTTGATGTGTATCGAGGATCGACATAAAAAAGTTATCGGATTCTGGGAAAAGTGGGCAGAATTAGGTCCTGCATGGGGAATGATCGGTACGCTGATCGGACTCGTAAATATGTTGAAGAATCTGGATGACCCTTCGACCATCGGACCGAACATGGCGGTTGCTTTGCTGACAACGCTGTACGGTTCTCTGATTGCGAACTGGCTCTGTAATCCGACCGCCAGCAAGCTGAAGGTGAATCATGATAACGAGATGGTTATTAAACAGGTCATTGTGGAGGGACTTTTGTCGATTCAGGCAGGAGAAAATCCTCATGTAATCGAAGAAAAGCTTAAGACCTTCCTTGCTCCTACCATGCGTGAGAGTTTATATGGCGATAACGGCGGAGGTGAAGAATAGTGGCAAAAAAAAGGAAGCAAGAAGACCCGCCGAAAGGTTCGCCCGCATGGATGGCCACTTTCAGCGATTTGATGAATCTGCTGTTGTGTTTTTTTGTGTTGCTGTTTTCTATGTCAACAGTTGATGCGGAAAAGTTCCAAGTGGTGATTGCTTCACTCCAGTCGCATTTTAGTGTGCTTCAGGGTGGCGGTTCATCGATTGGTGAAGGAGAAATGGTATCTGCCGGCATCAATCAGCTGCAATACTTTGACCGGTTTTACAATCCTGATGCCAACACCAGCGGCAGTGGTGAGTTTTCACAGGAAGGATTTCACAGTGAAGCAAGCGATAATCTGAAAGATGAAGGATTTGAGAGTCAGAGTCCGGAAATGAATGGCGAACAGCCGGGTCGTGCAGAACAGGATGATGAAGGGCCGATGGATGCCCAGACCGGACAGGAATTGTCACAACAGGAGCTTGAGGAGCAGTATACCAAACAGGCGCTTGCCAATTCTGAATCCATTGCAGAAGAGATGGATGAACAGCTTGGCAAATATGGACTTCAGGATCAGGTTGATGTGAACTTTAATGCACAGTATGTCATTTTAACATTAAACGGAGCGGTGCTTTTTGATTCCGGCTCCGAGCAGTTAAGGGAAAGTGCATACCCGTTGGTTGATAAGGTGGCTTCCATTTTGAATTATTATGATGAACATATTATTGAGGTGGAAGGCCATACCGATAATGTACCGATACACAGCGATCGTTTTGCAGATAATAATGTGTTGTCAATGTACCGTGCACTGACCGTAGCGGACTATCTTCGCGAGAAAACGACACTTCAGCCGGGACGAATTAAGTCGTCCGGCCGCGGCGATTATGTTCCGATAGCTGATAATTCGACAGCCGAGGGGCGTGCGCTGAATCGACGAGTGGTGATAAAGATTTATAATTCCTATAATTCGAAGGATTGATTTGGCGAAAAGAGAAAGGAAAAGTTGTGTTATGAAGAAAAATTTGATGTCAGTACTCATATTAGCGCTGCTTGTAGTGAATCTGGTTTTGACAGCAATCACAATGATTAGCATTGTTCCGTCTGCAAAAAAGAGCAATGCATTGATTGACGAGATATGCACAGCACTTAATCTTGAACTTGCAAGCGGACGGAATGCAAATCTGTCAAATGTCAAGATCGAAGATATTGATAGTTTTACACTCGCAGATTCTCTTACGATCAATCTGAAGGATAGTGAGGATGGTTCCGAGCATTATGCAATCGTAAATGTCACAGTGTCCATGGATAAGAAAAATGAAGACTATGAGAAAAAACGCCCTGTATTAGAGGCTCAACAGAATTTAATCCGGGGTATTACGAATGATGTCATTTGTAAGTATACGAAGGAAGAATTTAAAAACAGCCCGGAGGCAGCCCAAAAGGAGATATTAGAGAAGCTCCAGGGACTGTTTGATTCCAGTTTTATTATCGGGGTAAGCTTCCCGCAGATGACTTGCGATTAAGAAAATTAAGTTTTGAAAAAAAGGTGGTGAGGGTGTATGGGTGACGTATTGTCACAGGGCGAGATTGACTCGTTGCTGCAACAGCTGAGCAGCGGAGAAATTGATGCCGATGATATTAAAGATAGTGGTGACAAACAGGTAAAAAATTACGATTTTGCCCGCCCGTCCAAGTTTTCTAAGGAACACCTTCGTACACTGGAGATTATTTTCGAACATTATGGACGACTGCTTTCAACGAATCTTCCTGTATACTTGCGTAAGAATATACAGGTTGAGGTGATGAACTCGGAAGCAGTTACATACTCCGAGTTTTCCAATGCACTATCAAATCCGGTATTACTTGGAGTTATTGATTTTGCACCGCTTCGAGGTGATATTTTGATGGAGATGGCATCTTCATTGGGATATGCGATTGTTGACCGTATGCTTGGCGGAGCCGGTCTTCCCCTTGAGAAAGTTCGAGATTTCTCGGAAATAGAGATGCTTATTATCGAGCGAATTATGAATGTCTGTGTCAATCTTTTGCGTGAGCCGTGGGAGAATGTTACGGAAATACATCCAAGACTCCAAAGAATTGAGACAAATTCACAGTTTGCGCAGGTGATTTCTCCGGGAGAAATGATTGCTATTGTCACAATCAATATGAAGATTGGTGATGCCGAAGGACTGATGAATATTTGTTTGCCCTTTATCACATTAGAGTCGGTAATGGATAAACTAAATACGAAGTTCTGGTATTCAAATATGCAGGTTAAGGATGAACAATCCTATAATGATGCGATTGAAGTGCTGATTGAACATGCTCCGATGCCGGTCAAAGCAGTACTTGGAAAGAGCTTGATTTCGGTTTCTGATTTTATCGGGCTGCAGCCGGGTGACATTATTCGACTCGGAACGAAAGTAGATCAGGAACTGGATGTTTATGTTGGTAATATAAGAAAGTTTAAGGCACTGCCCGGTTCATCCGGTGAGGAATATGCAGTGCGTGTAACATCAGTAATCAGAGAGGAACAAGATTAATGGATGGAGCATTATCACAAGAGGAAATTAATGCATTGCTAAATGGTGGCGGGGCAGAAATTGCAAGCGCTCCAAAACAAACCGCAATGGCAGAAACCTTGACGGAACAGGAAAAGGATGCAATCGGTGAAATTGCCAATATCAGTATGGGTACCGCTGCGACGACATTGTTTTCACTTGTCAATCGTAAAGTTGAGATTTCTACGCCGGTTGTTTCGATTGCGACATGGGAGGATATCGTCCGAAATTATGAACGGCCTTGTGTGTTTATTCGTATTGCATATACAGTGGGCCTCGACGGTAGTAATATTCTCGTTTTAAAAGAAAATGATGTAAAGATCATTACGGATCTTATGATGGGCGGAGACGGAACAAAGACAGATGGAGAACTGGGTGACCTTCATTTGAGCGCGATCAGCGAGGCGATGAATCAGATGATGGGTAGTTCTGCAACTTCGCTTTCATCGATGCTGAGTAAGACAATTGATATCAGTCCTCCGGTTGCGGATTTGATTGATTTACATGAAGGAATCGATGAGAGAAAAATTGATGAATTCCTTGTTGGTTCTTTCGTAAAGATTTCATTTAAAATGGAAATCGGAGATCTTGTGGACAGTGAGATTATGCAGTTGTATCCATTCTCATTTGCGCGGGATATGTGTTCTTCCATTGCGAAAAATATGGAGATGGATGCGGATGAAGCAAAACTTGGTCTGGCAGATGCAAGTACCATGGCACATAATGCTGCACCCGTAAATCAGGCGGCTCCGGCATCGGCACCACAGATGATGGGTACAGAAAATGCATCTATGGATATGAGCGGAATGGTGAATCCGCAGATGATGAATCCACAGATGATGAATCCGCAGATGATGAATCCGCAGATGATGAACCCGCAGATGATGAATCCACAGATGATGAACCCGCAGATGATGAACCCGATGGCATTTCAACAGCCGGTTAATGTTCAGCCTGCACAATTCACACCGTTTTCAGGTGATTTCGCAGCAACATTTGCGAAGGAAAATATTGACCTGATTATGGATGTTCCGCTTGAGGTTACTGTGGAGCTTGGAAGGACATCAAAATCAATTTCCGAGATTTTGGATTTTGCACCCGGTACAATTATTGAGTTGAATCGTATCGCGGGTGAACCCATTGATATTCTTGTCAACGGCAAGTATGTAGCAAAAGGAGAGGTAGTTGTCATCGAAGAAAGCTTTGGTGTTCGAATTACCGATATTGTGAAGTAAGGTATGATGATTACACTAGCGTCAAGTCATTATCTTAACAGTATGATTGAATTGATTACGGTTCTTGTGATTTTTGTCTTTGTTTTACTTTTGACCTATTATGTGACCCGTTGGATTGCAGGATACCAAAAGACAAAGCTTTCACAGGGAAACCTTTCGATTGTTGAAGCAATTCGTGTTTCGAACAATCAGTCGATTCAGATTATTCGTGCAGGGAAAGAGAAGTATTTGGTTGTGGCTGTCGGAAAAGAACAGACAACGCTTCTTGCGACCATGACGAAGGAGGAACTGGATGAGATTCAGGAAATCCGGATACAGAATGGTTCACCTAAGGAGAGCTTTCAGGAAATCTTTGATAAACTAAAAGACAGGCTTCCGAAAAAATAGTGCTTTAGATTTGAGGTTTTACAAATGTTGAGTAAGGGAAAGAAAATCTATTGTTGTATTTCTTTTGTATTTGCTGTTATCGTTTTGGTTGTGGCATTGTTCATCTTTTTTTGCGGAAAAAGCGTGTATGCAACAACGATAGATAACAATGGTCTGAATGATATCGGTGGTCTGTCTGTGACACAGGATGGACAGCCGACCGATGCAAGAGAGGATGCAGTCAATGGTCTTTCCATTATTTATAATAATGAGAACGGTACAATGTCTGCAACCGTTCGTATTCTGCTGTTACTGACAGTTCTTTCGTTGGCACCGTCAATTTTGATTATGCTGACATCTTTTACAAGAATTATTGTTGTACTGCATTTTGTTCGTGCAGCACTTGGAACGCAATCGACGCCGCCAAATCAGGTATTGGTTGGATTGGCGCTGATTTTGACATTAATGATCATGTCACCTGTTATTACCCAGATAAATGAGAAGGCAATTAAGCCGCTTGATGCAGGTACAATTACGCAGGAAGAGGCTTTTGAGGAGGCTATTACGCCGATTCGTGAATTTATGTATCAGCATACATCGCGGAAGGATGTTGATTTGTTCTGTGATATTGCAGGTGTTACATATGAGGAGAATGAAGACATTCCGACAACGGTACTGATCCCGAGTTTTATCACGAGTGAGCTCCGCAAGTCTTTTACAATTGGATTTTTTATCTATATTCCATTTATCGTAATAGATATGGTTGTTGCATCAATTCTCATGTCAATGGGTATGATGATGCTGCCGCCGACAACAATTTCCATGCCGTTTAAGATACTGTTGTTTATTCTTGCTGACGGTTGGGATCTTGTGATTGTTAATTTGGTCAAGACATTTTATTGAGGAGGTTGATGTGGGATGTTAACAGAAGGTGTAATTATGGATGTGTCCCGTGAGGCAATTTATACCATTATTCTTACAGCTGCACCGGTGTTACTTGTTTCTCTGATTGTTGGTTTGATTATCAGTATTTTTCAGACAATCACATCCATTCAGGAACAAACCCTGACATTTGTTCCGAAGATCCTTGCTGTATTTGTAACTATGATGCTGTTGGGCTCGTGGATGTTAAATAATATGACAACATATATGACAGATTTATGGAGTGACTTTAGTCTTTATATCTGATGATGGCGTATACATTTTCATTAATTTCATTTGAATATTTCGTTCTGATATTGGTGCGAGTTGCAAGCTTTGTTGCGGTTGCACCGTTTTTCGGAATGACAGGTGTTCCGAACCGGGTGAAAACAGGTCTATCAGCCTTCCTGGCACTGCTTCTGTTTTCGTCCATGCCACGAGTTGCCGTTACTTATTCGGGAATGCTTGAGTATGGCATCATTGTTTTGAAAGAGTCAATCACCGGTTTGGTGCTTGGTATGTCAGCCAATGTATGTACTTATATTGTTGGCTTTGCCGGACATATGATTGATTTGGAAATCGGTCTTTCGATGGCGCAGGAATACAATCCGATGACAAGAACGCAGGAATCTACGACAGGTAATTTCTATTACTATGTCGTTTTATTGCTTTTGTTGGCATCCAATCTGCATCATTATGTTATTCGCGCTTTGGCGGATTCCTTTCAACTGATTCCGGTGAATACCCAGTTGTTTGACTGGGGGCGTATGGTTGAGCATGCATTAACCTATGTGACAGATATGCTGATTTTAGGTTGCCGGTTAATGCTTCCTGTTTTTGCATGCATGATGACACTGAACTGTATTCTTGGTATTATGGCAAAGGTTGCGCCGCAGATGAATATGTTTGCGGTTGGAATTCAGATAAAGGTTTTGGCCGGATATATTGTGCTTTTTGTTTCGATTTCACTATTGCCGCGAATGGCAGAGTTGATAGGCAGTGAAATAAAGACGATGATGCAGTTGATGATAAGAGGTATGTATGGAACCGGTTAGCGGAACTTTGGTTTTAATTTACAATCTTCAGTTCTTTGCAAAGGATGGTCCCGGCGGTGAGAAAACAGAGCCGGCAACGCAAAAGAAATTAGACGATGCCAGAAAAGAGGGCCAGGTATGCAAGAGCAAGGAATTGGATCAGTCGATTACGCTTGTGGTGCTGTTTTTGGTGCTTCGTATTTTTATTTCAAGTATCGGTGGCAATTTTCTGCAAGTATTTACGGATATATACAATAAGATTCCGGAGTCAGTGGCCGAAAGAGAGTTTAATTCAATTATTGTGATGAGCTACATGCAACATGCAGCGTTATTTTCGCTGAAAATCGTAGCGCCTTTTTTTGCGGCAGGAGTTGTGGTTGCTTTTTTGGTTAATTTGCTTCAGGTCAAATGGAAAGTATCAACGAAACCGTTAAAACCAAAGTTTGATAAATTTAATCCAATCAACGGATTTAAGCGAATGTTTTCAAAGGATGTGCTGTTTGAGCTTTTGAAATCAATCGTAAAAATCATTTTGATTATTGTCATAGCCTATAATATGGTTCGTGACAGGGTAAATGAAATCTTTCTGCTGTATAATATTACACTCAACCAGGCACTTGCGGAGATCGGCTCCCTTGTCATTGATGTAGGACTTCGCATCAGCCTTGTTTTTTGCATTGTTGGAGTCGCTGATTATATTTATCAAAGATATAAATTCAACGAAGAGATGAAGATGACCAAGCAGGAAGTCAAGGATGAGATGAAAAATACTGAGGGAGATCCTCAGATCAAGGGAAGACAACGACAACGAATGCAGGAAGCATCCAGACGCCGTATGATGCAGGATGTTCCGCAGGCAGATGTTGTTATTACAAACCCGACACACTATGCGGTCGCTTTAAAATATGATGCAAATACAGGAACTGCACCGGTTGTTGTCGCTAAGGGTGCAGATTATGTCGCTCAGAAAATCAAAGAAATTGCAAAAGACAATCATGTGGAGATTGTTGAAAATAAGCCACTAGCCCGAATGCTATACGCCAATGTTGATATTGGAAAAGAAATTCCGGCAGAACTGTATCAGGCTGTAGCAGAAATTTTAGCGTCTGTATACCGTTCGCAGAATCGGGCCTGAGGATGGATGAGGATATTAAAAAAAGTAACATAGATGATAGATAAAACAGGAAAGGAGGGTGAATCTTATGATCAAACGCGGTGCAGATGTTGGTGTGGCGATGTATCTTATGGCTGCAATTGTATTCTTTATTATTCCAATTCCTGCCTTTCTGTTAGATATTCTGTTGATTTTTAATATTTCGATTGCCCTTGTAATCCTGTTTAATTGTCTATTTGTACAGGAAGTATTAGATATGTCCTTCTTCCCGACATTGCTCCTGTTTACAACGATTTTTCGTATCTCACTCAATGTGTCATCAACACGATTGATTTTAAATACCGGAAATCCGGGAAATGTCGTTCGTACATTCGGAAGCTTTGTCGGCGGAAATGATATGGTAATCGGAACGATTATCTTTATTATCCTTCTGATCGTACAATTTGTAGTTATCAATAAAGGATCTGAGCGTGTATCCGAGGTTACTGCACGATTCACGCTCGATGCCATGCCCGGAAAACAGATGGCGATTGACGCTGATTTGAATACCGGAGCAATTACCGATGAGGAAGCAAAAAAGCGCCGTGAGAAAATACAGCAGGAGAGCAGCTTCTTCGGAGCGATGGATGGAGCAACAAAGTATGTGAAGGGAGATGCAACGGCGGGGCTTATCATTACATTTGTCAATCTGATCGGCGGAACCGTTATGGGCATGACCCGTGCGGGGCTGACATTTCAGGAGGCGATTGCTCAGTATGGAATTCTTACGATTGGTGACGGACTCAGCTCCCAGATTCCTTCGCTTGCGATTTCTATGGCAACCGGTATTCTTGTTACCAAAGCATCAAAAGAGGCTGATTTCGGACAGGTATTGATCAGTCAGCTTTTTGGTTTGCCCAAAGTGCTTTTGATGGTTGGGGCTGTCATCACATTCCTTGGCGTGTTTACACCGCTTAATGTTGTACTCTGTGTAGGCATGGGGGGAATTTTTCTGGTAACCGGATGGAATATGAATAAGAGTATGAGTGTTGAGCGAATTGAGGAGGAAGCCGGAGCTGCCGAATCAGAAGTAGAAGAAATCCGAAAACCGGAGAATGTTGTTTCACTGCTTTCTGTAGATCCGATTGAGCTTGAGTTTGGTTATGGAATCATCCCGCTTGCCGATGTGAATCAGGGGGGAGATTTGCTGGATCGTGTTGTGATGATTCGAAGGCAAATTGCATTGGAGCTGGGTACGGTTGTGCCGATCATCCGTCTCAGAGATAACATTCAGCTTAATCCAAATCAATACATAATAAAGATCAAGGGAATCCAGGTGACGGAGGGTGAGATCCTCTTTGACCATTACATGGCGATGAACCCGGGATTTGTTGAAGAAGAAATTACGGGAATTCCTACTTTTGAACCGTCCTTCCATCTGCCGGCTATCTGGATTACAGAAAGTCAGCGGGAACGGGCAGAGAGTTTAGGATATACGGTTGTTGATCCGCCGTCAATTATTGCTACACACCTTACGGAAGTCATTCGCAATCATATTGCAGAGCTTCTTACCAGGCAGGATGTACAGAATCTTATTGATAATGTCAAGGAGACAAACCCTGTTCTTGTTGAGGAATTGGTACCGAAGTTACTTGGTATCGGTGAGATTCAGAAGGTTTTGCAGAATCTGTTATCAGAGGGGATCTCTATTCGTGATCTGCTGTCAATTTTTGAAACACTGGCAGATCATGCGACATCATCCCGTGATACCGATGTGCTGACAGAGTATGTAAGACAAAGCTTAAAACGCGCAATATCGAATCGATATTTTCCTCCGAACGAGCCAACAAGTGTCGTGACTTTGGATCCGAATATCGAACAGGAAATCATGTCGTCTGTAAAACAGACGGAACAGGGGGCATATTTAACACTTGATCCGGAGCGTACACGGGCAATTATTGAGGCGACGGAAGCAGAGGTGGAGAAACTTGAAAATCTCGGAAAAATGGCGATTGTTGTCACATCACCGATCGTCCGTATGTACTATAAAAAATTGACCGAGGAATACTTGAAGGATTTAATCGTAGTATCATATAATGAGATTGAATCCAATGTAGAATTACAATCAGTTGGGATGGTGACATGCTGATATGACGATTAATAAATTTCAGGGAAAAACAGAAGAAGAAGCGATTGAACGCGCAAAAAAGGAAATGGGTCCGGGCGTTGTAATTATGAATGTGAAGCTGGTGAAACCGAAAGGGTTAGCCGGTTTGTTTAAGACACCACACTATGAGGTTGTGGCTGCGATGGAGGAGAAGGAACAGCAGTTAAATCCGGCCTCCGCCATTCATGCGCCGATGAGAATGAGAGAAAGCATTAATCTTGCTGCGGATGAACAGATTGAACTTCCGAAACCGCAGAGCACATCCGAGCAACCGGTTCGACAGGTCGTTCGGCCGCAGAAAGTAAAGGAAGACAGCAGGCCGTCTGCAACTGAAAAAAAACAGGTACTCAGCGATACGGATGTAATTGAAGAGCGTCTTGAAAATCTGCAACAGTTTTTGGAAAAGAAACTTACGACAAATGATACAGACACGGGAGCACGGGAAGCGCTTAAGGATATTATCCCGAATGAGGAAAGTCCGGAAGACAGTATGACATTCCTGCGAATGATGTACCGGACGCTGCTTGATAACGAAGTGGATGAAAAGTATGTCAATCAATTGCTCGACGATGTGATGAAGGTAGTCCGAAAAGGATCGAGTATGGATTTTATTCTTTCGAATGTATATCAAAAGCTGATCTTGAAGTTCGGCAATCCGAGTACGATCCAGGCAATGGGAAAGAAACCGCAGGTTATATTCTTTATTGGACCGACCGGTGTCGGCAAGACAACAACCATTGCTAAGATTGCATCAAAATTTAAAGTAGAGCAGGGAAAAAAGGTTGCATTCCTGACAGCGGACACCTATCGGATCGCAGCGACAGAACAGCTTCGCACCTATGCAAACATTTTAGATGCGCCGCTTGCAATTATATATGCACCGGAAGAGATTACTGCTGCTATTTCCAAGTTTGAGGATTATGACTTGATTTTTGTTGATACGGCAGGATTTTCGCACAAAAATGAATTGCAGCGCGAAGATACGAGAAAGCTTCTCTCGGTTGTCGGAAATGAGTATCCGGTTACTGTTTATTTGGTATTGTCTGCGACGACAAAATATCGTGATTTAAAAGAAATCTGTGATATGTATCGAAATATATCTGATTATTCACTCATTTTTACAAAACTGGATGAGACGAGTGTGTATGGGAATCTTTTGAATATCAAATTGTATTCGGGTGCAGATATTTCCTATGTGACGAATGGGCAAAATGTGCCGGATGATATTGAGGTGTTCCAGACGCAGGATATCGTAAAGAAGCTTTTAGGAGGGGACTGACATGGATCAGGCGACAAGTCTGCGCAATGTTGTAAAAAAACAGAATACAGGTCAGCCGCATCAAACAAGAGTGATAACGATTACGAGTGGAAAAGGTGGTGTCGGTAAATCAAATACGACAGTAAACCTTGCAATCCAACTGAGTAAAATTGGAAAGAAAGTAATTATTTTTGATGCGGACATTGGGCTGGCAAATGTGGAAGTCATGTTTGGTGCAATTCCAAAATATAATTTGAGCGATGTGATTTATCGTGGGAAGAGCATTCGTGAGGTAATCACACAGGGACCTCTTGACATCGGCTTTATTTCCGGCGGTTCAGGAATTATCGGCTTGAATAATTTGTCAAGAGATCAGCTTGTATATCTGGTACATAATCTTTCGGAACTGGATGCACTTGCGGACTTTATTTTGATTGATACGGGTGCCGGAATATCTGATAGTGTCATGGAATTTGTGCTTGCTTCTCCGGAAATTTTAATGGTTACAACACCGGAACCGAGTTCTTTGACGGATTCCTATTCATTACTGAAGTCTTTGCATCGTAATCCCAATTATATCAGTGCGAATACTTCAATTAACCTTGTGGCAAACCGTGTATTTTCAACAGAAGATGGTCAGGCTGTTTATGAGAAGCTGCAGTCCGTTGTCTCACAGTTTTTGAATGAAACGATCAATTATGTTGGTCTGATCCCCAATGATCCTGCAATTGAAAAGGCGATCAGACAGCAACAGCCGGTGTCGCTTTTTGAACCAAACGCTCCTGCATCAAAAGCATTTGAGCTTCTTGCAGATAATTTGGTAAAAGGAGAGAATAAGTATTATTCTATGCGCGGAGGCATCACAAAGCTCCTATATAGCTTATTGAATAAAAAATAGTATACAAGGATGTTTGATATGATTGCAAATATGCTGCAGGTTGGAAATAAGGTAGATATATGTTCTATTAATCAAAAAGAAAAAAACAAGGCCTTAAATGAAAAAACACCGATATTATCCAGTAGAGTCGTATCAATTGATGAAAATGATGAAGTGACACTGGAGATGCCGGTGTATAAAGGAAAACTGATCTTGCTTTCAATAGGTATGCGTTATGAGATGCTTTTCTACACCCCGAAAGGTTTGTACAGCGGAATCTGTGAGGTGACCGAGCGATTCAAAGAAGGCAGTTGTTTTCTCGTAAATGTTGAAATCCAAAATAAGCTTCAAAAAATACAAAGAAGAGAGTATTTTCGATTGGAATGTATTTTGGGAACATTAGTATATGAGATTTCATCAGATCAGGCGCTTGTCTCAGAAGTGGAATCACTGTCTTCGGTTATTACGACAGAAGAAATACAAAAGACAGAAAGCAAGGGTGTTATCGTTGACATCAGTGGTGGCGGAATTCGATTTATCGGTGAAAAGGAATATCCGGTAGGCGTGTATCTGGCGGTTATTCTGATACTCGAAAGTGAAAGCATAAGTCAGAAGTTAACCGTTCCAATCCGAGTGGTAACTTGCAGAACGACGGTTTCGGCGTTTGTGCGATACGAAACCCGTGCAGAATTTGTTCATTTATCCGAGCAGATGAGAGAAATCATTATTAAATTCATTTTTGATGAAGATCGAAAAATAAGAAGGAAAGATACGGGCATATAATGAAAAAAAACATACTTGTTGTAGATGACTCTGCACTCATGAGACGGGTTATCTGTGATATAATTAATTCAAACGAAAACTTTCAAGCAACCGACTACTGCCGAGATGGTCTTGAAGCATATGAAGCACTGTGTAAGAAAACATATGATGCTGTTGTATTGGATGTCAACATGCCGCGTATGGACGGCATTCAGCTTCTTAAGAAAATGAAGGAAGATGGCATCCGGGCAACGGTTCTTATGGTTAGCACGCTGACGACCGGACAAGCAGATGTTACACTTGAGGCTATGGAGCTGGGGGCGGTAGATTTTGTCACAAAGCCAAATAACATTATTGAGGCAAAAGGTATTGCGTTTCATGATGCTTTGTTAGAAATGCTGACTGCCGTATGCTCGACAATGAATTATGTTGAACAAATGAAGAAGCGAACACTCAGGACACTCAATTTGAATTCATCGAAAATTTCAAAAAAACATTTGGAGTCAAATGGCAATAAAAAATTGATTGCGCTTGCATGTTCGACCGGAGGACCGAAAGCTTTGCATGAAGTTATTCCGCTGTTGAGAGAGGATATGGATGCACCTATGGTTCTTGTTCAACATATGCCGATGGGATTTACAAAGTCCATGGCAGATCGTTTAAATGAACTAAGTAGGGTTACCGTTAAGGAAGCAGAGGAAGGAGACATCCTGAAAAAAGGTGTTGTTTACATTGCTCCCGGCGGTAAACATCTAGAAATTGTTCACGATGCGTCAGGTGAGCATCGGGCGCATTTAAATGATGATCCGCCGGTCGGAGCATTAAAGCCTTGTGCGAATGTGATGTATCGTTCTTTGTGTAACAGCTCTTATGACAAGATTGTATGTGTTGTTCTTACGGGAATGGGAGCAGACGGTACAGAGGGGATCATGCAGCTCGATAAGTGTAAATCCGTTCATGTAATTGCGCAGAATGCTGAAACCTGTGTGGTTTACGGCATGCCAAAATCAATTGCAGATGCAGGAATGGTAGATGAAGTAGTTCCGCTTGAAAAAATTGCAGATACGATAATAAAGAATGTGGGGGTACAGTAATATGGATGTAAGTCAATATCTTGAGATTTTTATTGATGAAACTAGCGAGCATATCCAGAATCTGAGTGACAACATTATGATTTTAGAGAATGAGCCGGATAATAAGGACACGATTAATGAGATTTTCCGCACGGCGCATTCACTGAAGGGTATGGCAGGTACGATGGGCTTTAAGCGCATGCAGCACCTGACGCATGATATGGAAAATGTGTTCCAGGAAGTTCGAAACGATGCAATCAAGGTTGACAGTGATATGATTGATTTGCTGTTTCAGTGTCTTGACGCAATCGAGGGGTATCTTGCTATTATCAAAGAGACTTCTGATGAGGGAACGAATGATAATGAAGCGATTATCCAGAAGCTGAATGCGTTTTTGAACAGTGTATCTGATGAAGCAGATTCATCTGCGGATGTAAAAACCGATGCACCGGCTGATACAGATGCTTCTTCTCAGGAGAAATATTTATCATTAGACCTTGACGAATCTGATATTAAAAAGCTTAAAACAGCAGCTGACGGTGGTCAGAAGCTCTATGGTATGACAGTATATGTACAGAAGGATTGTCTGCTGAAGGCAGCAAGAGCGTTCCTTGTGTTCAAAGCAGTCGAAGAGTACGCACAGATTGTTGTCTATTCTCCCAGCTCACAGGATATTGAGGATGAGAAGTTTGATTTCGACTTTAGCATTTTCTTCACGACAGATAATGATTTGGATACGGTTGTTAAAGCTGCCAAGGGCGTATCTGAGATAGAAAATGTTGTGGCCGGCGAAGTGGCACCCGAAGATTATCAAATCGAGGATGCTGTAATCGAAACAGCGGAAATTTCCGTAAAAAGTTCTTCGAATGAGAAAAAAACAGCACCGGCAGTATCATCTAATACAAATAGCGCACAGTCTCCTGCAACGAAAAAGCAAAGCGGAAAACCGGTATCAAATCGTACCGTGCGTGTAGATATTGAAAAGCTGGATGCACTTATGAATCAGGTTAGTGAGTTGATTATTGCAAAGAACTCGCTTGTTTCGTTAAGCTCCAGTGAAGCCGGTATCCAGAATCAGTCATATCAGGAGCAGATTGAATATCTTGAGAGAATTACGACAAGTCTCCATGAGTCTGTTATGAAGGTTCGAATGGTTCCGATTGAGAGTGTTGTAAATAAATTCCCTCGTATGATTCGTGATCTTTCAAGAAATCTTGGCAAGAAAATGGAATTGTATATGAGTGGTGAGGAAACAGAGCTTGATCGTACCGTAGTCGACCAGATCGGAGATCCGTTACAGCATTTGCTTCGCAATTCGGCAGATCATGGCCTGGAGAGTGCTGAGATTCGTAAGGAGCGCGGTAAGCCTGAGACTGGAACCATTAATCTGAAGGCATTTCAGGAAGGAAACAATGTTATTATCGAGGTTAGTGATGACGGTAATGGTATTGATACCGAGGCTGTTAAGTCAAAAGCGATTGAGCGCGGAATTGTAACACCTGAGCAGGCAGAGAATTTATCGCAGAAAGAAATTATCGATTTCTTGTTTATGCCGAGTTTCTCTATGGCAAAGGAGATCACAGATATTTCCGGACGCGGCGTGGGCCTTGATGTAGTTAAATCCAATATTGAAGCATTAGGCGGAGATGTTGAGGTTAAGAGTAAGTTTGGAGAAGGCTCTGTATTTACCGTTCGCCTGCCGTTAACACTTGCTATTATTCAGGCATTGATGGTTGAAATCGGAGATGAGAAATATGCAATCTCACTTGGCTCCATCTCAAATATTGAAGATATCCCTGTTTCTGACATCAAGTATGTTGAAGCAAAAGAGGTGATTCACTTAAGAGGAGCTGTTATTCCGATTATCCGAATGAATCAGATATTGGATATTGCTCCTCCGGCAGAAGAGCCTGAGAGTCTGACCGTTGTTATTGTTGCAAAGGGCGACAAACAGGTTGGTCTGGTCGTTGATGATTTGATGGGACAGCAGGAAATTGTTATCAAATCACTTGGTAAGTTCATTGACAATTCTTCAAAGGTTATTAGTGGTGCAACCATTCTTGGTGATGGTGAGGTCGCTCTGATCCTTGATGTGAATACATTGATGTAATAGGGGGATGCAAAGATGGCAAATATTGAGTCAAATGAAGTAGCTGAAAAGAAACAGTATATTGTAGTTAAGCTCGGAAGTGAGCAGTACGGCATTGATATCAGCTATGTTGATAATATCGTTCGTATGCAGAAAATTACACGAGTGCCCAAGGCACAATCCTATTTCAAAGGAATTCTTAATCTCCGAGGTGAGATCGTACCCGTTATGAGTATACGCCTGAAAATGGGATTTAGTGATGATGTCTTCACAGATGTTAGCCGTATTATTATTCTTAAAATTGAAGAACAGGGAAAACTTGGCGTTATCGTGGACGAGGTGAAAGAGGTAGTAAACCTTAGCAGTGATGAGGTTGACAGACCCAGTCATGATACAAAAGATGGAAAGAATACATTTATCAACGGTATTGGAAAAAATGGCGATGAGTTAATTTCTATTTTTGATATTAATGCAGTGGTTGAAGAAAATTATTAATCATACAACAAAAGGATTGCCCGTAACCGGGCAATCTATTGTTGTATTTATGCATGATTACGAAATGATTTGCGAAGCGTGTCATTTTGTGATAGAAGGGAAATGAAGTGGGAAAGTTTACATTTGACAACATCAATAGCATGTATTTTGATGTCTTAAAAGAAATTGGAAATATTGGAGCAGGAAATGCAACGACAGCAATTGCACAGATGCTCAACCTGACAATTAATATGAGTGTTCCCAATGTTGAATTGAAGGCGGTTGAGGATCTCGGTAGTGCAATCTGCCCGGAAGAAGAGACAATCGTAGGAATATTTCTTGAAGTAAAGCAGGATGTAACCGGAAGTATGATGTTTCTCATGAGACTCGATTCTGCGCATTATCTTGTTGACAGACTGATGGGTGGCATGGCTGCAGGTGAAGAGGGGGAAGAGTTTTCAGAAATGGAACTCTCAGCGATGAAGGAGATTGGAAATATTATTGCCGGTTCTTATCTTTCTGCTATTTCATCAATGACGAATTTGACGATTGCACCCTCTGTTCCCTATATTTCGGTTGATATGGCTGCTGCAATATTAAGTGTTCCGGCAATTCAATTCGGTCAGTTCGGCGATAATGCACTTATGATTGAAACAAAGTTCGGAGACGATGTGATGATTGACGGATATTTTATCCTTCTTCCGGACGAGGATTCATATGATAAGATTCTTGGATCTTTGGGAATTTCATTTTAAGGAGTCAAAGAATAACGAATGAGTACAGTAATAAAGGTAGGCATGGCAGATCTTAAGACCGCAAAGAGTCCTGATTCATTAACAACACTTGGATTAGGTTCATGTATTGGAATTGCCTTATGGGATCCTGTGACAAAAATTGGTGGATTAGCACATATCATGTTGCCGGATAGCACGAAAATAAAAAATAATACAAATATTGCAAAATTTGCGGATACCGGAATCGAGGAACTGGTTCGGCAAATGATTGCTGAGGGTGCATCAAAGGCGCGACTTGTTGCTAAAATAGCAGGCGGAGCCAAAATGTTTGAGGTGTCCGGAACAACTTCTGTCGGAAACATCGGTGAGAAGAATGCGGTCGCTTCAAAAGATAAATTAAAACAGTTGGGAATTCGTTTATTGGCAGAGGATACAGGTCTTAATTACGGAAGAACTGTAGAGTTGAATTGCGAAAATGGCGATTATTTGATTAAAGCTGTTGGCAAACCAATAAAAACGATTTAAGTGAGGAGGCTTTTATGAACACAAAGCCGATTCCTGCGATTATTATGTTGGTAGCAGGATTAACAACCTGTATTATTTCAATTGTACAGCATTTTAGTCTTGGTACATTTGTGACAACATTGTTTTGTGTTTTATTAATTTTTTATTTGTTAGGATGTATCGCCCGTGTTGTACTTGACAAAGGATTTCGCGTAATGCAGGATCCGTTGTCGGAATTTGAAGATAGTGAGATGGATGAGGATCTCGTCGATGATTCACCGTCATTGAATGATGACTGGGATTAATTCTATTAAGTTAGGAAGCGTTGAATGAAGGCAGTATCAAGAGAAAAGCTTTGGGACGAATATAAGAAGAAACAGAGTCCCGAGCTTCGAGAGCAGATCATAATAGAATATGCGCCACTTGTAAAGGTTGTAGCAGGAAGGTTAAATATGTATCTTGGCTACAATGTTGAGTATGAGGATCTCTGCAGCTATGGTGTGTTCGGTCTGATTGATGCGATTGATAAGTTCGACATGACGAAAGATGTCAAATTTGAAACATACGCATCCTTACGGATCAGAGGATCAATATTAGATCAGATTCGTAAGATGGATTGGATTCCGCGAACTGTGCGGCAGAAACAAAAAAAGCTTGACGAAGCAATTCGGGTTGTAGAGACGCGTACCGGCAAATGTGCGACTGATGAAGAAATTGCGCACGAGCTGGGTATCAGTGATGACGAGCTGTTGACCTGGCAATCGCAACTTAAAATTACGAATGTAATTTCCCTGAATGAATATGTGGAGCAGGGTAGTGAACCTGTAATGGAAACAAAAGGGAATTCACATTTTGTACAGCCGGAGGAGATGGTCGAGCAGGAAGAATTAAAACAAATGCTTGCCGAATCCATGAAGCTTTTGACAGAAAAAGAATCAAAAGTAATTCTTCTGTATTATTATGAAGATCTTACACTGAAGGAAATCAGCAAAGTATTAGAGGTTTCAGAGTCGCGTGTTTCACAGTTACATACGAGAGCATTATCAAAAATGCGGGGAACGATGGGGGCATACATGGGTATTTTGACAAGAGCCTAGCGCAACTGTGTAATCCATGCCGGCTTAAACAAGCGTTCAAAAACGAAAAGTGCTCCCTTTCAATCCGGTAGGGAGCACTTGATTTTTTCGGAGGTGAATTTGAGTGTCATTGCGTCCAATTGATTTCAATGGAATGATGCAAAATCAGCAGGGAGTATCGACTATTAAGCATCAGGAAGATTCAAGACCACAGTTGCAGCAACAGCAAGCACTTGCAAGTGTGGTGCATCGTGAAGATGAAAACGCCCATCAGGTGTCAGGAAAAGAAGATATGAATTCGCAGGATTATCGCTATGATGCAAGAGACGGAAAGGGCGGTTCCTACCGCGGAAATCAGAACAAGAAAAAGAATTCAAAACAAAATCAGGAAGACGGACATGTACGGATCAAAGGAATGTCGTCCGGTTTTGATGTTTCAATCTAACAGGTGGTATATATGACAGCAGTTGAAGTTGTTTTGTTGTTAATCGGAGTGGTATTTTTTCTGGGTAGTTTTTTTGTGACAGAAAAACTATCTCAGTCAGAAATCGCGGAAGTTGCAAGACTTAGCGAGGATGAACTGAAAACGGTAATGAATCGTGAACTGGATATCGCCAAGGCAAAGGTGTCAGATATGGTAGATGACGCGGTTGACCTTTCATTAAATAAAATTACCCGCTCACTCGAAAAAGAGACAAATGAAAAAATTATGGCTATCAATGAATATTCGGATACCGTTATGGCTGATCTGAAAAAGAGTAATGATGAAGTTACTTTTTTGTACAGCATGCTTGCGGATAAACATGAGGAGCTCAATGAGACAATATCGGAGATGACACAGTGTGTCGGAGAATATAAATTTCTGATGCATGAGCATGAACAGAGCGTGGAAATGTCCCGGAAAGAAACTGCCCCTTCGAATGAAATCATTGAATTGGAAAATGATTGCGAAACGGAAGAGGCATGTGGAGATTCTGCGGATGATGAAAAGGACGCTGTGGCAGTCGGCGATAATGCACGAGATCAGATTCTTGAGCGATATCGAAATGGAGAAAAAATGGTTGATATTGCCAAGCAGCTTGGTATCGGTTTTGGAGAAGTGAAGCTGACGGTTGAGTTATATAAAGGGGAGAGTGAAGCTTGAAACTGAAGTACTATTTGCGCGGTCTTGGCATTGGTGTGGTTGTGACTACGCTCATTCTTATGATTGCCTTTGCATTGCATCGTGGCGATGAATTGACAGATGAAGAGATTATCGCAAGGGCAAAAGAATTGGGTATGGTTATGCAGGAAGCAGAAAAACCGGTTAAGGACACACTGGCGAATTCGGGTGATGATAAGGATAACACCGAGTCAGAGCAACCGGAGAAATTACCTGATCCATCACAGAATCATGATGAAAAGAAACCGCAGGAATCGTTGGATGAGCAGGATGCATCAACGGGTGATGAAATTGACAGAGAGAATACACCGCAAAAGGAGACGGTTGAGCGCGTGGAACTGACGATCGTCGGCGGAGAGTATTCAGATAAGGTGTCAGAAAAACTCGAGAGAGCAGGTCTTGTTGATGATGCAGAGGCGTTTAATAAGTATTTGGCAGAGTGTAATATGGACAGCTTCATCCAACCTGGCAATTATACTTTGACGGTCGGAGCATCTTATGATGAAATTATCGAAGAAATTACGAAAAAGGATTAGAAAATACTTGCATATGCATGAGACTTGTGCTATATTTTTTAGGTCTATGAAAACAAACACATAAGCAGACTGTAGTCCGGTGCCGTAAGGTGGGCGACCAGAACGAAGCTTATGGAAGAAAAACCAAATGGAGGTAAGACAATGAGTGTTATTACAATGAAACAGTTACTGGAGGCAGGTGTTCATTTTGGACATCAGACAAGAAGATGGAACCCTAAGATGGCTCCCTACATCTACACTGAGAGAAATGGTATCTATATCATCGATCTTCAGAAATCAGTAGGAAAGGTTGACGAGGCATACAATGCAATCGCTGACATCGCTGCAAATGGCGGAAACATTCTTTTCGTAGGAACAAAGAAGCAGGCTCAGGATGCAATCAAGACTGAGGCAGAGCGTTGTGGAATGTTCTATGTAAACGAGAGATGGTTAGGTGGTATGCTTACCAACTTTAAGACGATTGAGAGCCGTATTAAGAGATTAAAAGATATCGAGCGTATGGAAGAGGACGGAACCTTTGATGTTCTTCCCAAGAAAGAAGTAATCGAGTTAAGAAAAGAATTAGATAAGCTGCAGAAGAACCTTGGCGGTATCAAGGAGATGAAGCGTATCCCGGATGCAATTTTTGTAGTAGATCCCAAGAAGGAGCGTATCTGTGTTCAGGAGGCTCATACATTAGGTATTCCCCTGATCGGTATCGCTGATACAAACTGCGATCCTGAGGAACTTGATTATGTTATCCCCGGAAATGACGATGCAATCCGTGCGGTTAAGTTGATTGTTTCTAAGATGGCAGATGCTGTTATTGAGGCAAATCAGGGAGCAGCAGAGGATGTTGCATACGAAGAAGAGGTTGCTGAGGAATCAGCTGAATAATTATCATACATTAAATTTGGAGGACAATAATCATGGCTATTACAGCAGCAATGGTAAAGGAACTGCGTGAATTAACCGGCGCAGGAATGATGGATTGTAAGAAAGCATTGGGCGAGACCGATGGAAATATGGATGAGGCTGTTGAGTATCTGAGAAAGAACGGACAGGCTAAGGCTGAAAAGAAGGCAAGTCGTATTGCAGCAGAAGGATTATGTACAGTAGCAACTGAGGGTGATACGGTTGCAGCAGTTGTTGAGGTAAACTCTGAGACTGACTTCGTTGCAAAGAACGAGACCTTCCAGACTTTCGTAGCATCAGTTGCAAAGCAGGCAGTTGCATCTTCAGCAGCTGATATGGATGCTTTTATGGCAGAGGCATGGAATGAGGATACTTCTAAGACTGTAAACGAGGCACTTGTTGAGAAGGTTGCAGTGATCGGAGAGAACTTAAAAATCCGCAGATTCGAGAAGGTTGTTGAGGACAACGGTTGCGTAGTAACCTATGTTCACGGCGGTGGAAGAATCGGTGTTATCGTAGATGCTGAGACAACAGTTGTAAATGATGCTGTCAAGGAAGCATTAAAGAATATTGCAATGCAGATTGCTGCATTGTCACCGAAGTATGTTTCAAGAGCAGAAGTTAGTGCTGATTACATCGCACATGAGAAGGAAATCCTTCTTGCTCAGATTATGAACGATCCCAAGGAGTCACAGAAGCCCGAGAAGGTTATTAACGGTATGATTGAGGGTCGTATCAGCAAAGAGCTGAAGGAAATCTGCTTAGTTGATCAGGTATATGTTAAGGCTGAGGACGGAAAGCAGACAGTAGGTAAATATCTTGAGCAGGTTTCTAAGGAAGTTGGAGCAACTGTTACTGTTAAGAAGTTCGTTCGTTTCGAGACCGGTGAAGGTTTAGAGAAGAAGAATGAGGACTTTGCAGCAGAGGTTGCAGCTCAGATGGCAGGAAACTAAGTGTAGTTTACGACAAGAACAGATAAACCCCTTAGACGGACATGATGTTGTCTGTTTAAGGGGTTTTTTGAGGACATGATTCATGACATTAGCAGAACTTACGATTGGCAAAACGGCAAAAATACAGTCTGTCGGAGGAGAAGGTGCACTGAGACAGCATTTTCTTGACATGGGGTTATTTCCCGGAGCAAAAGTAACGCTGGTAAAGTATGCTCCGCTGGGTGATCCGATGGAATTAAAAATTCATGGTTATGAACTGACTTTGCGTTTGGACGATGCGGCGCAAATTGAGATTGGTGAGCCCTTTGAACAATCAACAGAGATAAAAAAACATGTGCATAAAAAAGATATTCATCATCCGGGACTTGGTGAGGGTGGAAAATATCATGTGAGATCACATGAGCATCCGTTGCCGGAAAAGGAAACGCTGACTTTTGCACTTGCCGGGAATCAAAATTGCGGAAAGACAACACTGTTCAACCGCCTGACCGGCTCGAATCAGCATGTTGGAAATTTCCCGGGTGTGACCGTTGACCGAAAAGATGGTGTAATACGAGATTATAAAAATACGCTGATTACAGATCTACCGGGCATTTATTCAATGTCTCCGTACAGTAATGAGGAAATTGTTACTCGAGAGTTTTTGCTGAAAAATAAACCAAAGGGAATTATCAACATTGTTGATGCATCGAATATCGAGCGAAATTTGTATTTGACCATGCAGCTGATGGAACTTGGAGTTCCGATGGTAATCGCGTTAAATATGATGGATGAGGTTCGCGAGAATGGCGGTTCCATCCGTGTGAATGAGATGGAAGCAATGTTTGGCGTACCGATTGTACCTATTTCAGCCGCAAAAAATGAAGGAATTGATGAATTGATCAGTCATGCGCTCCATGTTACAAAATACCAGGAGGCTCCCGGAGAGATTGATTTCTGTTGTGCTGATGATGAGAGCAGCGCGGTGCATCGATGTATCCACGGAATCATGCATCTGATTGATGACCATGCAAAAGCAGCCGGGATTCCGGTTCGTTTTGCGGCGAGCAAACTGGCAGAGGGTGATAAGCTTGTACTGGAGCAGCTTGCACTCAGCGATAATGAAATTCAGATGATTGAACATATTATTCTTCAGATGGAAGCGGAAAGCGGTCTGGATCGGGCTGCGGCAATCGCCTCCATGCGGTTTTCTTATATAAAAAAGGTATGTGATGCTACGGTTGTAAAGCCGACAGAGAGCAGGGAACATGCAAGAAGCCGGAAACTTGACAGGATTCTGACCGGAAAGTATACGGCAATACCGTCGTTTATCGGAATTATGGGATTGGTGTTTTTCCTGACCTTTCATGTGATTGGAGCAGCACTGGAGTCGCTGATTGTAATGGGAGTGGATTGGCTTACCAACTTTGTTGACGGAATGTTAACGGCAATGAATGTAAACAGGGTACTTCATTCGCTGATTATTGATGGAATCTTTCATGGCGTTGGTAGTGTACTTGGTTTTCTTCCGATTATTGTCACCTTGTTTTTCTTTTTATCGATACTGGAGGACAGTGGATATATTGCAAGAGTTGCATTTGTTATGGACAAACCGCTTAGAAAGCTGGGGCTGTCAGGAAGAAGTATTGTTCCGATGCTGATTGGTTTTGGCTGTACAGTTCCGGGTGTTATGGCAAGCCGAACGCTATCTTCTGAGCGGGACCGAAAGATGACAATTTTGTTGACCCCATTTATGAGTTGTTCTGCCAAACTACCGATTTATTATTTCTTCGGGCAGATTTTTTTCCCGGATCGAATCGCGCTTGTGATGATTGGAATGTATCTGCTTGGCATTATGATAGGTATTCTGGTCGCATTGCTGTTGAAAAATACAATGTTTCATGGTGAACCGGTTCCGTTTGTTATGGAGCTTCCGAATTATCGGTTCCCCGGAATGAAAAATGTCGGACAACTGCTGTGGGAAAAAGCAAAAGACTTTTTGCAAAAAGCATTTACCGTGATTTTTGTTGCGACAATCGTCATTTGGTTTTTGCAGACATTTGATGTCCGCTTTAATCTCGTGGACGATTCAAGAAATAGTATGCTTGCCAATCTTGCAGGAATGATTGTTCCGATCTTTAACCCTCTCGGGCTGGGCGACTGGAGAATTATTACCGCACTGATTACAGGATTTATGGCAAAAGAATCAGTGGTGTCAACGCTTTCTGTTTTGACAGGTTCGACAGAAGCGTTGATGGGAATTCTGACACCGCTTGGTGCAGGCTGTCTGTTGGTGTTCTGTCTTCTATATTCGCCCTGTGTAGCGGCAATTGCTGCGATAAAGCGTGAATTGGGAATGCGTCAGGCTGCATTTGTCGTTATCGCTCAATGTGTGATTGCATGGATTGTGGCGTTTGTTTTTCACTTGATAGGAATGATAATCGTATAAAATACTAAAGATTTTGCTCCAAGTGTCGATATAGATTTATGAAGGAAGTGTTTCGTGCTTCTTTTGGAACATTATTTCGTTACAAAATCATGTGTGAATGGATTCACATCAAAAAATGTATCAAGGAGGATGAAGTATGGCAATTGGAGTAGGTGCAGTTGAAAATACAACTGCAAAGATGACAAGTAATACGGACAACACTTCAAAAAATGCAGGTGTTTCAGGACGGACAATCGGTGAGCCGAAGCTTAGCGACACAGCAAGTAAGTACTATGAACAGCTGAAAAAGAAGTATGCAAATTATGATTTTATTCTTGTCAGCAAAGATCAAAAAGAGCAGGCTATGGCGAATGCATCGAAGTATGCAAACAAAGACCGCACGGTTGTATTGATCGATGAAGAGAAAATTGAGAAGATGGCAACCGACGAGAAATATCGCAAGAAATACGAGAACATCTTAAGCGGGGCCAGCGCGCAGCTGGAGCAGCTGAAAAAAAGTCTTTCGAACGCGTCGAATATTAAAGGATTTGGAATACAGGTAAATGACAACGGAGCCACTTCGTTTTTTGCCGCAGTAGATAAGAATATGTCCGCATCGCGAAAGATGCAGGAAAAGCGGATTGAGAAGAAGGCGCAGGAGAAGGCTGCTGCGAAGAAGAAGGAAGCAAAACAGGCACAGGAGAAACGACTCGAAAAAGCAAAGGAATCAAAGGCATCCAATGAGTCCGGTAATGCAACAGATGATGTTAACAGAACAAATCAGACAGAGGATGTCGAAGTTGTTTCGGCAAGCTCGATTGATGAATTGTTAAAAAAGATACAGGCAGTTAATTATGCGGCAATGAGCGATCAGGTTATGACAGACTATGAGCGTGCAGTTGGCGGTAATATTGATTTTAAGGGATAACAGGAATGAATCCGGGAGAGCGATTGCCGGATATGCCTTTGTCGGGAAGACAAAGGCATATCGCAATGACTCTCCTTTTTTGATGCGTGGCAAATTATTGTCAGAAAATAAAGCTAATATTGACAAAAATTCTAACGTATTATCTATGTAAAGTATGTTAGAATAGATTACAACACCAAATTATGCGAAGTATACGATACGAAAAGTATTTTCATATATTTGAATTTATGGAAATTGGAGTAAGTAACACAAATGAGTGATCATACAAAACAGTCTGTTACGACCGGGAATTTGCGCCAACAGCGTGAACGAAGGGCGCGGATAAACCGGATAAAGACAGGCATTATTCTATTTATTGTCATATGGATGGTGCTCTGTATGACAATTAGTATTTACCTGGGAGTGAGAATTCATTCTCTGCAGAAACAGATTGATCTATTGACGGAGAATACATTAAATCGTGTCATAACTATTGACTCGAATGCAGATGGTTCCACACAGAATGACGATGAATCATCGCCGGACCATATGGAGCAGGCAAGTGATGCCGCTGATGAAGCAATGGGAGAGCAACCGGCAACTGAGGCAAATGCGGCGATTCGGGAGTGTCTGTTGCCGGAGGATAATCGATTGGAAGACGGCGAACAACCGACAGTGTTTCTGACTTTTGATGATGGACCGAGTGAGAACACGGAAAAAATTTTGGAAGTATTAGATAAATATCATGTGAAGGCAACCTTTTTTGTTACCGGAAAAGAAGGTGAGGATGCAGAACAAAGATATCGCCGGATTGCAGAAGGCGGACACACACTTGCGATGCATTCTTATTCGCATAAGTATAGTTCCATTTATGAATCAAAAGAAGCATTCGCAGAAGACTTTAATAAGCTGAGACAAAAAATTGTTTCTGTTACAGGCGAACAGCCAACCATCTATCGTTTTCCCGGAGGAAGCTCCAATCAGGTCAGTAATACGGATATGAATGAGTTTATTGACTTCCTTGGTGAACAGGGAATGACATACTACGACTGGAATGTTGTATGTGGGGATGCAACTTCTCAGATATATACCGCAGAGGAATTGGCACAGAATGTAATGACGGATGTTGTGCGATATAAATATTCTGTCGTGCTCATGCATGATGCTGCCGACAAGGATTCCACTGTAGCAGCGTTAGATCTTGTACTACAGGAACTGACCGCAATGGGAGCCCGGGTGTTACCGATTACCGATGATTCGCCGGTTATCCATCACAGAATAGGTTAAATAAAATACGCGGAGGTAAACATGGGATTTTTCAAAGATTTTAAAGATGATTTTTCTCAAGCTGTCAATGAATTATTGCCCGGTGATGATTTTCAGGAAGAAGATATTCAAGTTAATACACTTGACAGTGAACTTGATGTTGAGACCGAATTGTCAAAGCTTGACGGATTGCTGGAGCAGGTCGAGCGCAAGGCAAACCAACAGATTGTGAAAGAAGAGACCAAACCTGTCAAACCGGAGACTGCGCAGACGGTTGAAGAAACACAGGAGGTTCAGGCAGAGCCTGAGCTTGAACCTGAACGAAAGGAACTTCAGGTTGCGGAAGAGAAAGTACCTGAAGTTGAAGCGACCGTTGAGGAGACGAAGGTTGAAGAAGAACAGCCACAGGCAGTTGTTAATGAAACGATAAGCACACAGATGGAAGATCATTTAGAAGTAGAATTAAACGCAATGCGCAAAGATCATAAGGAGGAGTTTGCAATGGATACATTAGATATTGAAAAAGAGTTAACACAGGAGATTGAGGCAGCTGACACAAGCGTACTTGATTCAGACACAAATGTAACGGATGAGGTTTCTATCATTACCAAGGGAACCAGCATTAAGGGTAATATGGATACTACCGGCTCGATTGAGGTTCAGGGTAAGGTTGAAGGTGACATTAAGTGTAACGGAAAGCTTACCGTAACCGGAACGATTGCCGGAAACAGCTCTTCTTCTGAATTCTATGCAGATGCGGCTCATATTGAGGGTGAAGTCATCAGTTCAGGAACCGTTAAAATTGGACATGGTGCTGTAATCATTGGAAACATCACTGCGACTTCAGCAGTCATTGCAGGTGCTGTCAAGGGTGATATTGATGTACAGGGACCTGTTGTTGTTGATACATCGGCTGTTATTATGGGTAATATCAAGTCGCGTTCTGTACAGATCAACAATGGTGCTGTTATCGAGGGATTCTGCTCACAGTGCTATGCTGATATCGATGTTGAGAGCTTATTTGGTTAAAAATAATAGAAAAACAGGAGCTTAGATCAATATGAAGAGAATCTTATTGAAGCTTAGTGGAGAGGCAATCTCCGGAAGCAAGGGAACCGGATTTGATGAAGCAACCGTTGTCGGTGTTGCAAAACAGGTGAAACAGCTCGTTGATGAAGGGTTCGAGATTGGTATTGTGATTGGTGGCGGTAATTTTTGGCGTGGTCGTACAAGCGAGACAATTGATAGAACGAAAGCAGATCAGATTGGAATGCTTGCAACCGTTATGAATTGTATTTATGTATCCGAGATATTCCGTTCGGTAGGAATGATGACCAATATCCTGACCCCTTTTGAGTGCGGAAGCTTTACCAAACTGTTTTCAAAGGATCGTGCAAATAAATACTTTGCAAAGGGTATGGTTGTATTTTTTGCAGGCGGAACAGGACATCCTTATTTTTCAACGGATACCGGTACAACACTTCGTGCAATCGAAATTGATGCAGATGCAATTTATTTGGCAAAAGCGATTGACGGAGTATATGATTCTGATCCGAAAACAAATCCGGACGCAAAGAAGTATGACACGATTTCGATTCAGGAAGTTATTGAGAAAAAGCTCGCAGTTGTTGACATGACAGCATCGGTGATGTGCATGGAGAATCATATGCCGATGTATGTGTTTGCGCTTAATGAAGAGAATAGCATTGTGAACGCTGTCAATGGCAGATTCAGCGGTACAATCGTTACCGTTTCATAGAGGAGGGAAAAACTATGGATGAGAGATTAGTAGCATATGACGAAAAAATGACAAAGACAATGAACAATCTGAATGAAGAGTATGCGGGTATTCGTGCCGGTCGTGCAAATCCGCATGTATTAGATCGCCTTCGTGTTGATTACTACGGTACACCGACTCCACTTCAGCAGGTTGCGAATATTAATGTTCCGGAACCGAGAATGATTCAGATTCAGCCGTGGGAGCCTTCAATGGTAAAAGAGATCGAGAAAGCAATTATGACATCAGATCTCGGAATTAATCCTACGAATGACGGAAAATTGATTCGTCTGGTATTTCCCGAACTTACCGAGGAGCGTCGTAAGGAACTGGTTAAGGATGTCAAGAAAAAGGGCGAAAATGCCAAGGTTGCCGTTCGTAACATTCGCCGTGATGGAAATGATGCTTTCAAGAAGCTTTCAAAGACAGATGATATCTCTGAGGATGAAATCAAAGATCTTGAGGATGCATTGCAAAAGCTTACCGATAAATACATTGCTAAAATAGATAAAGCAGTTGAGGAAAAGAGTAAGGAGATTCTTACCGTATAATATAGGTCATGAATGGGGGCATGCATGCGCGATGTCTCCATTTTTCCTTATCTAACATGAAATCTCAGGAGGACGACAATTATGGGCGTACCGCAACACATTGCGATTATTATGGATGGCAATGGCAGATGGGCAGCTTCGCGAGGCTTGCCGAGAACCGCCGGCCATACGCAAGGTGCTAAAAATGTTGAACGAATTTGTCTTGCAGCCAAAAAACTTGGTGTGAAGTACCTGACCTTATACGCATTTTCAACAGAAAACTGGAGCAGACCACAACCGGAAGTAAAGGCACTGATGAAGCTTTTAGAAGGATATCTGGATCGATGCCAAAAGACCGTTGAGGAAAATAAGATGCGTCTTCGGGTAATTGGCGACATCACAAGACTTGATCCGAAATTGCAGGAGAAGATAAAAGATGCGCAGCAGATATCTGCGATTTACCATGATTTGAATCTTACCATAGCAATCAATTACGGAAGCCGCGATGAGATGGTGCGCGCGATGAGAAAAATGTGTGAAGATGTGAAAGCTGATAAACGCTTAATTTCTGAAATTACACCGGAAAGTTTTTCGGAATATTTAGATACAAAGGATATTCCGGACCCGGATCTTTTAATTCGCACAAGCGGAGAATTGCGCCTCTCAAATTATCTGTTGTGGCAGCTTGCATATAGTGAAATGTATTTTACGGATATTGCATGGCCTGATTTTGATGAGAAGGAATTAGAAAAGGCTATTAATGCTTTTTCGTCCCGCGATCGTAGATATGGTGGTATTCAGGAGGAAAAAAATGTTTAGAACAAGACTAATCAGTGGAATTGTATTGGTGATTCTTGCTCTCTTTTTTATCATTACAGGAAACTGGCTGTTATGGACCGTGTGTCTGGCGCTTTCCTTAATTGGGCTGATGGAATTGTTTCGTGTATACGGAATACATAAAAATCTGCTAGGATGGGCAGGGTATGCGCTTGTCGTGTTGTATTATGGGATGATTGCACTATCTGTGAACGGTTTTTTCCCAATGAATGGAATGCTTTTTCTGATGATTGTTCTCATGCTTTATCTTAGCATCATGGTATTTCAATATCCGAAATATCACAGTACGCAGATTACGCAGGCAATTTTTGGCGTATTATATGCAGGGGTGATGCTTTCCTTTCTTTTTCAGACTCGTATGCTCAAAATGGGTAATTATACGGTCTGGCTGATTTTTTTGTCATCCTGGGGATGCGATACCTGTGCATATTGTGTGGGGAAACTGTTTGGAAAGCATAAAATGTCACCCATTCTTTCACCGAAAAAGTCTGTGGAGGGTGCAATTGGCGGAGTGGTTGGAACTGCTTTGCTGACATATATTTATGCATCTTTATTTGCACAGAATATGGGTATCTCGACAACGGAAATCGTGCATTTATCATTGATTGGTGCTGCCGGTGCATTAATTTCAATGGTTGGAGATCTCACAGCTTCCGCGATCAAGAGAAATTATGATGTGAAGGATTATGGTCGCCTGATTCCCGGACATGGCGGTGTTTTAGATCGCTTTGACAGTGTGATTTTTACCGCTCCGGTCATCTATTTTTTGGCGTACTACTTTGTAAAATAAAGGAGAGCTTTCATGAGAAAAATTGCGATTCTTGGATCAACGGGATCGATTGGAACACAGACACTTTCTATTGTTAAAGAACAAGGAGACCTTGAGGTTTCGGCAATGGCGGCCGGACATAATATTGATTTATTTGAGCAGCAGATACGCGAATTTTTACCCAGACAGGTTGCCGTCTGGGAGGAGAGAGATGCACATGAATTAAAAACGCGTATTTCCGATTTGAATGTAAAAGTTCATTATGGTATGGATGGACTGATTGAAATTGCAACGGATGCTGACAGTGAAATTGTTGTGACGGCGATTGTTGGAATGCTCGGACTTCGGCCGACGGTTGCTGCGATACAAAACGGAAAGAATATTGCGCTTGCAAACAAAGAAACCCTTGTAACAGCCGGTCATCTGATTATGCCAATGGCAAAAGAGTACGGAGTAAGTATTTTGCCGGTTGACAGTGAGCATTCAGCTATCTTTCAGTCATTAAACGGCGAAGACGCAAGTAAAATAGATAAGATTCTTCTGACTGCATCCGGAGGACCCTTCAGAGGAAAATCAAAAGAAGCGCTTAACCATGTGACGCTTGCAGATGCGTTGAAACATCCGAACTGGTCGATGGGAAAAAAGATAACCATCGATTCCTCTACACTTGTGAACAAAGGCTTGGAGGTCATTGAGGCAAAATGGCTGTTTGGTGTTACGCCGGAACAGATTCAGGTTGTTGTTCAGCCGCAAAGTATTATCCACTCGATGGTCATGTATGTAGATGGTGGAATTATTGCACAGCTTGGAACCGCAGATATGCGTCTGCCGATACAGTATGCCCTGTATTATCCGAAACGAAGACCGTTGTCCGGAGAACGAATTGATTTTGCCAAGCTTGGACAAATCACCTTTGAAGAGCCGGATACAAAAACCTTCCGTGGATTGGCGCTGGCTTATGATGCTCTCCATGAGGGTGGTAACGCTCCGACAATCTATAATGCGGCAAATGAAGCAGCGGTTGATTTGTTCCTGAAAGAAAAAATTAAGTATCTGCAAATTACGGAAATCATTGAAGACTGCATGAAGCATTGTTCAATAATCGACAATCCGAGTCTGGATGAGATTTTACAGACACAGCATGAAGTGTTAGAGAGAATAGGAAGCAGGTGGTAGTTTGAATATTATTTTTGCAATCATTATCTTTAGTATCATTATATTATTTCATGAACTTGGACATTTTCTGTTGGCAAAAAAGAACGATGTTCAGGTGAATGAATTTTGTTTGGGACTCGGACCGACAATTATTGGTAAGAAAATCGGAGAAACCAAGTATTCGCTGAAGCTGTTTCCGTTCGGCGGAGCGTGTATGATGGAAGGGGAGGACGAAGCAAGCGACAGCGATCGTTCTTTCCGGAAAAAAGGTGTATGGCAGCGCTTTTCTATTGTGTTTGCGGGTCCGTTTTTCAATTTTATCATGGCATGGTTTTTTGCGTTGATTATTCTCTGTGCGGTTGGAGTCGACGAACCAATTGTTAATTCCGTCATTGAGAATTCACCGGCGGCGGAAATCGGAATCGCGGACGGAGATCGTATTGTTAAACTTGGGAAGAAGAATATCCATTTTTACCGTGATGTGACCGCCTATATGTTTTTCCATGATGGAGAAGCTGTAGATGTCACATGGGAACATGATGGTGAGCGGTATACGAAGGAACTCGTTCCTGAATTCGATGAGGAGGTCGGTCGCTATCTGATTGGAATTCGAGGTGTGGCCTCCAGACAAAAAACAGGTTTTTTCCGTTCCGTACAATATAGCTTTTATGAGGTTTCCTATTGGATAACGACTACATTAAAGAGCCTTGGAAAACTTGTGACCGGGCAATTAAAGATGAATGATTTGTCAGGTCCGGTGGGGATTGTAAAAACTATCGGAGATGCGTATACGGCAAGTAAGCCAAGTGGTGGATTTTATGTATTCTTAAATCTGTTGAATATGGCCGTATTGTTATCTGCAAACCTTGGCGTAATGAATCTGTTGCCGCTTCCGGCGCTGGATGGCGGCCGACTGGTATTCTTTATTATTGAGGCGATTCGCGGTAAGAGAATCGACCCGGACAAAGAAGGAATGGTTCATTTTATCGGGCTTGTACTATTGATGTTATTTATGGTTGTCATTATGTTTAACGATATTCGAAAGCTATTTATGTAGGAGATAACAGAAAGATGTATCAGACGAAACAGATTAAGATCGGAGATCGTGTGATCGGTGGCGGAAATCCGATTCTTATTCAATCTATGACGAACACAAAGACTCAGGATGTGAAGGCAACGGTTGCGCAGATTGATGAATTAACAAAAGCCGGCTGCGAAATCATTCGTTGTGCGGTAATGGATATGGAAGCTGCAAGGGCTTTGAAGGAGATTAAATCGCAGATTACGATTCCGCTTGTTGCTGACATTCATTTTGATTATAAACTTGCAATTGCTGCAATGGAAAATGGCGCTGATAAAATACGGATTAATCCCGGTAATATTGGCTCAGAGGAGCGTGTCCGGGCGGTTGTTGATTGTGCGAAAGAACATCATATTCCGATTCGAATTGGTGTCAATAGCGGATCATTAGAAAAACATCTGGTGGAAAAATATCAGGGTGTGACAGCAGAGGGTCTTGTAGAAAGCGCACTGGATAAGGTACAGATGATCGAGGCAATGAACTATGATAACCTTGTCATCAGTATTAAATCATCGGATGTCATGATGTGTGTGTGCGCGCATGAGCTTCTGGCAAAACAGACGAATTATCCGCTTCATGTCGGAATTACCGAAGCGGGAACGATAACGAGAGGTAATATTAAATCGGCAATTGGTCTGGGCTTGATATTAAATCAGGGAATCGGAGATACCATTCGTGTGTCACTGACCGGAGCACCGATAGAAGAAATAAAATCTGCAAAAATGATTCTTCGTACACTGGGACTTCGAAGCGGAGGAATCGAGGTTGTATCCTGTCCGACTTGTGGAAGAACACAGATTGATTTGATTTCGCTTGCAAATCAGGTTGAGAATCTTGTCGAAGAATATCCGCTTGACATAAAAGTTGCAGTTATGGGTTGTGTGGTAAATGGCCCGGGTGAGGCTAAGGAAGCAGATTTGGGAATTGCCGGCGGTTGTGGGGAAGGTCTTTTGATCCGCCACGGTGAGATTATCAAGAAGGTAAAAGAAGAGGAACTGCTTGCTGCACTTCGAGAGGAACTTGAGCATTGGAGTGAATAACCATTGGGTAAATTATTTTATGAAGTATTTCCAACTCTGGAGGTTTCTCAGGAATTACAATCACTCCTTGCAGAAACAACCGTTGAGAAAATCAGTTCGAATCATGCCCGTGACCGGTATTGTATCACAATATACAGTCACCGTCTGATTCCCAAAAAACTGATTTTTCAGTTGGAGAAGGATATCCATAAACAGATTTTTAGAGACAGGGAATTAACGGTCCATATCAGGGAGTGTTTTTCGCTGTCTTCTCAGTATACGCCAAAATCTCTGTATGCGATGTATGAAGACAGTATACGGCTGGAGCTGCGCGAGTATTCGGCTCTTTTGTATAATCTGTTTCATGCATCTACACTTAAGTTTACGGATGACGAGCATATGATTGTCCAGATGCCTCAAAATGTGCTTGCAACCGAACGCGGAGACGAATTGTTAGAGATATTAGATAAAATCTTTTGTGACAGATGCGGGCTGACATTACATCTGGATGTTGAATATCTTCCACCGGGAAAAAGTAAATATGCAGAAGAATCCGATCAGCGAATCAAACTTGAAGTGCAGCGCATCGTGAATCGTACATCAGCAGCTAAGAAAGAAGCGGATGATACTTTGCTTGTAAGTCAGTCAGATGAAAAAGCAGAGAAGAAAGACAATTCGAAGAAAAAAGATACGAAAAAACAGTCTGAACGGCCGACATTTAACAGAAACCTTCAAAAACGAGGGAAAGATAGTTTCAACCGTACGCGCTCTGATAATCCTGATGTTATCTTCGGACGGGATTTTGAGGAAGATGCAATGCCAATCGTTGAGATTCAGGGTGAGATTGGCGATGTTGTTATTCGCGGACAGATTCTTGCAACGGATGAGCGCAAGTTCCGTGAAGAAAAGACGATTTTCTTTATGACGGTAACGGACGATACTGATACGATGCAGATCAAGATGTTCCTCAAAAATGAAATATATGACGAGTTGAAGGGAAAGCTTTCTGCCGGTACTTTTATTAAGCTAAAAGGTGTGGCGGCCATGGATAACTTTTCCCATGAACTTACGATCGGCTCTGTTACAGGAATCAAGAAAGCTTCGGATTTTCGGACGAAGCGGGCAGATTTATCAGTGAAAAAACGAGTGGAATTACACTGCCATACGAAGATGAGCGATATGGATGGTGTATCAGATGTTGGTGCCATCATTAAACAGGCAATTGCATTTGGACATAAGAGTATCGCAATCACTGACCATGGAGCGGTACAGGCGTTTCCGATTGCCAACCATTCGATTCCGAAGGGTTCCGATTTTAAAGTAATCTACGGAATGGAAGCATATCTTGTTGATGACACGAAGGATATGATTAAAGACCCCAAGGGTCAGACATTCCTGGATGATTTTGTCGTTTTTGATCTGGAGACAACCGGATTTAGTTCGAAGAAAAATAAAATTATCGAAATCGGTGCGGTAAAGGTTTCAAACGGAGTGATTACGGAACGGTTTTCCAGATTTGTCAATCCGCAGGTACCGATTCCTTTTGATATCGAAGAGCTTACCGGAATCCGGGATGACATGGTGGTTGATGCTCCGGTCATTGAAGAAGTACTTCCTGAATTTATGGAGTTTTGCCGCGGTTGTGTGATGGTTGCACACAATGCTGATTTTGATATGAGTTTTATCCAGAAAAACTGTGAGGACATGAAGCTGAACTGTGATTTTACCGTCATCGACACGGTTGCTGTTGCACGGTTTTTGTTACCGCAGTTGAATCGTTATAAACTCGATACAGTAGCGAAGGCACTTCAGATCTCTCTGGATAATCACCATCGTGCGGTAGATGATGCGGCATGTACAGCTGAAATATTTGTTAAATTTATTGAGATGTTGCAAAAGCGAAAGATCACAACACTGAATGAATTGAATGAGCAGGGAAAACCTACGGCTGAAACCATTCAGAAAATGTCAACCTACCATGCAATTATTTCGGCAAAAAATGATATTGGACGAGTAAACCTGTACCGGCTGGTGTCACTTTCGCATTTGAAATATTACCATAATCGCCCGAGAATTCCAAAAAGTGAATTAAACCGTTATCGTGAGGGGTTGATTATCGGCTCAGCCTGTGAAGCGGGCGAGCTTTATCGTGCGCTTGTCAATGCAAGACCGGCGCAGGAGATTGCAAGAATTGTTGATTTTTATGATTATCTTGAAATTCAACCGGTTGGAAACAACGCATTTATGCTTCGCGATCCAAAGAGTCCGGTGAACACTGTGGAGGACATTCAGGAGCTCAACCGCCAGATTGTACAGCTCGGTGAAGATTTCCACAAACCGGTTGTTGCAACCTGCGATGTTCATTTCCTAAATCCGGAGGATGAAATCTATCGCCGAATTATTATGGCTGGAAAAGGTTTTTCGGATGCAGATGAGCAGGCACCGCTATTCTTGCGCACAACGGAAGAGATGCTTGATGAATTCCAGTATTTAGGAACTGAGAAGGCAGAGGAGATTGTGATCACCAACACGAATAAAATCTGTGACATGTGTGAGCGGATCGAACCGGTACGACCGGACAAGTGTCCGCCTGTCATTGAGAATTCCGATCAGATGTTGCGTGATATTTGTTATAATAAAGCACATGAGATGTATGGAGATCCGCTTCCTGGTATTGTTGAAGCGAGACTTGAGAGAGAGCTCAACTCGATCATATCGAACGGATATGCTGTTATGTACATCATTGCACAGAAGCTCGTATGGAAATCCAACGAAGATGGGTATCTGGTTGGCTCACGAGGGTCCGTCGGTTCTTCGTTTGTCGCTACGATGGCCGGAATTACGGAGGTAAATCCTTTAAGCCCGCATTACTACTGCAGTAATTGTCATTTTGTGGATTTTGATTCTCCGGAGGTAAAGGCATATGCAGGTCGCGGCGGATGTGATATGCCGGATCGTTACTGTCCAAACTGTGGGGAGCCGCTGCTGAAAGACGGATTCGATATCCCGTTCGAGACCTTCCTTGGATTTAAGGGTGATAAGGAACCCGATATCGATTTGAACTTCTCCGGTGATTATCAGAGTAAGGCGCACAAATATACCGAGGTTATTTTTGGAGCCGGACAAACCTTCCGCGCAGGTACGATCGGTACACTTGCTGAAAAGACGGCGTATGGTTATGTGAAGAAATACTTTGAGGAGCGTGGCGTACATAAGAGAAGCTGTGAGATAGAGCGTATCTTAGCCGGATGTGTCGGCGTGCGTCGCACAACGGGACAGCATCCGGGTGGAATTGTTGTTTTGCCGGTAGGTGAGGATATTGCATCCTTTACACCGACGCAGCATCCGGCAAATGATATGACTACAGATATCATAACGACTCATTTTGAATACCATTCCATTGATCATAACCTGCTGAAGCTTGATATTCTCGGACATGATGATCCGACGATGATTCGTATGCTTGAGGATCTGACCGGAATCGATGCACAAAAGATTCCGCTTGACGATGCAAGTGTCATGTCATTGTTCCAGAATACCTCTGCACTCATGATAACGCCGGATGATATCAATGGCTGTAAACTTGGTGCGCTTGGCATTCCGGAGTTTGGTACAGACTTTGCGATGGGAATGTTGCTTGATACCAATCCGCAGGAATTTTCGGATCTCGTTCGAATTGCGGGACTGTCACATGGTACGGATGTGTGGCTCGGAAATGCACAGAAGCTGATCCAGGAAGGAAAAGCAACGATTTCAACAGCAATTTGTACCCGTGATGATATTATGACCTATCTGATTGGTAAGGGGCTTGAACCGGAAGAATCGTTCAAGATTATGGAGGCAGTCCGAAAAGGAGTTGTCGCAAAAGGAAAAGCGGAAAAATGGCCGGAGTGGGAGCAACACATGAGAGAGCATGATGTTCCGGATTGGTATATCTGGTCTTGTACGATGATAAAGTACATGTTCCCGAAGGCACATGCTGCGGCTTATGTTATGATGGCATGGCGAATTGCTTATTGTAAGGTGTTCTATCCGTTAGCATATTACGCAGCTTTTTTCTCAATTCGTGCAAAAGCTTTTAACTATGAGGTCATGTGCATGGGAAAAGAGCGGCTGAATTATTATATGGCAGACTATGAGCGCAGAAGCGCGGAGGCTGCAAAGGAAAACCGCAAGCTTCCGCCAGTGGAACAGGATATGTACCGTGATATGCGTATTGTTCAGGAGATGTATGCGCGTGGGTATGAGTTTCTGCCAATTGATATTTATCGTGCGGATGCGAGGTATTTTCAGGTGATTGACGGAAAGCTGATGGCAGCATTAAATACGATTGACGGAATGGGTGATACTGCTGCGGATACCGTTGTCGAAGCAGCGAAAGACGGACCGTTTTTATCGAGGGAGGATTTCCGTCAGCGAACGAAAGTACCGCAAAAAATTATTGAAAACATGGCTGACCTTGGAATGTTTGGGGATCTTCCGGCAACCAACCAGATCAGTTTGTTTGATTTGACATAATGAATAAGGAGTTTACAGATGAAGGATTTATTGGATATCAGAAAGGAAATTGATGCAATTGATCACCGGATTGTTTCGCTGTATGAGGAGCGGATGCGATTGGCGTGTGAGGTGGCTGAATACAAAATCGCAACAGGTAAACCGGTGTTTGATAAGGAGCGCGAAACCGAAAAACTAAATACATTATCCGGACTTGCTACAAGCGATTTTACATCCATTGGTATTCGCGATCTGTTTGAACAGGTTATGGCAATGAGCAGAAAAAAACAATATCAACTGCTTGGGGCACATCACATGATTGAGGACCACGGTTTTTCGATGGTTAAAAAACTTGATACAAAAGATGCCCAAATTGTGTATCAGGGAGTAGATGGAGCCTATACGCAGCTTGCATTGAGAGCGTATTTTGGAGATAATGCGGCCAGCTTTCATGTTCAGACCTGGCGTGATGCGATGGAGGCATTAAAATCCGGTCAGGCAGATTACGCGGTACTTCCTTTTGAGAATTCAACAGCCGGAATTGTTGGAGAAAACTATGATCTTTTGTGTGAGTATGGATATTATATTATCGGGGAGCAGAAAATAGCTATTAATCACTGCATTCTGGGTGTTCCGGGAAGTGCTCTTTCGGATATCAAATCGGTATATTCGCATCCGCAGGCCTTGGCACAGTGCTCAAAATACTTGGATTGCCATCGTAAGTGGGAGCGTATTCCGTATAAAAATACGGCTTTTGCAGCCAAGAAGATCTGTGAGGATAACGATCCTACGCAGGCTGCTATCGCAAGCAGTCTCACAAGTGAACTGTACGGTCTGAAGATTCTAGCCGAAGGAGTACAAAATAACAGTACAAATGAAACGCGTTTTATCATTGTGACAAGCAGACGGGAATATATTGAAGATGCTAATAAAATCAGTATCTGCCTGCAGTTAGAGCATAAATCCGGTGCACTGTATCGGGTACTCAGTCATTTTATCTACAATAATCTGAATATGACAAGCATTGAGTCGCGTCCGATTCCCGGACGAAACTGGGAGTATCAGTTTTTTATTGATTTTGATGGGAATCTTCAGGACAGTGCTGTACAGAATGCACTTTGCGGATTGAAGGATGAAGCGTTAGATATGAGAATCTTTGGCAATTATTAGGAGGAAGTTACAATGAGTGTAATGACATTTGCCGCAATATATATTGGTTCGTATGAGGTCAGCCTGAAGGTGTTCGAGCTGTCGGGGAAAAAAAGTATTCGTACCATTGATTTTGTCAGAAGCAGAGTAGAGCTTGGAAAGGATGCCTATCTCAATGAGACAATCGGTTATGAGCTGTTAGAAAAGCTTTGCAATGTACTGAATGAATTCAAACAGATTATGGATGGCTATAAGGTTGATGATTACCGAATGTTTGCTGGTCCAATTTTGAAAAGTGTTACGAATGATCTTTTTGTTGCGGACCAGATCAAGCGTCGAACCGGGTTGGAGTTTGCAATGCTCAGCAATTCCGAACATCGCTTTTTAAGCTACAAATGTGTTTCTTCAAAGCCGGAGTTTTCCCGCATGATTCAGGAGAGTGCGGCAGTGGTTAATGTCGGAGGCGGTGAACTTCAAATTACACTTTTTGTTCATGGAGAAGTATTAACGACGCAGCATCTTGTTCTTGGAACCATGCGAATTGCGCAGATGTTTCGTAAGATGGATGCCAGCAGGGCAAGTGTAACAAAACATATGCGCGAGTTGATTGATAAAGAGATGGAAGTATTTAAGTCGCAGTACTATCAAAACCGGACGATCAAATATCTTATTCTGACAGGTGATTACAGCTTGGAACTGATGCGTCGTATGGAAAAAAATATGGACGGAACGACTGTTGATGCAGCAAAGTTTCAGAAATTCATGGAAAAACTTGAAAAGAAAGACACAGCATCGATTGCAGATGTTTTAAATATTTCAAATGACACAGATATTCTTCTTTTACCTTCATTGATTCTTTATGGGAAAATTATGGAAACGCTTTCAGCGGATTCTGTATGGGTGCCGGGTGTTGATATCAGTGACGGAATTGTATATGATTATGCACTTGAAAATCATTATGCAAAACCGGTGCACGACTTTGAACGGGATGTTTTATCGGCTGCGAGATCGCTGTCGAAACGATATATGAGTTATTCGCCGCACATTGATGCGCTGGTAGAGATGTCAACGCTCATTTATGACAGTATGAAAAAAATACATGGTTATGGCAAACATGAGAGACTGTTATTACAAACCGCAGCGATTTTACATGACTGTGGAAAGTATGTAAGTTTTGCCAATGCACCGCAGTGTGCATATGACATCATCATAGCATCTGAAATTATGGGACTGTCTCATCGTGATCGTGTGATTGTTGCAAGTATCGTAAAATACAATACCTACCCGTTGGATTCCTATGAAAAGATTGCTGATACACTGGATGAAGAAGCATATCTTATCGTTGCGAAATGTGCATCCATTCTTCGCGTTGCAAATGCGATGGATCGAAGCCATAAGCAGAAATTCAGAAATGTTCGGGTGACACCCAAAGAACGACAACTGTTAATCAACATTGAAACAGACGATAGTATCGCTCTTGAGAAAATTCTGTTTGATGCGAAAGCATCGATGTTTATTGATGTATTTGGCATCAAACCGGTCATCAAAGAAAAGAAAGTTATGTCACTATAGGATTGGGAGGTGTGATTATGGAGAAAACAGTTGATTTTACACAGGCAAAATATTATGAAAACAGAGAGCTGAGCTGGATTAAATTCAATCACCGCGTACTCAGCGAAGCAAGAGATAAATCGATTCCGCTTCTCGAGCGCGTGAAGTTTGTTGCAATTACATCATCCAATCTTGATGAATTTTTTATGGTTCGTGTTGCTTCTTTGAAGGATATGGTGCACGCGAAATATAAAAAGACTGATATTGCAGGAATGACTGCGGGTGTACAGTTAGAGAAAATCAATCAGGCGACAAGGGAGCTGGTAGAGCTGCAATACTCAACCTATAACCGTTCGTTGAAGCCGTTGCTTGAAAGTCAGGGAATCCACATTATTGACAATATGGATGCGTTGGATGAATCACAGAAGGAGGCAGCTGACCGTTATTTTTCGGAGGTTGTTTATCCGGTGCTTACGCCAATGGCGGTTGATGCATCCCGTCCGTTTCCGCTGATTCGGAATAAGTCGTTAAATATTGCAGCACTTATCCGTAAAGACGAAAACAATGTATTTGCGACCGTTCAGGTCCCTTCGGTACTTCCGAGATTAGTGGCACTTCCGGCAAGTACAGAAGGCGAAGATTATGTGTTTGTCCTGTTGGATCAGCTGATTATTCACAATATCGGAAAACTGTTTTCCAATTATCAGGTACTTTGTACAAGCCCGTATCGCATTATGCGCAATGCAGATCTTTCCATTGATGAGGATGAAGCAAATGATCTGTTAAAAGAAATTGAAAAGCAGTTGAAAAAACGCCAATGGGGTGAAGTGATTCGTCTTGAAGTCGATGATGATATCGATAAAGAGCTGCTTGAGATTTTGAAAAAAGAGCTGGATACAACAAGCGAAGATATATTTAAACTGAACGGACCGATTGATCTCACATTTTTAATGAAGCTGTATGGGTTAGATGGCAAGGATGAACTCCGCTATGATTCCTATCAGCCGAAGAAGGTTCCGCAGCTCATTGATGAGCCGAATATCTTTGAAGCAATCCAGAAGAACGACATATTATTACATCACCCGTATCAGACCTTTGAGCCTGTCATTGAATTTATCCGTCAGGCAGCGAACGATCCGAAGGTACTTGCAATCAAGCAGACACTTTACCGTGTCAGCGGCAATTCGCCGATCATTGCGTCACTTGCGCAGGCTGCCGAAAACGGAAAACAGGTGACGGTTCTCGTCGAGTTAAAAGCACGATTTGACGAGGAAAACAATATTGTGTGGGCAAAGAAACTTGAGAAGGCAGGCTGTCATTTCATCTATGGACTGGTAGGCTTAAAAACCCATAGTAAAATAGCACTTGTTGTCAGAAAAGAAGATGACGGAATTCGTCGGTATGTTCATCTTGGAACCGGAAATTATAACGATTCTACCGCAAAGCTGTATACAGATTGTGGAGTCTTTACCTGCAATGAGGCAATCGGAGAGGATGCCACTTCGGTATTTAACATGCTTTCCGGATACAGTGAGCCGTTACATTGGAATCATTTGGTTGTCGCACCAATCTGGCTTCGCAAGAAATTTTTGAAGTTGATCCGTCGGGAGACGAAGCATGCACAAAACGGCGAGAAAGCAATGATTACCGCAAAAATGAATTCTCTGTGTGATCCGGAAATCATTGCAGCGCTTTACGAAGCATCTGCAGCCGGAGTTCAGATTGATCTGATTGTCCGCGGTATCTGCTGCCTGAAGGTTGGAATCCCCGGAGTCAGTGAGAACATACGCGTTCGTTCGATTGTTGGAAACTTCCTCGAGCACAGCCGTATTTTCTATTTCTACAATAACGGAAATGAAGAGTATTACATGGGTAGCGCAGACTGGATGCCAAGAAATCTTGACAGGCGTGTGGAAATTATTTTCCCTGTATTGGATGCAGATATTCAAAAAGAAGTGAAGCATATTCTTGATGTTGAGCTTGTGGATAATACCAAGGCACATCTGCTGGGAGCGGATGGGGAATATACGAAACCTGACAAGCGGGGAAAGCTGCTTGTGAATTCCCAGATTCAATTTTGCGAGGAAGCTGCATCAAAGCTTCCGCAGCAGGAGAGTATATTAAAGGATCGTGTGTTTATTCCGGCAGAGCCTGTGCGAGATGAAAAGGAGTAATGAATTTCATGAGTAAAATTATTTTTTCGGATTTAGACGGTACCCTGCTGTGCGATGACAAGTCTATTTCACCGCTGAATCGCGCGGCGATTGAACAGGCTACAACCCGGGGACATTCGTTTGTAGTGGCAACCGGGCGTCCGTTTGAAAGCGCCAAGCTTATCAATGATGCACTTGGACTGAATTATGACGGTTGTTATATCGTTTCTTACAACGGAGCACATGTCTATGACTGCTATCGAAAAAAGGTTCTTTTTTCCAAACAGCTAAAGATGCAGACATTGCGAGAGCTGTTTGAACGGGCAGATGCAGCGGGGATTTATATTCATACTTATCAGCACGGACAGATTGTTACAAAAGCGCGCACAGCTGAGCTTGACCGCTACGAGAGCAGAACGAATCTGCCCGGTTTTGCGACCGCGGATGTCTTTGGATTCCTTACGAGAGAACCCAATAAAGCGATTTTGATTGATTTAGAAAATCATGAACGATTAGAACAGTTCCGACAGGACAATTTGGAATGGGCAAAAGGAAAATGTAACTTTATCTTTTCATGCCCCGAGTATTTAGAGGTGATGCCGGAAGGGATTTCGAAGGGAACCGGAATCTCATTTTTGGCAGATTATCTGGGAGTGGATTTATCAGATACGATTGCGGTTGGAGACGAGCAGAATGATATTGAAATGATTTCTGCGGCAGGTGTCGGCATCGCTATGTGCAACGGAATCCCTGCCGCAAAAGAAGTTGCAGATTATGTGACCGGGCATAACAATAACGAGGATGCAATGAAAGAGATTATTGAGAAATTCGTGCTTGTTTAATTTTCTCCAAAAGATCATACGGAATATATAAATTTCCGCGGCCGACACCAAGCTTTAAATGCGGTTTATTCGTGCCGTGAAAATCGGAGCCACCTGTGATAAGCAGACCCTGTGAACGGGCGAGTGCTTTGTATTCCTGCTCTGCACCTGTGGTGTTCTCAGAGTAGATGGCTTCCATGCCGACCAGACCCTGATCCTTCATCAGACGGATCATGCGAAGCAGGTCGGCTTTTTCCATTTTATAAAGTACCGGGTGAGCAAGAATCGGAACACCGCCGGCTTCCAGAATATAGCTGACCGCATCCATAGGTGTGACCTTCGGACGAGGAACATAACAGCGACATCCATCGCCAATATATACCTCGAAGGCGGTTTTCATGTCGGGAATGTATCCTTGATCCAATAAGAAACGCGCAATATGTGCCCTTGTAATTACCGCATCCGGGAAGGCGTGTTCTAATGCTTCCTGTGTGATGTCAAAGCCTTCTGCACGAAGCTTCTCCAGCATATAAATGTTTCGATTATCTCTGGAATCCCGAAAATCCGCCATTCTTTTTTGCAGCATGGAATCCTTTTCATCAATATATAACCCCAACACATGAATCTCTGTTCCCTCAAATTCTGTGGACAGTTCAACACCGGGAACCAGTTCGATGCCAAGTTCTTCGGCTGCCTGCATGGCTTCCCAAATCCCCGCTGTCGTATCATGGTCTGTGAGCGCGAGTGCAGAGAGCCCCGCTTTTTTTGCTTCATACATTAATTCCGTAGGTGTGAAGGTTCCGTCTGATGCATTCGAATGCACATGTAAGTCAATGATTCTTTTATCCATTTCTTTTCCCTGTTTCCTATCAGTTATTATTTTTGTTAACGCCAACAACTACTATAGCATATCAATCATGTTTCATAAAGCAATTGATTCAAAAATAAGTATAAATCAAAATTTCTCCGAAGAATTACAAATTGTCAAAAGAAGGAAAAGGTGTTATGATTAATTGGACTATAAGGAAAAATATGTTTTTTGAATTTTGAGGAGAGTTTTATGCGTTACATTCCCATTGAAAAAGCAAAAGAAGGCATGATTCTTGCAACACCGCTTTATGATTCCGGTGGCAGGATTCTGATCGGCGGGCAAAGTGCGCTCACTCAAAATTACATAGAAGGACTCATTCGATTCGGATTTACCGGAATCTACATTGAAGACGAGTTTTCGAAAGGAATTGAGGTTGAGAGTGTGATTTCGCCGCAGCTTCGTGAGGCCGGAATGCAATGCATTAAACAGGGCAATATTGACCAGTGTCGCATTGTGTCAAAGCAGATTGTTGAGGAGATTCTTGATAAGGGATTTGTATCAATGGATCTTATGGATCTTCGTTCTTACACAGACCACACCTATGCGCATTCCGTAAATGTAGCGGTTCTTTGCGGTGTGATGGGAATGGGAAAAGGTTTGCCAAAGGATGGCTTGGAAAAGCTTGTTTTAGCTGCGCTGTTACATGATCTTGGAAAACTGAAAATTCCGGATGAGATATTAAACAAGCCCGGCCGTCTGACACCCGAAGAATATAATATCATGAAGACACATTCTACGATGTCCTATGAGGCGATCAAAGAGCGGTGGGATATTTCTGCGGAAGTAAAGGTTGCCGTTCTGTATCACCATGAGAATGTGGATGGCAGTGGTTATCCGAAGGGCTGTACCGGAGATGAATTGTCGTTATATGCGAAAATGCTTCATGTTGCAGATGTATATGATGCATTGGTTTCCAAGCGCCCTTATAAAAATCCATACAGCCCGTATGAGGCCTGTGAGTATCTGATGGGCGGTTGCGGAATTATGTTTGACAAGGAATGTGTGGACTTACTTATGAAGTATGTGCCGCTGTATCCGAAGGGAACCGAGGTCACGCTTAGTGACGGGCGGGCCGGTATTGTCTATGAAAATTCAGGAATCAATAATCTTCGTCCGGTTATTCGATTGTTTGAAGGCGGTATGCTTGATTTGAGTCTGCGCGATAACATGAGTCTTTCTATTGTACCGCCGAAAAGTGATTTGATGGCAGACCCGGCCAAAGATGAACAGAATCGTAATCAGATTAAGGAAAGTACACAGATTTTTGTTGTTGATGATATGCAGACCAATATCCTTATGCTGCAGAAGAGTCTTTCTGACAGATATGATGTGGTAGGCTTTACTTCCGGCGAAGAGCTTCTTGCAAAGCTTCCCAACATCAAGTTGCCGGAATTGATTCTTATGGATATCGATATGCCCGGAATGAACGGCATAGAGACAGCAAAACGCGTGCTCGAGATTACCAATCGCAGTGTACCGATTCTGTTTATCACGACACACAGTGATCTGGAAACGGTTTTGGCATGTAAGCAGCTTGGTGTTGCCGGCTATATCGTTCGACCCTATAATGAAGTGTATTTAAAGGGCGAGGTTCATCGGGTATTGAACCGGCGGGAGCAAATGGAATGACAACAATTGAGCGATGTATTGAATGTGACAGAAGGAGAATTAACAAATATGGTTGCTGTTGCGGCAGAATCGTCTGAAAAGACAGTACTTCCAACATATGTATATCCGGATGCCAGAGTTCTTCTGGCAGAAGATATGGTCTTAAATCAGAAATTATTCAAGGAACTCATTGCTCCCTGGCAGCTGCAGGTAGATGTTGCAGAAGATGGGGCACAAGCAGTTGAGGCGGCACTAAATCACAATTACCAGATGATTTTTCTGGATAATCTGATGCCCGGTATGGATGGACTGACTGCGGCAACAAAGATTCGGGAGCATAGAAAATATCCTATGGTACTGCTTACTGCTGATATGACGGAAGAGTTGCAGAAGCATTATACGGAGTACGGATTTGATGCATATATGCAGAAGCCTTTTTTGGTACATGAATTGAAACAGGTGATTGAAACACATATTCATCCGGGTTATCGGAGAATGCCGCAGGCAGATCCGGTAACAAAAGCGGATGCTTCCGATATACGAATGAATGTGACGACAGAAAAAGAAATCCTTGAAGTATATTGTCAGGAATTGGCCGATATGATTGTCCAATTAAGTGGACTCGTTCATTCGGATATTGATTTGTTTCGGACAAAAGTGCATGGAATTAAGAGCGCATCAAAACAGCTTGGCTTTATTGATGTTGGAGAACAGGCGGAAATTCTGGAAATGTCAGCTAAAGTAGGCAATCTGTCATATATTGACCGTCATTTACAATCATTTATTGATGCTTGTAATCGGTTGATTCGAGTAATTTTGAGGTAAAACAATGAACCCAATGACAAGGAAGAAATTCATTAAAACAGCATACAAGTATTTTTTTGAAAAATGCGAAGCAATTTTCTTCTTGTATGAGGATGATGAATCCTTCGAGATGATTCATGGAAATGATATTTTTATAGAGAATGTTGGTGAGCGCGGAAGCTGTGTGGAGTTTTATCAATCCTTGTTTTTTAAGAACAAGGATGGTGAGCTTCCGGTTGAACAAGGATTTCAGGCATTCATGGATGTGAATCTGTTCAAGCAGGAGAATTATCATGGATGCATGTCTATCAAAGAAAAAAATTATGAATATCGAATACTCAAAGTAGAAGATGGCATTCATATCATCTATTTTATTGAAGATACGGATGTCATGAATGAGGAGCGCATTACAAAGATGAAGTTTGATACGCTTCAGGAAGACTATCTGTATTCGATGGTTGTGGATCTCAAAGCGAATATTTGCAAGGATGCGCAGGTGACGGAATTAAGCTCTGAGAAGCAGGGCTATACAGACTTAGCATATACAAGCTGGCGAAATATTATTGTTGAAATGTTCCGCGAAGAAGACCGCGAAATGTTTTTAAAACTGACAGAGCCGCAGAATGTCTTGGAACGATTGCTTTCGGAAGGTAAGTTTCACGCGGATTATCAGATGCGCGCCATAGATGGCATCTGGCGCTGGGTTCGACTGCATTTTAGTTCGTTGCGTGGTTTTTCAAGAGAAAATCAGGTGTTTGTTTTTTCGGTGAAAGATATCAGCGAAGAGATGGAGCAGTTTTTAAAGCAGGAACAGATGGTAACTGATGTAAAGGAACAAAATGAGCAGTTATCGGGTGCAAATGCAGCAAAAACACTGATGTTTTCGAAAATGTCCCATGAATTTCGTACGCCAATTAACGCGGTGCTTGGACTCAATGAGATGATTATCCGTGAGTCGACGGATGAGACGATCCGCTCCTATGCACAGGATATAAAAAATGCTGGGCAGACACTGTTGCAGGTTGTAAATGATATTTTGGATTTTTCAAAGCTTGAGACCGGAAAGCTGGATATTGTTCCTGTTCAATATAATGTCCGGGAAATGGTTGAAAGTGTCAGAAAACTCATTGACTATCGCGCGAAGGAAAAGAATTTAATATTTACGATTCAGGTAGCTCCGAATGTTCCGTCAGAATTGATCGGTGACGATGTTCGAATTCGGCAGATTCTTACGAATCTTCTCGCGAATGCTGTGAAGTATACTTCGGCAGGTTCTGTGAGACTGATGCTTGCCTATACGGCGGAATCTGACTGGCATGGCTCTTTGCGCGTGATTGTGAAAGATACCGGTATTGGAATCAGACCGGAGGATATTGATGCACTTTGTATCCCGTTTCAACGAATCGAAGAGCAGCGCAATCATCATATTGAAGGTACCGGACTTGGAATGAGCATTGTAAATAGTCTCCTTGAGCAGATGGGAAGCCGGTTAGAAGTTGCGAGTGTATATGGGCAGGGCTCGCAGTTTTCATTTTCGCTCGAACAGGATGCAATTCCGGAGAGTGCGGTCATTCATCGGCTTGCGAAGAAGAAGCAGAAGCTGCAGTTTTTCTCCGGTGCAAGAATTCTGGTGGTCGATGATAACAAGACGAATGCGTTTGTCTTAAAGAGTCTATTAAAGGCAACAACGACTGCTGTAGATACTGTAACCGGTGGAATGGAGTGCCTCGCATTACTTGAAAAAAATAAGTATGATCTGATATTCCTGGATCATCTGATGCCACAGATGGATGGAATTGAGACATTAAACCGGATAAAAAGCAGTAATCTCACGGATGAAACGACGCCGATTATCGCATTGACAGCGAATGTTACTGCGGGAGCGAGGGACATATATCTGGGTTACGGATTTACTGATTATTTGGAGAAACCGATAGATCCGGACCGGTTGATGGGAGTGCTTTTGCAATATCTTGATTTATCAGAAAAAACATCTTGACACGAGTGGAAACCTATGTTACATTGTTTAAGTTGAAAACAGCAAGTAGAGTATCCACTCTCACCTTAGCACAAACGAGTGACTTGGGTTAATAATTTTTCAATGATGATTTTTGATTATCTTGAGAAGGATTTATGAGTGGATACATATGTGTGTATCCACTTTTTTTGCTGTTTTACTATTGCAAATATCAGACTATATTCAGGAGGTGTGGTGTCATTAGCGAATTAATGATCAACGAACAGATAAGAGACAAAGAGGTTCGTGTTATAGGAGAGAACGGAGACCAGTTGGGTGTTATGTCAATCAAAGAAGCAATGCGTCTCGCAGACGAGGCAGAGCTTGATTTAGTAAAGATTGCTCCGACTGCAAAACCGCCGGTTTGTAAGATTGTGGACTATGGCAAATATCGTTACGAGCAGGCTCGTAAGGAAAAGGATGCCCGCAAGAAGCAGAAAACCGTGGAGATTAAAGAGGTTCGTCTTTCTCCCAATATTGATTCTAATGATTTGAATACCAAGATTAATGCTGCCAGAAAGTTTATTACGAAGGGAAACAAGGTAAAGATTTCTTTGCGTTTCCGTGGTAGAGAGATGGCGCACATGCAGCAGAGTCGTCATATTTTAGATGACTTTGCAGAGCAGCTTGCTGATGTTGCAGTAGTGGAAAAAGCACCGAAGCAGGAAGGTAGAAGTATTACCATGGTGCTTGGAGAAAAGAAATAAAAGGACGATTGAAGGAGGAAAAAATCATGCCTAAAATGAAAACAAAGAGTTCTGCAGCAAAGCGCTTCACAAAGACAGGAAGCGGAAAGTTAAAGAGAAATAAAGCTTATAAGAGCCATATCTTAACCAAGAAGTCTACCAAGAGAAAGAGAAATCTCAGACAGTCTGCAATCACAGATGCAACCAATGTTAAGAATATGAAGAAGATCTTACCTTATCTGTAAGATTGTACAAGGAGGAAATAAGAAATGGCAAGAGTAAAAGGTGGCTTAAACGCTAAGAAAAAACATAATCGTACATTAAAGTTGGCAAAGGGATACAGAGGAGCCCGCTCAAAACAGTACAGAATTGCAAAGCAGTCTGTTATGAGAGCATTGACAAGCGCATATGCCGGTCGTAAGCAGAGAAAGAGACAGTTCCGTCAGTTGTGGATCGCTCGTATCAATGCTGCAGCTCGTATGAACGGCTTATCATACAGCAGATTCATGTATGGCTTAAAGCTTGCTGGTGTTGATATGAACCGCAAGATGTTAGCTGAGTTAGCAGTTAACGATGCAGAAGGTTTTGCTGCATTAGCAGAGGTTGCTAAGAGCAAGCTTGCATAATTAAAATATTTTAATCGAATGAAAAGGGAGTATCGGAAATCACCGGATTTGGTGAGATGCGATACTCCCTGTTTTTGTTTTTTTGAAAACACAGAAATCTGGCTCAATGCGTGTGCGACAGCCCTTCCACAATTGTCGCAATACACTGAAGCTGTGTTTCGTCCAGTTTTTTTAAATTATCATTCAAATTTCGTAGAAGCATGGGGCGCACAGAGTCAGTCTCAAAAAATTCTCTCGGTGTAATCCCAAGAAACTCACAAATAAAGAAAAAAGCAGACATGGACGGCAGTGCCTTGCCGCTTTCGATATTGTTAATGTATCCGGCGTTCTGACCAATCGAGAGACTCATCTCACGGGCAGAAACGCCCTTTTTATTTCTCAGCTCCGCAAGTCTTGGCGCAAATTCCTCTTCATACATGATATATCACCACCTTTATGGCATTGTAACTGACACTTATGTTTATTGTGTTGGAATAAAAGCGATATTATGCTTGAAATATAGGATTAAAAATGATATATATAAAATAGTTACATATTGTTTACTGCATAATTGCAAAGGACAAAAGTACAAATATGGAACGAAAAGACAGAAAGGAGAGTTTTCTAAATGAAAAACAAAAAAGTAACACAGTTGTTCGCAGGCCTTATGGTAACGGCTGTTGTTTTGACCGGTGGTGTAATTCCACCTACAACATCCATCGCAGCAACGAAAACTGTAACCATCAAAACTCAGAAACAGTTAGAGGCTGCCTTGAATGACCCGAAGGTTACAAAAATTGTTATCAAGACATCTAAGGGAACGAAATTTACCATCAAGGATGGTGCATATGGAAAGAAGGATCTGGTTGTTTCTGCTCCGAAGGCCACTGTAAATAACTATGGCGATTTCAAGAAAATTGATATTAAAGACGGAAAATCTGTGTATGACAGAGGTAAGGGCAATAACATTGTCGTAAGAGACACCAACTCATTAAAGCTTGTAGCAGGCAAGGTATCTACCGATACAAAGATTACCGTTTCAGCAAAGGGCGGAAAGATTAGTATTGTGAATAACGGAACGGTTGATGCCATCAATGTAAAGGGAAAGAGTACCGTATCTGTCAGCGGAAGCTCAAAAGAAGCTCCTTCTATTACCAATAATGCAACAGGTGCGAAGATTACAACCAGTCAGGATGCAAATGTTGTATTAAATAAGAAAGCAGCATTAACGGTAAAAGCAGGCGTAACATTAGAGAATCTTACGATGAAAGCGGATGCAACCGTAAAAGTTGCTAAGGGTGCAGTTGTTAAGACCGTTTCTGTAGCAGGAAAGGCAGAAAATGTAGCACTTACAATTGATGGATCGGTTGGAAACATCGTTGTAGATGCATCAGCAAATGTTGCTGTTGGCGGAAATACCACTTCTACTGTTGAAATTACCAACAATGCAAAGGGTGCCAGCATCAGTTCTGAAGTTAAGACAGACCTTACCTTAAATGCGGATGCAAAGGTTAATCTTGATAAAGGAGCAGAAGGCTCAAGCGTCAAAGCGGGAAATGCGGATGTAAAACCGAATGTTACCAACAATACTTCTGAGAAAGTGACAATCACTGATTCAACCGGAAAAAATAGCTCCGTAGATGCAGGAAGCTCATCTGCCGGTTCGGCTTCAAACAGCAATAATAATGCAGACAGCGGAAGCGCAGGCAGTAGTGGTGGCTCAAGCTGGAGTAGC